>NZ_JANYGG010000047.1 GCF_025362505.1 Sphingomonas sp. | reverse complement strand
CCAACCAGCGCTCCTCCAGGAAAGGCTGGTGGCGGTTGAGCAGGCTTGGAGCCGGAGCGCGTCTGTAGGGAATGAACTCGCCTGCCCGCAGCCAGCGGCGCACGGCGTTACGGGCCACCCTGGTCCGGCGCACGATTTGCTTGATCGGGATCCCTTCGGCGTGCAGCCGCTGGACGACCTCGAAGCGCGCGTGGCGGCGGCTCGGGGGCGGGGCTGCTGGCGCGGCAACCGGAATGGGCAGCGGCGCACGTGGATGGGAGGTAGGTGAAGCTGATTGCTGCGCGACAATCAAGGTGAGAAAGCCCGACAATCAGGATGAGAAGGTCGTTACGCGGCTGATGTCGTAGGGCGGGCGAAGCCCGACCGGAGGCGCTAGCCGCGTAACGAGCAGCCTGCGCTTCTTTGAGGGGAGCGATGGATCAGGTGACCGCGACCGGTCGACGGTGTGGATTGGCCTTCCCGATGGAAGACCTGTCCCTTGCCCGGCCGCCATGTCACCGACCACCAGATGAGGCTCTACATGACCTTCCGACAGACAGACGGCCCGGCGGTGAGCGCCGCCAAGGCCGCGATCAGCCCGGCGACGGCCTATCGCTTCGAGCACGACCACCGGCTTCCGTCCTTGCAGAAGGGCGTGCGGGGGCGCCGACGTCCCGATCCGCTCGCCGACTTCTTTGACGCCGAGGTCGTGCCGATGCTGAGCGCGGCGCCAGGGCTGCGCGCGGTGGCGGTCTTCGACGAGATGCAGCGGCGCCATCCCGATCTGTCGGCCGGCGCGCGCCGCACTCTGGAGCGGCGCATTCGGTCATGGCGTGCCCTTTATGGCGCCGATCAGGAGGTGATATTCCGCCAGGTCCAGGAGCCCGGCCGCATGGGGCTGTCGGACTTCACCGACATGGCCGATCTCGGCGTGACCGTCGCCGGGCAACGGCTCGATCACCGACTGTATCACTTTCGGCTGGCTTACTCCGGCTTCGAGCATGCGCACGTGATCCTTGGCGGCGAGAGCTACGTCGCCCTGGCCGAGGGGCTGCAGAATGCGCTGTGGGCGCTGGGCGGCGCGCCGCTTGAGCATCGCTCCGACAGTCTCTCGGCGGCGTTCCGCAATCTGGATCTCGACGCCCGCCTCGACCTGACCCGGCGCTATGACGCGCTGTGCGCCCATTACGGGATGCAGCCGACCCGCAACAACCGCGGCGTCGCGCATGAGAATGGCGCCATCGAGAGCGCGCACGGCCATCTGAGGAAAGCCATCCACGACGCGCTGCTGATGCGCGGCACCGGCGACTTCGATGACCTGGCCGGCTATCGCCGCTTCGTCGACGAGATCGTCAGTCGCAAGAACGCCCATCACGTCAAACGCATCGAGGCCGAGCGGCCCGCCTTGCAGCCGCTGCCCGGGCAGCGGACGTGCGATCATGAGGAGGCGCTTGTCACCGTGACCTCCTCAGGCGGCTTTACCCTCAAGAAGGTCTTCTACACCGTGCCGTCGCGGCTGATCGGCCATCGCCTGCGGGTATGGCTCTATGACGACCGGCTCGAGGTGTTCATCGGCGCCACCTTGCTGATGACTTTGACGCGCGGACGTGCGCCGGGGACCGGCAAGCGCGCCCACATCGTCGATTACCGCCACGTCATCCACGCGCTGCGGCGCAAACCCATGGCATTGCTCAACCTCGTCTACCGCGACCAGCTATTCCCCCGTGACGCCTACCGGCTGACCTTCGACCGGTTGCTCGAAAAGATGCCGGAAGCGTCAGCCTGCCGCCTGATGGTCAGCTTGCTGGCGCTCGCGCATGAGCGCGGCTGCGAAGCCGAACTCGCGACCCTGCTCAGCGCCGATCTCGCCGCCGCCCAACTCCCCGATCTCGCCGCGCTGCGCGCGCGTTTCGCGCCGGATCCCGCCACGCTGCCCGATGTCGTCGTCCATCTCACGCCGTTGGTCGACTATGACCAGCTGCTCGGCGTTAGCCGGGGAGAAGCAGCATGACCCGGGCCCTTCAGACCGGAGCCATCGATAGCGCCCGGCTCACCCTGATGCTTAACGATCTCCGCCTGCCCGCGATCAAGCAGGACTGGCCCGACCTGGCCCAGCGGGCGGACAAGGAGAGCTGGCCGGCCGCGCGCTTCCTGGCCACTCTCGCCGAGCACGAGATCGCCGAACGCGACCGCCGCCGCCTCACGCGACACCTCGCCGAGGCTCAGCTCCTGCCCGGCAAGACCCTCGACAGCTTCGACTTCGACGCTATCCCCACGATCTCCAAGGCGCACGTTTTGGCAATCTGCGCCGGCGACAGCTGGATCGACAAAGGCGCCAACCTGCTGCTGATCGGCGGCCCGGGCGGCGGCAAAACCCATCTCGCCTCCGCCATCGGCCTGGCGCTGGTGGAAAACGGCTGGCGTGTGCTGTTCGCCCGCACGTCAGACCTGGTGCAAAGGCTGCAGGTCGCGCGCCGCGAGCTGGCACTTGAAGCCGCCATCAACCGGCTCGATCGCTTCCACCTGCTGATCCTCGATGACCTCGCCTATGTCAGCAAGGATCAGGCGGAAACCTCCGTCTTGTTCGAACTCATCAGCGCCCGCTACGAACGCCGATCCACCCTGATCACGGCAAACCAGCCATTCGGAGCCTGGGGAAAGGTCTTTCCAGACCCCGCCATGACGCTCGCCGCTGTCGATCGCCTCGTCCACCATGCCACGATCTTCGAGATCAACGTCGACAGCTACCGAAGGCGCGCCGCACTCGAACGCAAACACAAGGGCGCCGGACGGCCGCAAAGCTACGCGACAATCAAGGACCTCGACGCCGTGTCGCTCCCCGACAACCAATCACCAACATAGGTCTTGCCAGCGACATTCAGAATGAACAATCTCATTGCCGTTGCGGTCACAGAGTCTCACCCTGATTGACGCGCTCCCTCATCCAGATTGTCGCGCGACAAGCTGATGGGGCGCAAAGCCGCACCGCGTCGCGCAGCTGCGGCTGATGCCGCTCGACGACGCGGCGCAGGGCGTCGGACGCGTTCACCAGCAGGTGCCAGCGATCGGCGACCTGGATGGCGCCGGGTGCGCCGGTGCGGGCCGCGTCGGCATATGGGCCGGCCCGGTCACGACTGACCACCGCAACGTCAGGGTGGGCGGCAAGCCAGCGTGCCACCGGCTCGGACGAGCGGCCCGGCAGCAGGTCGATCACGCGGCGCCGTTCGAGGTCACAGACGATTGTGCCGTAATGGCGTCCTCGCCTCCATGCCTAGTCGTCAATGCCCACGACCCGGGGCGTAGGCCTAGGCGGAAGCGGCGACCG
>NZ_JANYGG010000010.1 GCF_025362505.1 Sphingomonas sp. | reverse complement strand
ACCCAACGAGGACATCCAGCTCACGCTGCGCACCGCGCGCGAAGTCGGCTTTCCACTCGACCGGCTGATGTTCGAATTCGCCGAGCCCATTGAAAGCGACGTCGATCACCTGCGCACCATCGTGCGCACCTATCGCGAACTCGGCTTCACCACCGCGATCGACGATTTCGGGATCGGCCACGCGGGCCTCGGCCTGCTCGCCAACCTCCAGACCGACCTCCTCAAGCTCGACATGAAGATCGTCCGCGGGATCGACACGAGCGTACCCCGCCAGGCGATCGTCGAGGCGATGGTCGGCCTTGCCCGCCGGCTGCGGATGGGGCTCATTGCCGAGGGGGTCGAAACCGACGGCGAACTCGCCATGCTGCGCGCATTGGGCGTCCGCCTCGCTCAGGGCTACCTCCTCGGCCGCCCCGCGATCGGGCAATTGTCGGCCTTCCCGCCGCTGTTCAACCAGGGCATCGGCGAGCGCCGCCGCAGGCTCGCCTGAGAGTGGCCCGCCAAGCTCGATTCGCCCCGAGAATCATTGGGATTCATCCCAAGAATCATCGGGATTCATCCCAAGAATCATTGGGATTCATCCCAAGAATCATTGACATTCGTGTTAGTTAAGCCGAGGTTCGGACCCATGACCAGCGTCCCGTATCACCACCCGATCGGCATCCTCCCCGCCGACATCGACCACATGGGGCACGTCAATAACAGCGTGTATCTGAAGTGGGTCCAGGAAGCGGTCGTCCGCTACTGGGAGAGCCTCGCCCCGCCCGAGGCGGTCGCCCGCCACCTGTGGGTCGCCTTGAGCCACGAGATCAAATATCGCCGCCCGGCGTTCCTCGACGACCTCGTTGTCGCCGACGTCATCGCCGAGAAGGTCGAGGGCGCGCGCGCCGCCTTCACCACCATGATCATGCGCGGCGAAGAGGTCATCGCCGAGGTCCGCAGCAGCTGGTGCTGCCTCGACTCGGTGTCGAAGCGCCCCGCCCGCCTCGCGCGCGAAATCGTCGCGAAGTTCCTGCCGCTGGCATAAGGCGCTGCCTTGCCCCAGCAGTGAGCACCTGGAAAAGCGAACCGCACGAACCTCTTATCGTCCGGCAAAATAATAGTTAGGACCGACTCGGTTAACCGTGATTAATCCGCATCCGGAACGACGCCGTGTGTGTCGAGTTCGTCGCGCGTGCGACGCCGTTTCTCACGACTGATGCGGACATTCGTCCGCCACAGGGGAGAGAACAGATGCACAAATTGACGATGGTCGCGCTCGGCGCGGTCGCCATGAGCCTCGCCATGCCGGCGGCGGCGCAGGACATGCCGTTCAAGGACGGCGATTATTGGACGGTCAGCCGGATCAAGGTCGATGACGGCCATGGCACCGACTATGCCGACTATCTCGCCGGCCAGTATCGCAAGCAGATGGATTGGCAAGTCTCCAAGGGCTATATCAAGGGCTACAAGGTTCTCGACAACGTCTACCCGCGCGAGGGCGAGGCCGACGTCATCCTGGTGACGATCTTCGACCGCATGCCGACCAGTGCCGAGAGGGAGGCGCGCAACACCGCGTTCAACGCCTATATGGCGACCACCAACCGGGCGATGGATGCGGCGAGCGGCGAGCGCGCCAAATATCGCAAGCTCCTCGGATCGACGCTTTACCTCGAGCAGGTCTGGCGCAAGTAACGGCACGCAGACCCGTGCCGACATTGCGTCGGCGCGGGGGTTTCGCCATGACGGCGGGATGAGCCCGCTCCGCCTCGCCCTGTTCGCCCCCGCCGGCCGGATGGGCCGTGCGATCGTCGACGCCGCGACTGGTGACGATGCAATCGAGATCGTGACCGGCGAGGCCGACGTGCTGGTCGATTTCTCCGCGCCCGCCGCGCTTCAGGCGAACCTGGCTCGGGCGAAGGTCGAGCGCGTGCCAATCCTCATCGGCACCACCGGGCTCGATCGCACCGCCGACACCGAGATCGCCGAGGCCGCGCGCGACATCGCCGTGCTGCGCGCCGCCAACACCTCGCTCGGGGTGGCGCTGATGGGCGACCTCGTCGAACGCGCCGCGCGGGTGTTTGGGCCGGACTGGGACATCGAGATCGTCGAGATGCACCACCGGCTCAAGGCCGACGCTCCCTCGGGCACCGCTCTGGCGCTCGGCGAAGCGGCGGCTCGGGGTCGCGGCATCGAGCTCGCCGACCACAGCGAACGCGGACGCGACGGCACCGGGCTTGCGCGGGGCAAGGGCGACATCGGCTTCGCCAGCCTGCGCGGTGGCACCGTCGCGGGCGACCACGACGTGATCTTCGCCGGCCCCGAGGAGCGGCTGATCCTCTCCCACCGCGCCGAAAGCCGCGCTATTTTCGCGAGGGGCGCGATCGCCGCCGCGCGTTTCCTCAAGGGCAAACCGGCGGGACTCTACTCGATGAAGGACGTCATCGGCGCCTGATGAAAAAGGCGGACGTCTTCGAATTCTACCGCCGCCTCGCCGAGCTCAACCCCGAGCCCGAGGGCGAGCTCATCTGGACTTCACCCTACACCTTGCTCGTCGCGGTCGCGCTGTCGGCGCAGGCAACCGACATCAGTGTCAACCTGGCGACCCGCAAGCTGTTCGCCGTCGCCGACACGCCGACCAAAATGCTCGAACTCGGCGAGGAAGGCCTGCGCGACCTCATCAAGACGATCGGCCTGTTCAACACCAAGGCCAAGCACGTCATCGCGCTGTCGCAGCGGCTGATCGACCAGTTTGGCGGCGAAGTCCCGCAGACCCGCGAGGCGCTCGAAACCCTCCCCGGCGTCGGCCGCAAGACCGCCAATGTCGTCCTCAACACTGCCTTCGGCCAGCCGACGATCGCGGTCGACACCCACCTCTTTCGCGTCGGCAACCGGACGAAACTGGCCCCCGGCAAGACCCCGCTCGAGGTCGAACTCAAACTTGAGAGAGTCACCCCCGCGCCGTTCCTGCGCCACGCCCACCACTGGCTGATCCTCCACGGCCGCTACATCTGCAAGGCGCGCAAACCCGAATGCTGGCGCTGCCCAGTCGAGGACCTCTGCCCGTTCAAGCCCAAGTCGCCGGCGCCGCAGAGCTAGGGCTTAAAAATTAGAGGTTTTCTCCCGCGCGGCTTTCGACCGCGACCGGGGACAATGTTTGAGGCGCCACGAACGCCGCGAGATGACCCACGCCGGCCGCGAGCTTGTCCCACCCGACATCCGGCAATTCCAGGTGCGCCAGCGCCGCCGTTGGGAACGCCATCTCGACGCTGCGGACGAGTGCGTCGTCTTTCACCAGCAAGCACGCGAGTTGTTGAAGTCCTGGATTATGGCCGACCATCAAGACGTGCCCGACGTCGTTGCCGACCGAGCGCAGGATCGTGCACAAGATAGCGCAGGACGCCTCGTAGATTTCGGGGACGAAGCGCGGCCGAAGCACCTGCCCATAGCCCGAAGCGACATGGACAAGCGTTTCTCTCACTCGCTCGGCGGGGCTCGCGAGCACCACGTCGAACACCAGTCCGCGGCGCTTCATCTCCGCGCCCATCAACTCCGACGCCATTCGTCCGCGCTTGTTCAGCGGGCGGTCGAAATCGCGAAGCGAAGTGTCATCCCAATTCGATTTTCCGTGTCGGAGAAGTGCGAGCGTCTTCATGCAACAAGTCCTTGTGGCGGCAAACGGTCACGCCTCCCAGAAAGGGGCGATCCGCTCCAGCTTGCGATAGCGACTGTCGGCCTTCTTCAGCATCCGGGCGGCTTGCCAGTTCCCCTCGTCGGGTACGAAATCAAGCGAGAGAATTGCCGTGATTTCACGCGCCGTCACCTGATCGTTGAGATCGCCGAGCATCTCCTGCATCTGCTCAAGCGCGGACGTAAATTCGCGCACCTTGGAATCGTCGAACAACGAGCCGAGAAATTCGACATCGTAGCGGAGTTTTTTCACATCAATTCTGAAATGGTGTCGCTCTTCCTCGGTCAATTCCAGCAGACGTAAGCCGCTGGCGCGCGTCTTTGCCCAGACCTTGCCCAGCCGCTTTCGGGCGAACCGTTTGATCGTCCGTTTCGCTTTGCGGCCGTTGCGCCATTCACCAGTGTGCGCCCACGCGATCAGGTCGAGGAACAACCCGGTCATGAGCGGAGAGGCAAGGACGCCGGCAACCTCCGCGTAAGCCTTGTTGCGTTCCTGTTCGAGATTGGCCCCGTCCGCCCCGGATAGGCAGGGTCCATGTCGCTGAATGAACACGTCGAGGTTCCGGGCCTTGCCGAGCGTGCCACCGAGTGATCGCAGATCGTCTCGAAATCGGGGATACGCTTCGTCCCGAATCACGCCCCGGAACAGGGACAGCGCCGCCCGCAACCGGCGCATCGCCACGCGTGCCTGATGGAGCACTTCAGGACTGTGGGCGATGAGCGGCTCATTCAGCCGAAAGTGCCGGACACATTCCATGACGATCGCGGTGAATGCCCGACTGACGGGCAAACCCGCCTTCAGCCTTGGCATCGTGGCCTTTTGCGCCTTCCCGGCTTCGCCGCTGGCCAGCCGAAAGCCGCGATCCGCCTTGCTGAGCGCGCTCAGTCGCAGCGGAAGCGTTTCGCCGATCCGTCGGGCGAGGTCGAACAGGTCGGCGGCATCGCCGCTCTTCAGCTCCAGTTCCAGTTCCACGATCGGCGTTTGCGCCTTACCGGCCCGCACCGTTCCCCGATCCAGCGCAAGTTCGATCTGGCTTCCATTCCAGTCCAGCAACCAGATCGACCGATCGACCTCGACCCGGACAACCGGCTCCAGTCTGTCGAACAGGTGCCGAAACTTGCGCAACGCAGCGTCGTCGAAACCGCTCGGATCGGGGTCGAAACCTTCGACTTGCTGCTCCCATTCCTCGCGCTGGAAAAGACCGGTCGCACCGGAGCCGCGCTTGATGGTCTGGGTGAACGTCTCGCCGCTGCGGCGAACACGCAGCGAAATCCCCTGCTCGCGCAGAGGATGCCCGGGCGCATCAAAGTAGATCGATTCCTGTGCCGTACCGATGCCGGGTTTTCCGCGGAGTATCGCAAGCTTTTCAACCCGGTCGGCCGATTCAGGCGTGAGTTCGAGTTTGAGTTCGAGTTCCTGAGGATTGCTCTTCGACTTTTTGCTCACACCCGTCGCTCCGTTTGCTCGCGTCACGCGATGAACGCTCCATGCTGCACGCTAGTTGCCGCAGTGCCAACCCGCGGATCAAACCACGGCAGGACGGGGATCGGTGGGGTCGTCGCTCACCAGCACATGCTTCCGGCGCTGCCCTTGAACGGCCCGGCGAAGTCGGCGGTGATCCACCCGCCGTAAAAATCGGCGGGCCTGATGGGAGGCGGGGACCCGAGGGCCGCCCGCCGTTCAATCGATCAGAATTTGGCGCTCGCTCCGATCTGGAAGCTGCGCGGGGGACCCGACAGCGAGTTCGGCACCCCGAAATTGGGATTGCCACCGCAGCAGATGAAGCCATCCGCCCCGCCGAAATTAGCACGGTTGAAGACGTTGAACACTTCGCCCGAAACGGTGAACTCCTTGTCGCCGAACAGCTTGAAGCTCTTCTGCAGCCGGAAATCGACCTGCAGGAAGTACGGCAAGTTATTGAAATATCCGAGGCGGATGGTGCCTGGCTGGAAGCCCTGCGGAGGAGGCGCCCGGTTGGCGTCGATCACGAAGAACGGCGCTCCCGAACCGTAGGTGACCAGTGTCGAGGCCTTCACGTCGAACGGCAGGTCGACGATCCCGTTGGCGACGATGCGGTGCTTCTCGTTACCGGCGTTGGGGACATATTCCTGCTCGCCGATGTTGGGATAGTCGAAGTTGAATTCGCTTCCGCGCTGCTTCGAGCGAAGTACGCCGGTGTAGGCGATCCCGCCGCCCCAATGCGATGCCTTGGTATAGGGCTTGTCGATCGTAGCGAAGATAGCGTCATATTTGGTGCGCCGGGTGTTGAAAGCGGCGATGATATTTCCGTAACCGTTGATCAGCGGGATATAGTCGTAAAAGCCGTTCGAACCGGGGTTGGTCGACCGATTGAGGGGGGCGTATCCGATCTGGTTGCGGCCGACCGTATGATTGAAGGTCAGCGACGTCCGCAGGATGCCGACCCGCTGCCGCACGCCAATGCTGAACTGGTCGGTATAGGGGGTCTTGAGATTGTTCGGGATGACCCTGAGCTCATCCGTTCCCGGTCGGGTGGGATCGGCGGCAAGCTGCGCGAGGAGTGCGGTGAAACCAGCCGGCGTCAGATATTGCGGCTGGAACTGGATCGTCGGTTGACCAAAGCGCGGCAGGCCATCCTTGGAGAACAAGATCTCACCAGTGCGGAACTGCCCCTTGAGGCTTTCTTCGGCGGCGTTGCGGAACAGTGCGCGGTCGTAATAGCGGCCGTATCCGCCGAAGAAGACCGTGCGCTGGTCGGCGTTGACGTCGTAGGAAAAGCCAAGGCGCGGCGCGAAATTCTTGAGGTCCGCCTTGCGATTGCCGGTCGAGATATAGTCATTCACATTGTAGAACGCCGGCTGGATCCGCGGATCAAGAGCGAGATTCTGCAAGGCAGCGATCGCCCTAGGCGGAGTTACGAACGCGTTGTTCTTGGCGTTCGAATCATAATCCCAGCGCAGGCCGGCATTGATCAGGAGATGCTTGCTCACTTCCCAATCATCCTGCGCGAACAGGCCGATCTGCGTCGTCTTGGCGGTCAGGTTGGGATTGCCGCCACCAAAGCGGACGACGCCCGGCAGGCTGATGTCGAGGTTTTGCGACGGGTCGTTGAAGAAGTCGAACTGCGGATTGAACGAGCCTGAGCCCCCGATCGAATATTTCTGGAACGAGACTTTCGCCCCGATCTTGATCAGATGATTTCCGTTCCAGTGGACATTGGAGAAACTCAGATTGTCGCGGAAGGTGACGCTGCGTTGCTGCACTGTCTGGAAATCGGCTCGCCCGCCGAACTGGACGAACGGGTAATTGAAGCCGAACCCGGCATCCTGGTCGCCGCCGAACGCCAGCTTCGACTTGAGGAAGTCGATCGTCGCTTCATTGAGTAGCCCATCACCGCGATAGGTGTGGCTGAGCTTGGCGGTGTAAACGTCGTTGTTGACCTTGGTTCCCTTCGACCGCGCCGTGGTGCCGCCGAAATCGCGCAGGTCGGTTTCCTTGCGGATGCTGCCACTCAGTTCGATCTTCTGGTTTTCGGTCGCTTGCAGTGTCAGCTTGCCGAAGCCGAGCTTCTCGCGGAACGGGCTGACGTAGCTGCCGGCATAGATTTGCGGGTCGAAGTTGATGAGGTTGGCCTGCGCCCCGGCGCTGCCCGGAACGACGTTGCTGATGCGGTCCTGGATGTTGGCTTCGTAGGTACCGAAGAAGAACAGCTTGTCGCGGATGATCGGGCCGCCAAGCGCGGCGCCATATTGATAGCGCTTGAGCGGCTTTTTCGCCTCGTTGTTCTTCTTCTGGAAAAAGTCGCGCTCGATCATTTTCTCGTTCTGGAAGCTGACGAACGCCTCGCCGTGGAAGTCGTTGGTACCCGACTTGGTAACGGCGGTGATGATCGCCGTTCCGGCATCCTCGAACTCGGCCTTGAAGTTGGAACTCAGCACGCGGAACTCCTTGACCGCGAGCTGCGAGAAGGGATTGCCGCGGCTGACGTCCTGGCCGACGATCCCGCCCTGGTTGACATTGCCCTTCAGGCTGACGCCGTCGATGAACACGTTAACCTGCGGCCCGCCGGTGCTCTCGCCATCCTTGTCGGTGCCAACCCCGGCGCCGGCGAAGGTCTGACGGAACTCGCTCTGGTTGACCCGGATTCCCGGGGCGAGCGCGGCGAAGTTGATGAAGTTGCGGTTGTTCTGAGGCAGATTCTCGATCTGCTCCTGCGACACGTTGGTGCCGATTTCCGACGTCCGCGTCTCGACCAGCCGCCGCCCGACAACGACAATCGCGGCGCGGTCGCCAGGCGGTGAGGCGGTGGCCGCCGCGGTATCGGCGTCGAGCGACGCGGTCTGTCCGACTTCGATTGTTACGCGCTGACTCGACGTAGCGCCCCCATTCGCGACGAACTTGATGTCATAGGTTCCAGGGCTCAACCCGGTCAGCACATAGCTCCCGTTGGGGCCGGCGACCGTGCGCGTCGTCGCGTTGGTCTCGACATTGACCGCCGTGACCGTCGCGCCCGGCGCGGCCGTCGTACCGCTCGATACCACGCCGCGGATCGTTGACGTTGTCAGCTGAGCGAGAGCCGGAGCGCCGGCTAGTAGTGAGGTCGCAAGCAGGCAGATGCGAATGCCCCGCGCCGCGCCCTTTGCACTGAATAGGTTGGTCATCAGCCCTCTCCTCCGTCACCTGATCCGCATTTCGATGCGCGTTTTTTCCTGTCTTTGAGCAACAGGTGGGGTAATCATAGATGTTAATGTAAACGGTTACAACAGCTGGTCGACACGCATCGCGCCTTTGCAGCGACTGTTGCAGAATCATCGCACACTGGCTTGGACAGGACGATGCCCAACCTGTCAGACCTCGACCACCGGACGTGGAAACGCGATGTCCTTGCCTCATTGGGGAAACCGATTACAGCCACGCTGAGCATTAAGCTGGCCAAACTCAAGGCCGGTACCGCGCCGCGAGGAGGAATACGAATGGCAATGGCCCCGACGACTGTGGCTAACTCGCCCGATGGCACGCCCGGCACGGCCGACGCCGGCCATGTCGAAGCGCCCAACCTGCGCTATTTCGTCATGGCCCTGTTCTTCATCTTCGGCGGAATCACCAGCCTAAACGACGTGATCATTCCCAAGCTCAAGGAGCTGTTCACGCTCAATTATACCCAGGCGATGCTGGTCCAGTTCTGCTTCTTCACCGCCTATCTGGTGATCGGCATTCCCGGCGCCCAGCTGGTCAAGAAAATCGGCTACATGCGCGGCGCGGTGGCGGGGCTGCTGACGATGATGGTCGGCTGCCTGCTGTTCATTCCGGCGTCGCAAACCGCGACCTACGGCCTGTTCCTGCTCGCCCTGTTCGTCCTCGCCAGCGGCGTCGTCGTCGTCCAGGTCGTCTCCAATCCGCTGATCAGCCTGCTTGGCCCGGCGAAGACCGTGCATAGCCGGCTGACCTTTGCCCAGGCGTTCAACAGTCTCGGCACGACCATCTTCCCGCGCGTCGGATCGGCGTTGATCCTCGGCAGCCTGGCCGGCGTCAGTGCCGCCACCTTGTCGGGCCCGGCGCTCGACCAGTATCGGACTAACGAAACCCAGGTGATCGTTCAAACCTACATCGGGCTGGCCGTGGCGCTGGCGGTGATCGCCGCGATCGTGTGGATGTTCCGCAATGCCCTGCACGGCGAGACGATCGAGCAATCCTCGCCGACCGCCGGTTTCGCGCTGCTGCGCCGTCCCCGGTTCGGCTTTGGCGCGATGTGCATCTTCCTCTATGTCGGCGCCGAAGTGTCGATCGGATCGCTGATCGTCAACTATCTCAAGCAGTCGAGCGTCATGGGCTTGTCCGACCAGTCGGCGGGCAACATGATCGCTTATTATTGGGGCGGCGCGATGGTCGGTCGGTTCTTCGGTTCGGCCCTGCTGCGCGTGTTGAGCCCGGGAAAGATCCTGGCGTCGGTCGCGGCCGGGGCGGTCATCCTGATCCTGATTTCGGCCAACAGCTCGGGCCCTGTCGCGGGTTACAGCCTGTTGGCGATCGGGCTGATGAACTCGATCATGTTCCCGACCATCTTCTCTTTGGCGTGCGAACGGCTGGGAGCGCGGGCGGCGGATGGATCGGGGATCATCAACATCGCCATCTTCGGCGGAGCGGTCGTGCCGCTGCTAACCGGCGCGCTGGCCGACGTGTCGGGCAGTCTCGCCTTCGCGCTGCTGATCCCCGCTCTCTGCTATGCGATCATCCTGGCGTTCGGGATTTACGCCCGGCGCCCCGCCGAGGCTTAGGAGCCGAGCCATCCGCCAGTAAATCCGGCCCGGCGCAAACCGCGGCGAATGGTCGGCGATCGCCGCATGACGCGCCACACCGCTTCGCTGCGGTAATTGGCAATCATCGCTATGATGGGTCCCTGGTCGATTCCCAGATAGTCGGTCGCGATCCAGCCGTCGCGATGATCGATGGTGCCGGTTTCGACCTTCGTGGCAAGATCGCGCACGCTTGGGTTGAACGAGTCCACGAACCCATAGCGTCGGTAAAGCGCACCACCGCCATAGGCCCGCAGCGCGAGCGTGGCGGGGATGCAAATCTCGGGCGCGAAGGGTAGCGACGAAATCGCCGCCGTTGGCGCGATCGTGCCGTCGTCTAGTGCATCCGGTTGCCCAAGGGGGCCGCGTGCCGCGTAACCATGCACGGCGCCCTGCTTAAGTCGCAGATTTCCGGGGCCCTCGCACGCCGTTAGCCCCCATATGTCCCGCGAATAGCCATCCCAGCGCATGGGGTTGGCGATGCAATAGGCGCGATTGGCATAGGTCGCGCGGCGACTGTTTTCGAAATAATCCAATCCCGCCGCGCGCATCGGCGCGTCGCGGATGCCGCGAAAGTCGATCCAGGCATGGCTGTATTGATGGCCAAACAGCGGCGCGAAGGCGAGATGGCGGGTGTTACCCTTCCCGCGCCAAAATTCGCCGTAGCGTGACGTCCATGCGTCCCACGCCGCGTCCGCGACAGGATGCCGCCGCGAGCCGAGCGCGAGCAGCACGACCATCATCGCTTCGTTATACCCAACCCAGTCGCGGTCGATGAAACCCCGATCCGGACGCCAGCCCATCGAGATCGACGAGCGCCCGCGCTGGAACCAAGGCCAGTCGGCCCGCTCGACGATGCCGGAAGCGAGGCGGCGGATCTCGGCTTCGTCGGGGTGAGCGCCATCGAACCAGCCGGCGGCAAACAGCATGCCCATGAACAGTAGCGCGGAATCGACGCTCGACAGTTCGCTGTCGCGGTAGCGCAAACCACTGTTCATATCGAGGAAATGGTAGAAGAAGCCGCGATGCCCGCTGACGCCCGAGGTTGCTTCACCGTGCGGCGCACGATGGAAGAAGCGCAGCGTCGCAAGCGTCCTTGCCCGCGCCGAGCCCCGGCTGATCCAGCCGCGCTCGACCCCGATCGGATAGGCGGTCAGGGCGAAGCCGACAGCGGCGATGCTGCAGAACGACGATGTCGGCCAGCGATCGGGGACGAGGCCATTATCCGCCCGACCGAGATTCCAGAACCAGTCGAACGTCCGCCGTTCGAGATCGGCGAACAGCGGCGGCAATGTGCGCTGGCGTCGACCATGGCCAGTGGCGCTCGCTAGCGGCATGGCGAGCGCCGACAGCGCCCCGACGTGGAGCAGCGCGCGACGATCGATCCTCACTTCCCGCCGCTCGACCCGCGCACGACCAGTGTCGGCTCGATCAGTTCGACGCTGCGGTCAGTTGCCTCACCGCGCAATTCGGAAACCAGCCGGGACACCGCGCGGGCCCCCAACTCGTCCATGCAAACCCGCACGGTCGTCAGGTCGAGGTACCGCGCCAGCGGAATATCGTCGAAACCGGCGACGGCAACTTGACCCGGAACCGTGATGCCACGGCTTCGCAAGGACTCGATCGCACCGAGCGCCATCATGTCATTCGCGGCGAACAGGGCATCGAAATGCACCTGTTCCATGATCAGGCGCTCGACTGCGGCCTCTCCGCCGCGCTCGGAAAAATCGCCTTCGACGATCAACGGCTCGCTCTCGGGCGCCATCCTGTGCAGCGTCTCGCGATACGCGTCAGCGCGTTGGTTCGCGTCGATATTACCGCTTGGCCCGGAGACATGGACGATCCGCCGTCGTCCCGCCTGCAACAGGTGAGCGATGATCAGCCCGACCCCGAGTCGATTGTCGATCCGCAAGAGATGCCGCTCGGCGCAATCGGCACTGTTGATCAGAACCGCCGGCAAAGCGGCCGGGACGATGCTCTCGATGGCCATTGGATCGAGTTGGGGTGCCATCACGATCAACCCGTCGACGCGACCGCGCATTGCGCGAAGGGCCTGAGACGCCAATTCGGCGTCCGCGTGCATCGTCGACAGCAGCAGCTGATATCCCAGCGCCCCCGCCTCACGATCCATGCCGCGCACCAGTTCGGAAAAAAACTCGCCATGAAGATCGGGCAGGACGACGCCGATCGTATGGCTTGACCGCATGCTGAGGCTGCGCGCGCCGGCATGGGGGACATAGTGCAAGTCGGCGATGGCCCGAAGCACGCGCTCGCGGGTCGCGGGATGGACCGTCGTCGGGCTGTTGAGCGTGCGCGAAACCGATGCGACGGAAACGTCGGCGCGTCGCGCAACATCGCGGATTGTCGCTTCGGCCATACTGCGCTCACGCTCCTTCACAGTGCCGTCTAGCGTGTAGTGGAGAAATGCAATAGTGCCGTGGTAACCGGTTACAAAATCGCGCCCGTCAGGCGGCAGGAGGAAGTATATCATGGTCGAAGCGCGTATATCGCGGCGGTCATTGCTGATGGGTGGCGCGGCGATCACGGCGTGGGCGGCCAGTCCGGTCAGCGCCATGTTGCGCACGATCCAGCCAGGCCGGGACGCCGCGGCGATCGACGCGCTGATCGGCCAGATGACGCTGGAGGAAAAGGCTGGCCAACTCAGCCTGATGGCCTCTGCCTGGGGCGGCGGCGTGGCAACGACACTCAATCCGGCCGGCGATAACGGCAGTTTCGCGGCCCAGATCGCCGATGCGGTTGCGGGCAAGCTGACCGGCGTATTCAATGGCAACGGCGCGGCGATGGCGCTGCAGATGCAGCGCGCGGTGATCAGTGGATCGCGACTCAAGATCCCCGTGATCTTCGCGGCCGACATCATCCATGGCCATCGTACGATCTTTCCCGTTCCTGTCGCGGAGGCCGCGAGTTTCGAGCCATCGCTGGCGGAGCGAACCGCACGCGTTGCCGCGTTCGAAGCGGCCGGCGCCGGGATCGACTGGACCTTCGCGCCGATGGTCGACATCGCCCGCGACCAGCGCTGGGGACGGACGATGGAGGGCGCCGGCGAGGATGTCCTCCTCGGACGCCAGTTCGCCGCTGCCAGGGTGCGCGGGTTCCAGGGCAAATCGCTCAGCGATGCTGATGCGATGCTGGCCTGTGCAAAGCATTTCGCCGCCTATGGCGCGGCGGAGGCGGGGCTGGACTATAACAGCGTCGATGTCAGCGAGCGCACGCTGCGCGACGTCTACCTTCCCCCGTTCAAGGCGGCGTTCGACGCCGGCGCGCTGTCGACAATGGCATCGTTCAACGAGATTTCGGGTATTCCCTCGAATGGCAACAAATGGCTCATGACCGACCTGCTGCGCGGCGAGTGGGGCTTTCAGGGGTTCGTCGTATCGGACTATACCGGCGACGAGGAAATGATCCTTGCGGGCTTCGCCAAGGACCGCCGCGACGCCGCGCGCATCGCCTTCCTCGCCGGGGTCGACATGAGCATGAAGAGCGGCGTCTATGTCGAGCATTTGCCCGGATTGGTCCGTGACGGGCTCGTCCCGCAAGCGCTGGTCGACGCGTCCGTGCGCCGCGTGTTGGCGATCAAGGCGCGGCTCGGGCTGTTCGACAACCCCTTCCGCCGTATCGACCTGAAGCGCGAAAAGGCTCGCTCGCGGCTCAAGACAAGCCTCGACCTGGCGCGCGAGGCGGCGGTCAAGTCGATCGTCCTGCTCAAGAATGACGGCAATCTCCTGCCGCTCGCGCCGACCGCGAGGATCGCCTTGATCGGCCCGTTCGCCAACGCGAAAACCGACCTCAACGGCCCGTGGGTGGTCTATGGCGACAATGCTCAGGCGATCAATCTGGCCACCGGACTCACCGAGGGAATGGCCGGACGCGGCTCGCTTGCCGTTGTGGCCGGCAGCGGGGTCGACAAGCCGCTCGCCGGAGGGATCGAAGCAGCGGTCGCCGCGGCGCGCAATGCCGACGTCGTCGTCCTCGAAATCGGTGAATCGGAGAATATGTCGGGCGAGGCCCAGTCGCGCGATGAGATTACCGTGCCGGCACCGCAACAGGCGCTGGCCGAAGCGCTCGCCGCGACCGGCAAGCCGTTGGTCATCGTGCTCAAGAACGGTCGCGCACTGGCGCTCGAAGGCGCGGTTAAGGCGGCGCCGGCCATCGTCGTCGGCTGGTTCCTCGGCTCCGAAGGCGGCCGCGCACTGACTGATGTTTTGCTCGGAAAGGCGAGCCCAAGCGGGCGCCTGCCCATGAGCTTCCCGATCGCATCGGGTCAGGAGCCGTTCCATTATGATCGAAAGGCGACCGGCCGCCCCAATCCGTCGGGTGACCTGTTGCCCTACAAAACGCATTATCGCGGCATCCCGAACGAAGCGCTCTACCCGTTCGGTCACGGCCTGACCTTCGGCGACATCGTCTATTCGAACCTGGCTCAGAACTCGCCGGCGATGGCGTGGGATGGGTCGTTGGAGATCAGCGCGACGATTGCCAACCGCGGTCGGCGCGAGGCCGAAGAAGTGGTCCAGCTTTACGTTCACGATCGGGTCGCAACCGTCACTCAGCCGATCCGTGAACTCAAGGCATTCCGCAAGATTCGACTCCCCGCCGGAGCAAGCGAGGTGGTCAGTTTCAAGCTCCGCCGGGAGGATCTGCTGTTCATCGGCACCGCACTCAAGCTGACCGTCGAGCCCGGCACATTTGACGTCTGGATCGCTCCATCGGCGCAGGCGGACGGGGTGCACGGCACGTTCGACCTTTCCGCCGCCTGATCCTGGACGCCTGCTCAGGGGACACGCGCGCATCGCGGGCTGGAGCCAAATGCCCGAAGCTGGTTGATTGCGGTCTGGCGGGAAGCAGCCGCTAACTCCAAATCCGCTCGAACCGATCGCCGAGCCCGGTCAGCAACTCATATTGCGACAGGCCGGTCGCAGCGGCGGCGACCGGCAGATCATAATCGAGCGCCACCCAATCCCCCTCCCGCAAGCCCGGCGCCGCGCCGCAATCGAGCGCGACCAGGTCCATCGACACCCGCCCGACGAGCGGTAGCCGCGTTCCTCCGACACTCCCGCCGCCGTGCCCGGCAAAGCAGCGCAGATAGCCGTCGGCATAGCCGATGTTGAGGATCGTCAGCTCGGTGTCGCGTGTCGCGACGAACGTCGCGCCGTAGCCCACGCTCTCGCCAGCGCTCGCAATCCGCCGCTGCACGACCTGTGCCTCGGGGTAAGCGACCTGCGCGATCTTGCCCTCCGCCTCGGCCCGCGGAATCCCGCCGTACAGCGCCAGCCCCGGCCGCACGAGATCGAACGAATAGTCGCGCCCGAGACATATCCCCGCGCTGTTCGCCAGGCTGTAGCGCTTCGCCGACACCACTGCCTTGACCTCGCGAAAGCGCGCCAACTGGCCTGCGTTCATCGCATGATCCTGATCGGCGCAGGCGAGGTGGCTCATCAGCGTGTCGATCGCCAGCCCATTGAGCACACCGACCTCCTCGGGCCTGAGCCCAAGCCGGTTCATCCCGCTATCGACCATCACGTCGCACGGCCGGTCAGGCGCCGCCGCCCTCCACCGCGCCACCTGCTCGACCGAGTTCAGCACCGGCCGGGCAGAGCTCGCCAGCGCATCCACGACATCGTCAGGCCCCACCCCGTGGAGTACGCTCAGTGACGCGCCCGTCGGCAGCGGTCCAAGCCGCCGCGCCTCGTCCCACGTCGACACGAGGAAATCGCGGCACCCGGCCTCGGCCAGCACTGCCACCGCCGCGCTGCCACCAGTGCCATAGCCATCGGCCTTGACCGCCGCCCCGCACGCCGTCCCCGCCGTCGCCGCCAGCCAGCGCCAGTTGGCGGCCAGCGCGGCACGGTCGAGGCGGAGGCGAAGCGGGTGGTGCATTGATCGGGGGATAGCGACTGGCGTGTGTCCGTCCAGTCAGAAGAGTCGCGCGCCGTTCGCAACCGGCTGATCGGGCGCGAACATCACCACCGCCCCGTTGGCGTCGGGAAAGCCGAGCGTCAGCACTTCCGACATATATTTGCCGATCTGGCGTGGCGGGAAGTTGACCACCGCCGCGACCTGTCGCCCAACCAGCGTCGCGGGATCATAATGCTCGGTAATCTGCGCGCTCGATCTCTTGACCCCGATCGCCGGCCCGAAGTCGATCTCGAGCTTGACCGCCGGCTTGCGCGCCTCGGGAAACGGCTCCGCCGCGACGATCGTTCCCACGCGAATATCAACCGCGAGGAACTGATCGAAAGTGATGGCGGGCGCTGCCTGTGCATCGGCGTTGGGCAGGGCATGGGTCATTGATCGTCCTTCGCGCTCATTCGACCGTTACCGATTTCGCCAGGTTGCGGGGTTGATCGACGTCGGTGCCTTTGGCGACCGCGACGTGATAGGCGAGGAGCTGGACGGGGACGGCGTAAACCAGCGGCGCGATCAGCGGGTGGACCTTGGGCATGCAGATCGTCGCAATCGTCCCTTCGCCCGCTTCGGCGATTCCATCCGCGTCGCTGATCAGGATGATCTTGCCACCGCGCGCGCGGACCTCCTGCATGTTGCTGACGGTTTTTTCGAACAGCGGGCCGGAGGGGGCGAGGACGATCACCGGGACGGCGTCGTCGATCAGCGCAATGGGACCGTGCTTCATCTCGCCGGCGGCATAGCCCTCGGCGTGGATGTAGCTGATCTCCTTCAATTTGAGCGCCCCCTCGAGCGCCATCGGATAATCAGGGCCGCGACCGAGGTAGAGCACGTCGCGTGCGGGCGCGACGAGGTGCGCCATCGCCGCGATATCCTCGTCATGGCCGAGCGCTTCGTTGATCGCGGCGGGGGCTTCGGTGAGGTGGGCGACGAGTTCGCGTTCCTCGTCTCGGCTGAGCTTGCCCTTGGCCCGCGCGAGGTTGGCAGCAAACGCGGCGAGCACCGCCAGCTGGCAGGTAAACGCCTTGGTCGAGGCCACCCCGATCTCGGGCCCGGCGCGGGTCGGCAGCAGGAGGTCAGCCTCGCGCGCCATCGAACTCGTCGGCACATTGACCACCACTCCGATCGTCTGGCCCTGTTCGCGCGCGTAACGCAGCGCCGCCAGCGTGTCGGCGGTCTCGCCCGATTGCGAAATGAACAGCGCCAGCCCGCCCGGCTCGAGCACCGGCGCGCGGTAGCGAAACTCCGACGCGAAATCGAGGTCTACCGGCACGCGCGCGAACTGCTCGAACCAATATTTGGCGACCATCCCGGCGTAGTAGCTGGTGCCGCACGCGACGATCGCGATGCGCTTGATGTGCGCGAGATCGATGCTGGTGTCGGGCATCGTCACTTCGCCGTCGAACGCACGGACGTAGGACTGCAACGTCTGGGCGACGACGATCGGCTGCTCGAAGATTTCCTTCTGCATGTAATGGGCATAATTGCCCTTGCTGATCTCCTCCGAGGTTGCACCCGATTGGACGATGTCGCGTGTCACCGGGCAATTGTCTCGATCGAAAATCTGTACTGAATCGCACTTAGCAACGACCCAGTCACCTTCGTCGAGATAGGCGATCCGCTGGGTCAGCGGGGCGAGCGCCAGCGCGTCGGAGCCGAGGTAATTCTCCCCCTCGCCGTAGCCGACGGTGAGCGGCGCCCCCATGCGCGCGCCGATGATCAGGTCGGGGTGATCGCGGAACAGGAAGCTGATCGCAAACGCGCCGATCAACCGCGGAAGAACAGTCGCGACCGCGTCCTGCGGCAAGGCGCCGCCCTCGACCTCGCGCGCGACGAGATGGGCGACGACCTCGCTGTCGGTCTCCGACTTGAACTCGCGGCCCTCGGCGAGCAATTCCTCGCGCAGCAACTTGAAATTCTCGATGATGCCATTGTGGACCAGCGCGACCCCGCCGACGATGTGCGGGTGCGCGTTCGACACGGTCGGCTTGCCATGCGTCGCCCAGCGGGTGTGGGCGATGCCGACGTCTCCGGCGAGCGGGTGCGCATCGAGTTCAGCGCGCAGATTCTCGAGCTTCCCTTGGGCGCGGCGGCGCTTGAACTCGCCGCCGTGGATCGTGCAGATCCCGGCCGAGTCATAACCGCGATATTCGAGCCGCTTGAGCCCGGCGAACAGCCGCTCGGCGACCGGCGCCTTACCGATGATCCCAACGATTCCACACATACGCGGCACGACTCCAACGACAATCGCGACAGGCTATGCACGACCCACGCCAAGCTGGACAGGGGGTTGCTGCGCGTGCCACGCTCGCGAAAATTGCAAGAGGGGGAAAGCAGATGCGCCGTTCGATGTTGCCGGTATTGCTCGCACTGGCGGGGTTGACGCTGGTTTCCGCCGCACCACCGCCGCTTTCACCACCACCGTCCTATTACGACAATAGCCGTCACCCCGACGCCTGGGCGGGCGGCGCGCGCAAGATCACGATCACGACGCCCAAGGGACCGCACCAGCTATGGATCAAGCGGGTGGGCAATAATCCCAAGCTCAAGCTGCTGCTGCTCACCGGCGGCCCCGGCCTGTCGCACGCCTATCTTGAAGTCATGGACAGTTTCCTGCCCGGGGCAGGGATCGAATATTATCACTACGACCAGCTCGAGACCGGCGACAGCGACCGCCCCGACGACGACAGCCTGTGGACGCTCGCCCGCTATGTCGACGAGGTCGATCAGGTGCGCCGCGCGATCGGCGGCGACAAGAGCAATTTCTGCGTACTCGGCCACAGCTGGGGCGGAGTCCTTGCGATCGAATATGCGCTGGCCCACCAGGACCAGCTCAAGTGCCTCGTAATTTCCAACATGATGGCGTCGATCCCCGCCTATAACGCCTATGCCCGCGACGTCCTCGAACCGAAAATGGACCAGAAAATCCTGCGCCGGATCCTCGACATGGAGGCCACCGGCAAGACCGAAGATCCTGCCTACATGGCGCTGCTCCAACCCAATTGGTATGAACAGCATATCCTCCGGCGGCCGAGCGCCGACTGGCCCGAGCCGGTCGAGCGGGCCGGCGCCAGGCTCAACCGCCGCTTTTATGTCACGATGCAGGGGCCGAGCGAAATGGGGGCGAGCGGACGGCTGGTGAACTGGGACCGCTTCGCCGACCTCAAGCGGATCAGGGTGCCGACGCTGGTGGTGTCCGGCGCCCATGACACAATGGACCCGGCCTATATGGCGCGGATGGCGAAGCAATTGCCGCACGGCGAACTGCTCGCGACGAACGGCGGTCATATGGCAATGTACGACGACCAGCCGCGCTATTTCGCGGGCCTCACCCGCTTTATGCGGAAGATGAACCAGACTTTTTCGCGCGGGCCTTCGCGCGGAAGCGTGCCGCCCAGCCGTTGAGGCCTTTCTGCTCGGCGCGGGCGATGCC
>NZ_JANYGG010000005.1 GCF_025362505.1 Sphingomonas sp. | reverse complement strand
GACATGGGCGCGAAGGTGACCGTGGTCGAAATGCTCGACCGGATCGTCCCGGTGGAAGATGCCGACGTGTCCGACGCGCTGCAAAAATCACTCGCCAAGCAGGGGATCGAGATCCTCACCGGCGCCGGGGTCGAGAGCCTCAAGCCCGACGCGACCGGGATCGCGGCGACGATCAAGACCGCCGACGGCAAGAGCGCGGAGCGCCGTTTCTCCCATTGCATCGTCGCGGTCGGGATCGTCCCCAATACCGAGAAGATCGGCTTGGAAAAGCTCGGCGTGACGATGGACCGTGGCTTCCTCAAGACCGACCCGATGTGCCGTACCAACGTCCCCGGGCTGTGGGCGATCGGCGACATCACCGCGCCGCCGTGGCTGGCGCACAAAGCGAGCCACGAGGGGGTCATCGCCGCCGAGGCCATCGCGCAGGAGCTCGGCAACAAGGAAGTCCACCCCCACGCGATGGACCCGATGAACATCCCGGGTTGCACCTATTGCCACCCGCAGATCGCCAGCGTCGGGCTGACCGAGGCCAAGGCGAAGGAAGCGGGGCACGAAGTCCGCGTCGGCAAGTTCCCGGCGATCGGCAACGGCAAGGCGATCGCGCTTGGCGAAGTCGAGGGGTTCGTGAAGACGGTGTTCGACGCCAAGACCGGCGAGCTGCTCGGGGCGCACATGATCGGCGCCGAAGTGACCGAACTGATCCAGGGCTATACCGTCGGCAAGACCGCCGAGCTGGTCGAGACCGATTTCATGCATACCGTCTTCCCCCATCCGACGGTCAGCGAAATGATGCACGAGAGCGTGCTGGCGGCCTATGGGAAGGCGCTTCACATCTAATCCGACTTTATCACTTGCGGCAGGTCTGCCGTGAGCCCCGCCCTGCCAAGGAGTATTCATGCGCCGTTTCCTGATCGCCGCCCTGCTCGCCGCCGTCGCCCCCGTCAGCGCCCATGCCGCCAGCGTGATCACCGCCGACCGCTACCTCGACGTCGCGACCGGGCGCTATGTCGAACATCCGGCGATCTTCGTTGGCGACGACGGGCGGATCACCGGAATTTCCGATGCACGCACGGTGCGCTTTTCCGACGCGATCAAGCATATCGACCTCCCCGGCGCGACATTGCTTCCCGGGCTGATCGACATGCATGTCCACCTGACCAGCCTTGCTGAAATCGGCGGCTATCGTGGGCTCCAGTACACCGATAATTTCTGGATGGCGGTCGGCGTTGCCAATGCCGGAAAGACGCTCGACGCGGGCTTCACCACGGTGCGCAACGTCGGCTCGGCCAACTTCGACGATGTCGCGCTCGAGCAGGCAATCGACGGCGGCTGGATCGCGGGCCCACGGATCGTCCCGGCGACTTATGCGATCGGTGCCACCGGCGGGCACTGCGACGATAACGCGCTGCCGCCGTCGTATGACAAGAAGCAGGTCAGCGTGGTCGACAGCCCCGCCGAGGCGCGCGCGAAAGTTCGCTGGCTCCACAAATATGGCGCCAAGGTCATCAAGATTTGCGCGACCGGAGGAGTGTTTAGCCTGGGCGACAGTGTGGGCGGCCAGCAGCTCAGCCTCGAGGAAATGAAGGCGATCGCCGACGAGGCGCACATGCTCCACCTAAAGGTCGCAGCCCACGCGCATGGCGACGAGGGGATTCGCGATGCGATCCTCGCCGGGATCGACACGATCGAACATGCTAGCCTGGCGAGCGACGCGACGATCCAGCTCGCCAAGGCACACCACACCTGGTTCGACATGGATATCTACAACGACGATTATATCCTCGCGACCGGCACCTCGAACGGCACCGAGCAGGAAAGCCTCGATAAGGAAAAGATGATCGGCCTCAAGCAGCGGCAGACATTCCAGCGCGCGGTGCGGGCGGGGGTGCCGATGCTGTTCGGGACCGACGCGGGCATTTATCCGCACGGGCAGAATGCGCGCCAGTTCGCCAAGATGGTCGAGTGGGGGATGACCCCGATCGAGGCGATCCGCGCGGCGACGATCAGTGCCGGGCAGGCGCTCGGTCAGGCCGAAGACGTCGGCCAGATCGCGCCCGGCCGGTTCGGCGACATGGTCGCGGTCAAGGGCGATCCGCTCCAGAATGTGCGGCTACTCGAACATGTCGACGCGGTGGTGAAGGGCGGCAAGCTCGTCGCGCGCACCGTTCCTGCGCCATGATTGGAACGCGACCGCTTGGCAAAAACTCCCTCCCGCAATGAGTACAGGGGGCCATAACAACCGGACGTTGTGGATCGCGCTAGCCGCGAACCTCGGCATTGCCGTGTTGAAGTTCGTCGCGGCGGCGATCACCGGCTCGTCGGCGATGTTGACCGAGGGCGTTCACAGCCTCGTCGACAGCATCAATCAACTGCTCCTTCTTTGGGGGCGCAAGGCGTCCCGCCGGGTGCCCGACGCGACTCACCCGTTCGGCTATGGCCGCGAGCTGTATTTCTGGAGTTTCGTCGTCGCGGTGATGGTGTTCGCGCTCGGCGCGGGCGTGTCGATCTACGAAGGCATCCTCCATATCAGCAATCCCGAACCGGCAGTATCGCCGATGGTTGCATACATCGTATTGTTGATCGCCTTCCTGCTAGAAAGCGGATCCACTTTCTCGGCGTTCAAGGAGTTCCGCGAGGCGAAGGGGCGGCTCGGCTGGTTCGAAGCGGTCAAGCGTTCGAAGGACCCGCCGACGTTCATCGTACTGCTCGAGAATGGCGCGGCGATGTTCGGGATCATCGTCGCCGCGGTAGGGCTCGCGCTCAGCCAGTCCACCGGCGATCCGCGGTTCGACGGGGCCGCTTCAATCATAATCGGCGCGATCCTCGGTTTAACCGCCTGGCTGCTGGCGGTCGAATCGAAGCAGTTGCTGATCGGCGAAAGCGCCGACCGCGAGACGATCGACGGGCTGCGCGGGCTCGTTCTCGGTCGATCGGGGATCACCGGGGTCGGCGAAGTGCTGACCGTGCACAGCTCGCCCGACCAGATCACGGCGATGATGTCGGTCGATTTCGATGACGGCATCTCGGCCCGCGAGGTCGAGGACATCATCGCCGCGATCGAGGCGGAAGCGCGGACGCACTGGCCGCTGGTCAAGCGCCTATATGTCCGCCCGCAGCGTGGAGCGGGGACGGTGGAAGAGCTTTCGACACTCGGCGGTTGACGATCGGGGGGCCTCGGGCTGGCGCCGCGACCCGTTGACCCTTTGCACCTCGGCCGCTAAAGGGCCCCTCGTCCGCAAGGCTCGCGATTCTGTCGCCACCTCGCCGGACAAGAGCTGAACATTGCTCGACGATGTGAAGGCCGGGGGGCCTGGTGCCGCCCCGGACTTCGCGTATTCGTGTTGGGCAAAAGTAACCGCCGGGGTCTGCTCGGCACAGAAAGGTGAAGGCTTCATGCCGACGATTAACCAGCTGATCCGCAAGGGTCGCGAACCGCAGAAGGCCAAGTCGAAGGTCCCTGCGATGGAGCAGAATCCGCAAAAGCGCGGCGTCTGCACCAGGGTCTATACGACGACCCCGAAGAAGCCGAATTCGGCGTTGCGCAAGGTCGCCAAGGTGCGCCTGACCAACCAGCGCGAAGTGATCAGCTACATCCCCGGCGAAGGCCACAACCTGCAGGAGCACAGCGTCGTGCTGATCCGTGGCGGGCGTGTGCGCGATCTTCCCGGCGTGCGCTATCACGTGCTGCGCGGCGTGCTCGACACCCAGGGTGTCAAGGATCGCCGCCAGTCGCGTTCGAAGTACGGCGCCAAGCGCCCGAAATAAGCTCGGCCAAAAGCTGGTTGCCAGGCCGCGCCGCCATGAGCGGGCGCGCCGCATCGTCTGAAGGAATAATATATGTCCCGTCGTCGTCGTCCAGAAAAGCGCGAAATCCTGCCCGATCCCCGTTTCGGTGATCATATCCTGTCGAAATTCATGAATTCGATCATGCTCGACGGCAAGAAGTCGGTCGCCGAGAACATCGTCTATGGTGCGCTCGAGAGCGTCGAGGCGCGCATGAAGCGCGAGCCGATCGGCGTGTTCCATGACGCCCTCAACAATGTGAAGCCGGGCATCGAGGTCCGTAGCCGCCGCGTCGGCGGTGCCACCTATCAGGTCCCGGTCGACGTCCGCGTCGAACGCGCCCAGGCGCTAGCGATCCGCTGGCTGATCACCGCCGCCCGTGCCCGTTCGGAAAAGACCATGGCCGCGCGGTTGTCGGGCGAACTGATGGATGCCGCCTCGAACCGCGGCAACGCGGTCAAGAAGCGCGAAGACACCCACCGCATGGCGGAAGCCAACCGCGCCTTCAGTCATTACCGCTGGTAGAAATCTGGCGCTGGTAGTCTTCGCACCTATATATCGGGGAGCCGGACCGTCCGGCTTCCCACCTGCTCAAGGAAACCGACATGGCCCGCAGCCATCCGCTCGACCGTTATCGCAACATCGGCATCATGGCGCACATCGACGCCGGCAAGACGACGACGACCGAGCGCATCCTCTATTACACCGGCAAGTCCTACAAGATCGGCGAAGTGCATGAAGGCACCGCGACGATGGACTGGATGGAGCAGGAGCAGGAGCGCGGGATCACGATCACGTCGGCCGCGACGACCTGCTTCTGGTCGGCCGAAGAGGGCAAGGGCCCCGAGCATCGCATCAACATCATCGACACGCCGGGCCACGTCGACTTCACCATCGAAGTCGAGCGTTCGCTGCGCGTGCTCGACGGCGCGGTCGCCTGTTTCGACGGCGTTGCCGGCGTCGAGCCGCAGTCGGAGACGGTGTGGCGCCAGGCGGAGAAGTACAAGGTTCCGCGGATGTGCTTCATCAACAAGCTCGATCGCACCGGCGCCAATTTCCAGATGTGCGTCGACATGATCAAGGACCGCCTCGGCGCGCGTCCGGCGGTGCTCTATCTCCCGATCGGGATCGAGGGCGGCTTCAAGGGGCTCGTCGACCTGGTCGAGAACCGCGCGATCATCTGGCTTGAAGAGAGCCTCGGCGCCAAGTTTGAATATCAGGCGATCCCCGACGATCTCGTCGATGCCGCCGCCGCCGCTCGCATGGAACTGATTGAGATGGCGGTCGAGCAGGACGACGATATCATGGAGGCTTACCTCGGCGGCGAGGAGCCCGACGTGAAGACGTTGAAGGCGCTGATCCGCAAGGGCACGCTCAACTTCTCGTTCGTGCCCGTGCTGTGCGGCTCGGCGTTCAAGAACAAGGGCGTCCAGCCGATGCTCGACGCGGTCATCGACTACTTGCCCAGTCCGCTCGACATCCGCCCCGCGCAGGGCGTCAACTTCCAGGACGAGCCGATCGAACGTCCTGCAGACGAAGACGGTCCGTTCGCGGCGCTCGCCTTCAAGATCGTCGCAGACCCGTTCGGCAAGCTGACCTACTTCCGGGTCTACTCCGGGTTGATCAACAAAGGCGACGAAGTCTTCAACAGCACCAAGGAAAAGCGCGAGCGCCTCGGGCGAATCTTGCTGATGCACGCCAACCAGCGTGAAGACCTCGACGTCGCCATGGCCGGAGACATCGTCGCCGGCCTCGGATTCAAAGACACCACGACCGGCGACACTCTGTGCGACCGGGCCAACCCGATCATCCTCGAGCGGATGATCTTCCCGGAGCCCGTCATCCACGTAGCCATCGAGCCCAAGACCAAGGCCGACCAGGACAAGCTGGGCAAGGCCCTCAAGAGCCTGTCCGACGAGGACCCCACGTTCCGCGTCCGCACCGACGAAGAGACCAACCAGACCGTCATCAGCGGCATGGGCGAACTCCACCTGGAGATCCTGGTCGACCGAATGCAGCGCGAGTTCAACGTCGATGCAACCGTCGGTAAGCCCCAGGTCGCATATCGCGAGACGATCACCAAGAAGGTCGAGTCCGTCGAGTATCGCCACATCAAGCAGTCGGGTGGTTCCGGTCAGTTCGCGGTCGTCAAGGTCACGCTCGAGCCGAACCCAGAGGGCGGCTACAAGTTCGTCGACAAGATCAGCGGCGGCAAGATCCCCCGTGAGTACATCCAGCCGGTGAACATGGGGATCCAGAGCTCGCTCGACAACGGCGTGCTCGCCGGATACCCCACCGTCAACGTGATGGCGACACTCGTCGACGGTCAGTACCACGACGTGGACTCCAGCGAAATGGCGTTCAAGATCGCCGGTCAGATGGTGTTCAAGAAGGCCGCCGAAATGGCCAAGCCTGTCCTGCTCGAGCCGATCATGGCTGTCGAAGTCGT
>NZ_JANYGG010000074.1 GCF_025362505.1 Sphingomonas sp. | reverse complement strand
GGCGGCTGCGACGCTCGCCGGACGGGCAATGGGCGACGCGCGTGACCGCCGATGGCTTCGCGCTGGCGCTCGACTTCCGGCCGACCCAGCCGCCGCTGCCCCAAGGCCGGGGCGGCTACAGCCGCAAGGGACCGGACCCTCAACAGGCAAGCTATTATTATTCGATCCCTCATCTGCGGGTCAGCGGCCGCGTCCGTCGTGGTAACCATGACGAGCCCGTGTCCGGCGAGGCGTGGCTCGACCGCGAATGGTCATCCAATTACCTTGCCCCCACAGCACAAGGCTGGGATTGGACCGGGCTCAACTTCGACGACGGATCGGCGCTGATGGCGTTCCGGATCCGGCGCAAGGGTGGCGGCACGATTTGGGCCGGCGGCTCCTATCGCCGGCCGGGCGGCGCCGTGGCGGTGCTGGGACCCGGCGACGTCGCTTTCCGCACGCTCGCAACGTGGCGCAGCCCGGCCACCGGCGCAGTCTATCCGGTGAAACAGGAACTCAGCATCCGCGTTGACGGGAGGATCGAGCGGTGGCGCCTGCAACCGATGTTCGCCGCGCAGAAACTCGATGCGCGGCGAAGTGGACTTCCGGTCTATTGGGAGGGCGCGGTCAGCACGCGCGGCGGTCGCGGCTACCTCGAACTGACCGGCTACGACCGGGCACTCAGGATGTAGAGGAAACGGCCAAGATCGGTCTATCGGTGCGAGGCAGAGTTTTGACACTCGGCAGCGGTCGTTAATTCCAGCCCACGCCCTCACAGATCAGGGCGTCAGGGTTATATCTGGGCGGCTTTCAAGTCGCTCAGCCTTGGACCCCGCTTTT
The DNA here is from genome assembly GCF_025362505.1 of Sphingomonas sp. Classification (GTDB taxonomy): domain Bacteria; phylum Pseudomonadota; class Alphaproteobacteria; order Sphingomonadales; family Sphingomonadaceae; genus Sphingomicrobium. The sequence continues at coordinate 23,820 of NZ_JANYGG010000074.1, read as the reverse complement.
CACGCGCACGCCATCCCGCTAACGCAACACCACTTCCGGGGAGGGCCTGTAGCTCAACGGTAGAGCCGGCCGCTCATAACGGCTAGGTTGGGGGTTCGAATCCCTCCGGGCCCACCACCACCTTACGCTCCGGCATCAGCCCGCCATCGGCATCCTGAGCACGAGATCGCCGCCATCGGCCTCGAGCCGGCCGCCGACGATTTGCGCCAGCCCGACGACCATCCGTAGCGAGAAATTGACCGCGTCGCCGTCGGTGCCATCGAACAGCGCCGCCGGGCTCAAACCCTCGAGCGCACGCGGGCGCGAAAGGCGCAGCGCGCAGAACCCGTCTTCGCGCCGCACCGCGAGGCGCAGCGTCTCGCCCGGCGTGGTCGCCGCCATGACGGCGTCGGCGAAGCGGTCGAGCAGGCGCTCGGCGAGGTCGCGGTCGAGCGTGCACAGGCCTTCGTGCGCCGGAGAATCGATCGCCAGCGTCACGCCGCGCTCGCTCGCCCGGGCCTGCAGGCCGGTCGCGAAGGCCGGGAAGAAGGTCGCGAAATCGGTCGTCGACCCTTCCTCGCCGCTGCGCGACCTCAGCCGCGCGGCGAAGTCGAGGTCGTCGATCGCGGCGAGCAGGATGTGCGCCTGCGCGACGATTTCGGCGGCCCGAGCGCGATAGCCGCTCTGCGCCGGCCCGAAATACTGGCCATCGATGATCTCGGCGAAACCGATGATCGCATTGAGCGGGGTCCTGATTTCATGAACCAGCTCACGCAACGCCGCCGGGTCGAGCGGTCCCGGCGCGGCGGCGATCGCCGGCGGGGCGAGCGCCTCGGCGCGTCGGGCGATCCCGCGATAGCCGACGAAGCGGCCGTCGCCGGGCGCGAACGCCGGCACGCCGCTGATCAGCCAGCGTCCGGCGACGATGCCCGCGTCGGGCAGCGACAGCGCGGAATCGCGGAACGGTGCGCGGCGGGAGAAGGCGCGTTCGACGTCGCGGTCGACGCCCTCGTCGGCGTCGGCGCGGGCGATCGAACGCCCGACCAGGGCGCCGCGCGGGGCGCCTTCGACCCATGCGATGTTGCCACCCGGCCCGCACTCCCACCGGAACAGCGCGGGCGATTCGGTCGAGATCGCCGACTGGGCAGCAGGGCTCGGTGCGTTCGGTGCGATCGGTCGTGACGGCGCATCGGGTGAGACGGTGGGCGTCGGCGAGGCCGGCGCAGTCTCGCGCGCGAGGCGCAGCCGTTCGATCCGCTCGACGAGTTCGCTGATCGTCGGCAGGTCGGCCACTGGCGGCGGGCCCGGTTCGACCGGCTTCGCGACCCGTGGTGCGGCTTTGGCGAGTGATGGGTGCATTGCCTCGAGGAAACGGCGCACCTCGGGCGATGCGCCGGCGAGTAACGCAGGATCGGGCATGATCCCGGTGAGCAAGGGCGCGGCGACGTCGAGCGTGTCGCCGGCGAAGGCTTCGAGCAGTGCGGGCGGCAGGGGGCGGCCGGCGATCGCCCGCGCGGCTGCGGCGCGCAGTGGCGCGGCGACTTCCTGCTGCCCGGCGCGGATCTCGGCAATGGCCTCGGCAACGATCGGACCGCTCGCGTCCGGCCCGACGCGCGCGACGAGGTCGACCAGCTGGCGCCAGCGCACCGCGCGGTCGTGCCCACCGGTGACGGTCAGGCCGAGGATCGTGGCAAGGCGGTCGTCGAACTTCACAGGTGCAAACTGGGCCTCATTGTCCGGCTGCGGGCGCGTCAGACTTGGGCAGGGTTTGCTCGCGAAAACAGGGGGATGCGATTAACCATCCCGCAATGGGACAATGGCTTGACCGACCCGAGCACATCGAAAAAAGGGCGCCGGCGATCCCGCCGACGCCCCCTTTCCCGAGCAGCTATTCGATCAGGCGCGAGACGACACCCACGCCAACCAATATTTGGCGATCTCGGCCTGGCCCGGCCCAACCGCCTTCAGCGCGGCGATCGCGCCGGCCTTGTCGCCCGACTGCACCAGTGCTTGGCCAAGCCGCAAGTTGACCAGGTCCTGATCGGCGTCGGCCTTGCCCAGCGCAACGCGATACAGCGCCGCTGCCTGGGCGTAATCGCCGTAGCCAAGCAACCGGTCGCCCACGAGCATCGCCGGCTTGCCGGTTGCCCCGGCCAACGCGGCCTTGGCCGCCGTCGCCGCCGAGGCGCGGTCGCCGATCGACTTGCCCTTGGCCAGCGCGAAGGTCCGCGCGAGCGTCACCGACTGGAGGCTGATCGAGTTCGCGGCCGCCCCTTCCTGGAGCACCGCAACCGCTTCGCCCGGATAGCCGCGCGCGATCAGCGCTTCGGCGAACGGGAGGTAATCGCTCTCCCCACCGAGCGCCTTGGTGACGCGGGCCAGACGGAACAGGTCGATCAGCGCGGGCCGCTCGGCACCGCTCATGTTGCGATAGATATTGATCGCATCGCGCCAGTGCGTCGGGGTCGGATAGGCCGACGCCCACTGGCGCGACAGCTCGTAAGTCGCCGGCAGCTTGGCTTCATAGGAGCGCGCAACCGCCGCCTGATACCAGCTTTCGGGAACCGCCACGCCGGTCGCTTTCTGCCGAGCGATTGCCTGGGTCAGCGCCTCGACGCTCGGCCCGTTGAGCTTCTGCTTCAACAACAGGTCGGATTTCAGCAGCAGCGCATCGGTGTTGTTGGGGTCGAGCGAAATCGCCTTGTCGAGCGCGTTCGTGGCCATGCCGTACTGCTGCGCAATGCCGAACTTCTGGCCGGCATGGAGATAGATGCGGATCAGATCGGGGCCCGGCGCGCCATTGGCCCGCATCGCGTCGGCTGCGGCGACGAGCGCGGTGTTGTCATCGGCATCGATCGCCGCCTGCAGCTGGAGCGACGCAATGGCGTAGCGGTCGTCAGGCACCTTGGCGAGGGCCTGCGCGGCGGCAACGAGGCCCGGGATCGCGGCGACATTCTTCGCTTTGACCGCGGTCTGCAGGTCGATGATCGCCTTCTGCGCCTGGGACGACAATTTGAGCGGCCTCGGGGCGGCCTGTGCGGGGGCGGCGGCGGGGGCCGGCGCCTGAGCTAAGACCGGGCTAGCGGAGGCGAGAGCGAGGCCGAGGGCCGTTCCAATCGCAGTGTTGACGAACTTCATCCTGATCTCCTGTTGACCTGCCGTCGTGCGGCTAAACTGGCGGGCGCGGGGATAGTCCCCAATCGCCCCGACGCAAAGCGGGATTACAGGCGCGGGCTGAATGCCAATTGAACCAGTGACTTGGCGGAAGCGCTTTGACCCCTTCCGATGAAGCAGCTAGCGCCCGGCGTTGATGCTGATCCTCCTCTCCCCCGCCAAGACGCTCAATCTCGAGTCCCCCTTCCCTGACAGCCCCAGCGAACCGCGCTTCGCGGCGGAGGCAGGGCGCATCGCGCGGGCGGCAGCGAAGCTCAAGCCCGACGATCTCGCCGCATTGATGAACATCTCCGCCGCGCTCGCCGAGCTTAACGCAAAACGCTTCAAGACCTTCGCCAAGGCCGAGGCCCGCCCGGCGATTCGAATGTTCGCCGGCGACGTCTATCGCGGCTTCGACGCCAAGTCGGCCGAGCCTGCGGTGATCGATTATGCGCAGGATCACGTGCGGATCTTGTCGGGCCTTTACGGGGTGTTGCGCCCGCTCGATGCGATCAGGCCTTACCGGCTCGAGATGGGCACCGGCTGGTCACCCAAGGGTGGCAAGCTGGTCGACCATTGGGGCCGCAAGGTCGCCAGGGCGCTGTTCGCCGAACTGGCCAAGGAAGGCTCGAACACCATCCTCAACCTCGCCAGTCGCGAATATTATGCCGTCGTCGGACCGTTCGTGCCGAAGAAGCTGCGCGTCATCGCCCCCGACTTCCGCGTCCGTACCGCAAAAGGCCTTCAGTTCCAGAGCTTCGCCGCGAAAGTCGCTCGCGGCGCGCTCGCCCGCTTCGTCTGCGACGAACGCATTGCCGACCCCGAATCGCTACAGCAATTCGACCGTGACGGCTGGCGCTTCGACGCCGCGGGATCGACCCCCCAAACCCCGCTCTTCGTCCGCGAACAATAGCCCCCTCGCGCACGTGCGTACGCGTACGCGGGGTGGCGCTCGGTCATCTGATCGACTAAGACAAACAGACGAGCCGGCGACCGCCGCAGCTCGTGCAGTTCCACGTACCGACAGGACATAGATTTGGCCACGACCCCGCCGGTTGCCGACACCAGCGATATCCACCCCATCTCGATCGTCGACGAGATGAAGACCAGTTACCTCGACTATGCGATGAGCGTCATCGTCAGTCGTGCGCTGCCGGACGTCCGCGACGGGCTCAAGCCGGTCCACCGCCGCATCCTCTACGCCTGCCAGGAAGCAGGCTATGTCGCCGGCCGGCCCTATCGCAAATCGTCGCGCATCGTCGGCGACGTCATGGGTAAATATCACCCTCACGGAGACAGCGCGATCTACGACGCGCTTGCCCGCATGACTCAGGACTGGTCGATGCGCGTTCCGCTGATCGATGGCCAGGGCAATTTCGGCTCGATGGACCCCGATCCGCCCGCCGCGATGCGCTACACCGAAGCGCGGCTCGCCAAGGTCGCCAACTTCCTGCTCGGCGACATCGACAAGGACACGGTCGACTTCACGCCGAACTACGACGCGTCCGAACGCGAACCGCAAGTGCTCCCCGCGCGATTCCCCAACCTGCTCGTCAACGGCGCGGGCGGGATCGCGGTCGGCATGGCGACCAACATCCCGCCGCACAACTTGGGCGAAGTAATCGCCGCCTGCCGCGCCTATCTCGACGACCCGACGGTGACCTCCGAAGCGCTGATGGAGCACGTCAAGGGCCCCGACTTCCCGACCGGCGCGATCATCCTTGGCCAGGCGGGAATTCATTCGGCCTACACCACCGGCCGCGGTTCGATCCTCCAGCGCTCGCGCCACCACGTCGAAGAAGGCCGCAACGACCGCCGCTCGATCGTCCTCACCGAAATCCCCTATCAGGTCGGCAAGAACGGCCTGGTCGAGAAGATCGCCGAGGCCGCCCGCGAAAAGCGGATCGAGGGCGTCAGCGATATCCGCGACGAATCGAACCGTCTCGGCGTCCGCATCGTCATCGAGTTGAAGCGCGACGCGACCCCCGAGGTCGTCCTCAACCAGCTATGGCGCCATACCCCGGCGCAATCCTCGTTCGCCGCCAACATGCTCGCGATCCGCGGTGGCCGCCCCGAAACGCTCGCGCTGCGCGACATCATCGAGGCGTTCGTCAAGTTCCGCGAAGAGGTCATCATCCGCCGCTCGAAATATGAGCTGCTGAAGGCCCGCGAGCGCGCCCACATCTTGCTCGGGCTGGTCGTCGCGGTGACCAATCTCGACGAGGTCGTCCGCATCATCCGCGGCTCGTCGAGCCCCGCCGCCGCGCGCGAGGCGTTGATCGCCCGCGATTGGGACAGCGAGCAGATCCGGCCATATATCAAGCTGGTCGAAGCGGTCGAACCCCAGGCGGCGGGCTCGACCTACCGCCTTAGCGAATTCCAGGTGAGGGCGATCCTCGAGCTTCGCCTCCACCGCCTGACCGCGCTCGGCCGCGACGAGATCGGCAACGAACTCGCCACCCTCGCCAAGGTCATCGCCGAGTTGCTCGACATTCTCGGTGACCGGGTGAAACTCTACGCCGTGATGCGCGAGGAGCTTGACGCGGTCGACGCCGAGTTCTCGACCCCGCGCAAATCCGAACTCGCCGCCGCGTTCGACGGCCTCGACGACGAGGACCTGATCGAGCGCGAGGACATGGTCGTGACGGTGACCATGACCGGCTACATCAAGCGCACTCCGCTGACCCTGTTCCGCGAGCAGAAGCGCGGCGGCAAGGGCCGTTCGGGGATGAACACCAAGGACGAGGACGTCGTCACCGAATTGTTCGTTACCTCGACCCACAACCCGGTGCTGTTCTTTTCCAATCTGGGCCGCGTCTATCGGATGAAGGTGTGGCGCCTGCCCGAGGGCAACCCCGCCGCGCGCGGCCGGCCGATGATCAACCTGCTGCCGCTGGCCGATGGCGAGAAGATCACGACCGTGCTCCCGCTTCCCGAGGACGAGGGTGAGTGGGCGGCGCTGCACATCATGTTCTGCACCGCCAAGGGCACGGTGCGGCGCAACCCGATGAGCGCCTTCACCAACATCCCCACCGCCGGCAAGATCGCGATGAAGTTCGGCACGCCCGACACCGGCGACGACGACGGCGACGACGGCGAGGAACAGCGCGACACCGGCGACCGGCTGATCGCGGTCGCGCTCCTCACCGAGGAAGACGATGTCCTCCTCGCGACGCGCAACGGCAAGGCGATCCGCTTCCTGTCGACCGACGTGCGCGAGTTCCAGTCGCGCTCGTCGACCGGGGTCCGCGGCGTCCGCCTGCTCGGCGACGACAAGGTCATCTCGATGTCGATCCTCCACCGCGTCGGCACGTCGCAGGAGGAGCGCGAGGCCTATCTCCGCTCACCCAAATGGCGCGACAATGATCGCGCCGAAGGGCTTGCCGAGGAGCGCTACGCCGAGCTCGCCGACAAGGAGCAATTCCTCCTCACCGTGACCAAGAATGGCTTCGGCAAGCGCTCGTCGACCTATGAGTATCGCCGTACCAACCGTGGTGGGCAGGGGATCACCAACATCGTCACCTCGGAGCGCAATGGCGGGGTCGTCGCCAGCTTTCCGGTCACGCCCGGCGAGCAACTGATGCTCGTCACCGACCAGGCCAAGGTCATCCGCACCACGGTCGGCGACATCCGCATCGCCGGGCGCAATACGTCGGGCGTGATGATCCTGCGCGTCGGCAAGGGCGAGCATGTCGTCTCGGTCGCGAAGATCGACGAAAGCGAGGAAGCCGAGATCGAGGTCGGGGCGATCGATGGCGAGTTGGCGCCGGCCGACGATGCGGAGATCGGCGAGGACCTCGCCGAGGGCAGCGCCGAATAAGGTGAACCCCCGTCGGGTAACGCAATAACGGGAACGCGCACCCCCTCCCCCTCGTTCTTCCTGGCATCAGCCAAGGAGACCGCCATGTCGCTTCCCAACAACGCCCTCGTGCTCGTCGCCGACGGGCGCACGATGCTGTTCCTGCGCAATCATGGCGATGCCAACCAGATCGACCTGCGCACCGAGATGCATGACGAGCGGGCGGACGCCAAGTCCAGCGATATGGGCACCGACGGCCCCGGCACCCAGGCGCAAAGCGGCGGCTATGGGCGCCCCGCGGTCGAGCAGACCGATTACCACCAGCAGGCGGAAGACCGCTGGGCCAGCGACGCCGCCGACGAACTCAACCGCCGCGTCCTCGCGCATGACTTCGAAAGCCTCGCGATCATCGCCCCGCCCAGGCTGCTCGGCGAACTGCGCAAGCACCTCCGCAAGGAAGTCGAGCGCCGTGTCGTCTGCACCATCAACAAGGAAATGAGCGGTCGCCCGACCCCCGAGATCGAAGCGCTGATCGTCAGCGAAACCGCCCCGACCGAACCCGCCGGCATTTAGGGAAACAGGTTGATCACCTCGGCCTCGGGTGCCACCGCCTTGATCAGCAACGAGCGATGGCACCCGCCCGGCGCGCGCTCGAAGCACAGCAAGGCACTCGGCGCCCCCGCGGCCAGCGCCACCATCTCGGCGCCTTGCGCAATCGCTTCGGGCAGTTCGAGCTGCCCGGCATAAATCTCCTCAAGCTCTGCCTGGCGCCCCTTGCGCGCCGCCTCGCGCCCCGCCGGCGGCGTGCCAAGCGCCCGCAAGTGGACATAGTCGATCCCCACCTCGGCCAGCGCGCCCCTCAGCGGCGTCTTCGAAAACCCCGGCCGCCGCGACAGCGGCAGCGCGCGCACGTCGATCACGCGCTGAACCCCGGCACTGGTCAGCGCCGCAATGAATTCGCCCATCGTCGTCGCTTCATAGCCGATCGTGAAAATCTTCATGGGGTGGATTTAAGCGCCCGCCCGCGCCATTGCGAGCGACATGCACGACATCCACATCATCGGCGGCGGGCTCGCTGGCTCCGAGGCGGCATGGCAATTGGCCGAGGCCGGCCTCACCGTCCGCTTGTCTGAAATGCGTGGAAGCGGCGACACGACCCCGGCGCATGAAACCGACCGCCTTGCCGAAATGGTCTGCTCGAACAGTTTCCGCTCCGACGATGCCGAAAATAATGCGGTCGGCCTGCTCCACCAGGAAATGCGTGACCTGGGTTCGCTGGTGATGCGCGCCGCCGACAAGCACCGCGTCCCGGCCGGTTCGGCGTTGGCGGTCGATCGCGCGGAGTTCGCCGCGGAGATCACCGGCGCGATCGAGGGCCACCCCCACATCACCGTTGTCCGCGAACGCGTCGACGCGCTTCCCGAAGGTCCCGCAATCATTGCCACCGGCCCGCTGACCGCTCCCGGCCTCGCCTCGGCGATCGCCGGGGCGACCGGCGCCGGCGCACTCGCCTTTTTCGACGCGATCGCTCCCATCGTCCATCACGACAGCGTCGACATGGACATTTGCTGGATGGCAGCGCGGTGGGACAAGGGCGGGAAAGACTACATCAACTGCCCGATGAACCGCGAGCAATATGACGCCTTCATCGCCGCGCTCAACGCCGGCGAGAAGACCGAGTTCAAGGAATGGGAGCGCGACACGCCCTATTTCGAGGCCTGCATGCCGATCGAGGTGATGGCCGAGCGCGGGCCCGAGACGTTGCGCTTCGGGCCGATGAAGCCGGTCGGGCTCGACGATCCCAGAACCGGGCGCTGGCCCCATGCGGTCGTCCAGCTGCGCCAGGACAATGCGCTCGGCACTTTGTGGAACATCGTCGGCTTCCAGACGAAGTTGAAACACGCCGACCAAGTGCGCATTTTCCGAACAATTCCAGGCCTTGAGAACGCCGAGTTCGCACGACTTGGCGGGATTCATCGCAACAGCTTTATCCGTTCGCCCGAACTGCTCGACCACGAACTTCGCCTCAAAGCCCGCCCGAATATTCGCTTCGCCGGCCAGATCACCGGTTGCGAAGGCTATGTCGAAAGCGCCGCGATCGGCTTGCTAGCCGCCCGCTTCGCCGCCGCCGAAGGCCGCGGCACGGCGCTGCCCCCACCACCGCTCGAAACCGCGCTCGGCGCCCTGCTGGGCCATCTCACCGGCGGCGCCGTCGCCCAAACCTATCAGCCGATGAACATCAACTTCGGCCTGATGCCCCCGCTCGAGGGCAAGAGCCGCAAGGCCGACCGCAAAAAGGCTTACACGACGCGCGCGCGCGCTTCGTTGGCCACATGGATCGATGGGCAGCGCGCGCTCCAACCTGCCTGATCGTCCACCGCTTGCGGGTTAACAATTGCAACGAGCCGGATGCAGTTTCGGTTTTGGTGCCGTCTGAATATATTCCGCCGCAGTCAGCGAGCCCGACCTGTCGTTGTCGGCGCCCTCGAACTTGGTGATCGTCTTCGCCGCCCACTCGTTGAACGCCAATTGGCCATTGTGATCGATATCGAGCTTGGCGAATGCCTTGCGCCGGGGCGCGAGCAATTCCTCCTCGGTGACCTTGCCGTCCCGGTCCTTGTCTGCTCGCCCAAACCGTTTCTCCTCGCGCGTCTTCGCCGTCGCTTCGGGCACGCCCGGCAGCTCCGGGGTGAGCAGGGCGAACTGCCTTCCCGATGACGTTGCTGCCCGGACTTCGGGCGCGGTCGGAAAGGAGGGGCGGCTGGCGGCATGCCCTTGCCAGAACAGGAAGGCGCCAGTGGTGAGAAGCAGCGCGATCGCGCCGCCGGCCATGAATCGAGTCACGCGGGTGAACCTCCGTCGATCGAAGATTCGGCAGGTGCAGCCTATTCCCGCCGCGCCGGATAATCTGCCCCCGTAATCCTACCGTGAAAACGATGCCCCAGAAGTGCCAGCGCCCGCCCCGGCGTGCCTTCGGGTTCGGCCAGGTCACGCGCCGCCAGCCGCGCCGCCAGCGTCACCGGGCGAGCGGCGCGACCAACCCGCCGGCCGCGCAGATCGACGAGCAAGGCCTGCCGCGCCTGACCGAAATCACCCAGCCGCCGCCGCATCGCGTCGCCCAGCGCGAACAGGCTTCCAGCCTTGGGAAGGAGCGGATCCTCAACTCCCAGCAACCGCGCCTCGATCGCGAACAGCCGCTGCCCACGCAGCAGGACCCGGTCCGCATCCGGCACCGGGTCGAGCAGCGCCGCCCAGCCCTCTTCGATCCCCGCGACATCGCTCCCGCTTACGCCCCGCGACACGATATGATCCGCCACCGCGCGCAACCGCGGTTCGGGCGGCGCCGGGTCATGGTCGAGCCGGGCCAGAGCCTCGCGCCACCACGCCAGCTTGATCCCCGCCAGCGCCGGCTGGCTCGCCGCCGCAATGGCGGCCCACATCGCCTCGTCGATTGCCCATAGCGCCACGATCGCCGGCCGCAGCGCGGACGGGAAATGGTGCAGCATCAAGGCCCGGTCGGGCCCGAACGCCTGCTCAGCGATAACAGACGCTCCGCGCCGCCGCGACGACATCGCTCGCCTTGAGCAGCGCCAGCTTCTCGAGGTTGGCGGCATAGGGCATCGGCACGTCGACATTGGTCACGCGCAGCACCGGTGCGTCGAGGTCGTCGAACCCCTCCTCCATGCAGATCGCCATGATCTCGGACGAGATCGAGCAGGTCGGCCAGCCTTCCTCGACCACCACCACCCGGTTGGTCTTCTTGAGGCTCGTCAGCACCGCTGCCTTGTCGAGCGGGCGCAGCGTGCGCAGGTCGATGACCTCGGCGTCGATCCCGTCGGCTTTCAGTTCCTCGGCCGCCTGAAGCGCCACCGCGACCCCGATCGAGTAGCTGACCAAAGTCACGTCCTTGCCTTCGCGCGCCACGTGAGCCTTGCCGATCGGCAGGACATAATCATCGAGCACCGGCACGTCGAAATGCTGGCCGTAAAGCAGCTCGTTTTCGAGGAACACGACCGGGTCGGTGGTGCGAATCGCCGCCTTGAGCAGCCCCTTGGCATCGGCCGCGCTATACGGCGCGATCACGATCAGCCCTGGCACGCTGGCGTACCACGGCGCGTAATTCTGGCTGTGTTGCGCGCCGACCCGCGCGGCCGCGCCATTGGGTCCGCGGAACACGATCGGGCAGCGCATCTGCCCGCCCGACATGTAATTGGTCTTGGCCGCCGAGTTGATGATGTGGTCGATCGCCTGCATCGCAAAGTTGAACGTCATGAACTCGACCACCGGCCGCAGCCCGCCCATCGCCGCGCCGGTGCCGAGGCCAGCAAAGCCATATTCGGTGATCGGCGTGTCGATCACGCGCTTCTTGCCGAATTCCTGCAGCAGACCCTGCGTCACCTTGTAGGCGCCCTGATATTCGGCGACTTCCTCGCCCATCACGAACACCCGGTCGTCGCGCCGCATCTCCTCGGCCATCGCATCGCGCAGCGCGTCGCGGACGGTCATCGACTTGAGTTCGGTTCCCTCCGGCACTTCAGGAGCATCATGAGTCCGCGCCACATCGGCGACCAGGTCGCGCGCGCCCGATTCCATCTGATGAGGAGTGGGCGTCGCTTGTGTCGGCTGCGAAGTCGGCTGCTCGACCGGCGCGGGTGATGCTGCGGGCGCGGGCGATGAAGTTTCCCCCTCCCCGACCATCGTCGCGATCAACGCGCCGACCTTCACCCCGTCGGTCCCCGCGGCCACCAGAATCTTGTCGATCACCCCCTCGTCGACCGCCTCGAATTCCATCGTCGCCTTGTCGGTCTCGATCTCGGCGAGGATGTCCCCGGATTTGACCGCGTCGCCTTCCTTGACCAGCCACTTGGCCAGCGTCCCCTCCTCCATCGTCGGCGACAGCGCGGGCATTTTCAATTCAACGCCCATCAGTAGGACTCCACCAGCACGTGGGTATAAAGCTCGCCGGCCTCGGGCTCGGGGGCTTCCTCGGCATATTTGGCGGCGGCGATGACGATCGCCTTGATCTCGGCATCGATCGCTTTGAGCTCGTCCTCGGCCATCCCCATGGCTTGCAGTTCCTTGGCGGCATGCTCGATCGGGTCGCGCCCCTCGCGATAGCTCTGGACCTCCTCGCGGGTGCGGTACTTTGCCGGATCGGACATCGAGTGGCCGCGATAGCGGTAGGTCATCAGCTCGAGGATAATCGGCCCCTTGCCCGCGCGGGTCCATGCCAATGCTTCCTCGGCCGCGCCGCGCACCGCGAGGACGTCCATCCCGTCGACCTGGATGCCCGGAATGCGGAAGCTTTCGCCACGCTTGTAGAACTGGTCCTCGCTGGCCGATCGCGCTACCGACGTGCCCATCGCGTAGCCATTATTCTCGATCGCATAGATCACCGGCAGCTTCCACAGCTCGGCCATGTTGAAGCTCTCGTAGACCTGCCCCTGGTTGGCCGCGCCATCGCCGAAGTAAGCGAGGCACACCCCGCCGTCGCCGCTGTACTGGTGCTTGAAGGCGAGGCCGGTGCCCAGGCCGACCTGCGCCCCGACGATGCCGTGCCCGCCGTAAAAGCCATGCTCGACCGAGAACATGTGCATCGACCCGCCCTTGCCCTTCGAGATGCCCGCCTGGCGCCCGGTGAGTTCGGCCATGATGATGTTGGGATCGATGCCATAGGCCAGCATGTGGCCGTGGTCGCGGTAGCCGGTGATGACGCTGTCCTTGCCGACGGTCATCGCCGACTGCAGCCCGACCGCGACCGCTTCCTGGCCGATGTAGAGGTGGCAGAAGCCGCCGATCAGCCCAAGCCCGTACAATTGCCCGGCCCGCTCCTCGAACCGGCGGATCAGCAGCATCTGCTTGTAGAGCCCGAGCAGCTCTTCCTTGCTTGCCTTGAATCGTTCGGGTTGCGCTGGCCGTTCGCGGTTGGGGGTATCGATCGCCGCTACCGGAGCAGCAGCCTTGGTCTTGGCAGCTCGCGCCACGGGCCTCTCCAATCAAATTATCGCCCGCGCTATGAAGCGTGAGCGGAAGACTGGCAATGCCGTAACGGCTGTTCATACGTAGGTGTAACTGACGCTGCGGCAACGAGCGAAGCGCGCTCAGTTGAGCGGAACGACCACTTCGTCGGGGCGGACGAGGCCGAGGTCGCGGCGCACCAGCTCGTCGGCCATGTCGGGATCGGCCCTGCGCGGGTCGAGCAATTGCGAGCGATGCTTGAGCACGGCGCGCTGCTGCTCGAGATCGATCAGCTCTTTCTTGCGGTCGAGAAAGTCGCGGTGATAGCCGCCCCAGGCCAGCAATCCGTTCGGGCCGGCAATCGCATAACCGGCGAAATTCCCGACGATAATCAGCGCCAGCGCCGGCAGCGCCGCGCGCCTCATCATCCGGATCGTCTTGTTGACCGCGCCCATCGTCCTTAAGAATCAGAAAGACGCCATGATGGCAAGCGCAAAGCGCGGGATTCGCCTTGTTTTTTTGGGATCGTGGCGGCCGAGACTCAGATTAGGCCGCACCGAAACGTGATCGAGCGAATTCGTTGTCCTACAGCTGCTGGATTGGGCCAGCGTCGGTCCATGCGCCGGACCACACTCTCCGTTTCCTACCCGCCACGGATCGCATCGCGGCGGAAGGGCTCAATATCGCGGGTAGCTAGTGTCCATGTTGTCCATGGCGGGTCGCGGACCAGCCCCGAATCACCCCTTGTAAGCGCGCAAGGCCGCGACCCCCGGATAACGCGCCGCAGAGCCCAATTCCTCTTCGATGCGCAAAAGCTGGTTATACTTCGCCGTCCGGTCCGAGCGCGCCAAACTCCCCGTCTTGATCTGCCCGCAGCCGAGCGCCACGGCCAGATCGGCAATCGTCGAATCCTCGGTCTCGCCCGAACGGTGCGACATTACCGCGGTATAGCCCGAGGTCTGGGCGAGCCGCACCGCCGCGATCGTCTCGGTCAGCGTCCCGATCTGGTTGACCTTGACCAGGATCGAGTTGGCTATCCCGTCGCGAATCCCGTCCGCCAGCCGCGCCTCGCTGGTCACGAACAGATCGTCGCCGACGAGCTGGACGGAGGTGCCGATCTTGTCGGTCAACGACTTCCACCCGGCCATGTCGTCCTCGCCCATGCCGTCCTCAATCGACGCGATCGGGTAGGCGGCGGCGAGCTCGGCGAGGTAGGACGCCATTTCCTCGGGCGAGAGCGTCCGCCCTTCCCCCGTCATCGCGTAGGCGCCATCCTTGAAGAACTCGGTCGAAGCGCAATCGAGCGCCAGCAGCACATCCTTGCCAAGCGAATAACCGGCCTTGCCGACCGCTTCGCCGATCAGGTCGAGCGCGGCGCGCGCCGAGGCGATGTTCGGCGCGAACCCGCCCTCGTCGCCGACTGCGGTCGACAGCCCCTTCGAATGAAGTTCGGCTTTCAGCGCATGGAAAATCTCCGCCCCGCAGCGCAGCGCTTCGGCAAAGTTCGGCGCACCGACCGGCATCACCATGAATTCCTGGAAGTCGATCGGATTGTCGGCGTGCGCCCCGCCGTTCAGGATGTTCATCATCGGCACCGGCAGCAAGGTCGCCCCGACCCCGCCGACATAGCGGTACAGCGGCAACCCGCGCGCGTCGGCCGCCGCCTTCGCCGCCGCCAGGCTCACGCCCAGGATCGCGTTCGCACCCAACCGGCTCTTGTTTGCCGTCCCGTCGAGATCGATCATCACCGCGTCGATCTCGGCTTGGTCCTCGGCTTCGTAGCCGACCACCGCATCGGCGATCTCGCCATTGACCGCAGCAACCGCCTGGTCGACCCCCTTGCCGCCCCAGCGCTTGGCGTCGCCGTCGCGCTTCTCGACCGCTTCATGCGCTCCGGTCGAGGCCCCCGACGGCACCGCCGCGCGGCCCAGGCTGCCGTCCTCGAGCAGCACGTCGACCTCGACCGTCGGATTGCCGCGGCTGTCGAGGATCATTCGGGCGTGGACGTCGACGATCACGGTCACTGGCACCTCGTTTGTAAAATCGTTACGCTGCGGCCCCTATCGACCGACCGTCTCCGCGACAAGTTTTGCCGCAACGCGGGAACGGTGGTTCGGGCTGGCGTGTTTGTACTGGCGTAAATTCCGCACAAGGGAGACGCGTATCATGGCTGAAACCACCTTGCCCGAGGGCACCGACACCATCGTCAGCGACGCCAAGATGGCCGGCGTGGGGAGCGAACTCGGCTCGACCGACACGCGCACGCGCCGCGGCGACTCGAGCCTCACCACCAGCGACTCGTCCGATTCCAGTACTGGCACCGGCACCGGCGGTGGCGTCCGCGAGGCGATCAAGGACGGCACCGACAAACTCAAATCCACCGCCAGCGACCGGGCGATGGGCTTCGTCAGCCAGGGCATCGAACGCTCGAGCGGCGCGCTAAGCAACGTTTCGGGGCTGATCGGCGACACCGCCGCCAACCTCGACGAGCGGCTTGGCGCCCAATATGGCGATTATGCCCGCCAGGCCGCGCAGTCGATTGAGCGCGCCGCGCAGAGCCTTGCCGGCAAGGACCCCGAGGAACTGATCGACGACGCCCGCGCGATCGTCCGCAAGTCGCCGGGCATCGCACTGGCCGGCGCGGCGATCCTCGGCTTCGCGCTGGTCCGCGTGGTCAAGTCGGGGCTCGACAGCGGGTCCAGCTCGCGCAAGTCGAACTGAGGCGCCAAGCGAACGCCATGCTCAAGCGGACCGACCTCACCGACGATGGGCCCGAGCCCCAGCCCGAGCCTTTGGCCGACCTTTTCGGCCGGGCGAAGGACGAGGCGCGGGCCTGGGCGATGGCCGAGGTCGCGCTGTACAAGACGATCGGCACCGAGAAGGCCAATTCCTTCAAGGTGCCGATCATCCTGTTCGCGACGGCACTATTCCTCGGTCACGCCGCCTTGCTCCTGCTCGTCGCGACGTTGTTCGTCGGCCTCGCGCAACTGATGAACCCGGCGCTGGCTGGCCTCGTCAGTGTGCTGATCCTCGCGGGCGTCGCCGCTGTCCTCGTCAAGATCGGCATGGCCAAGCTCAAGGGGCCGGTGCGATGAGCGCCGCCGACGTGCGCATCGCCGCCGCGCGCGGCGAGGCCGAGGCGGCCCGCCAGCGCCTCGCGAGCACGGTCGAGCAAATCAAGGTCCGCCTCGCTCCCGCGGCGATCGCCCATGACGCCTGGGAAGGTGCCAAGGACAAGGGCGCCGAAGTCGCGGAAGGGGCGGTGACCGCCGTCAAGGAGCGGCCCGCGATGGTCGTCGGGGTTGCCGCCGGTGCCGCGCTGATCCTCGCCCGCAAACCGATCATCAGCCTCCTCACCGGGCTGTTCAGCGATCGTGAAAAGCCCGTCAGGGCGCGTACCAGGAATTAGGAGTAACATCATGGCCAAGCAACAGATTTCAGACATTGATCAGCGCGACGCCGCCACCATCGGCGACCGCGCCAATGCGGCGCTGAGCCAGTTCGGCGACACCGCCTCGACCCAGATCGGCAACAGCCCGCTGATCGCATTGGCTGGCGGTATTGCGCTCGGCGCGTTGATCGCCGCAGTGCTCCCCCAGACCGAGCGCGAGAGCGAGCTGCTGCAGCCGGTCGGCACGAAGGTAACGGACGCCGGGCGCCACGCCGCCGACAGGGTCCGCGAGGCCAGCAAGGCCAAGGTCGACGAGCTCGCCGGCGACAAGCTTCGCGAATTCTTCGGTTTCAGCGGCGGGTCCGCGAACGATTCCGCCTAGTATTTTCGCGAGCGGGGCGGTTTTCGCAGCCGCCCCACTGTGCTAGCGCGATCTGCATGAGCAAGCTTCACCTGGTTTTCGGCGGGCGGGTCAAGGATCCGCAGGGCCTCGACTTCACTGATTTGAAAGCGGTGGATTTCGTCGGCCTGTTCGACAATTACGCCGATGCCGAGGAAGCGTGGCGTGGTTCCGCCCAGCGCACCGTCGACGACGCCGAGGTGCGCTACGTCGTCGTCCACCTCCACCGCCTGCTCGAACCCGAAAACCCGCCGCTGCCGGCGTAGCGCCTCACGCGTTGCGATACCGATACAGCAGCAACGGCCGCTGCATCGCCAGCCCGGCGAGGAAGCCGCCGATGTGCGCCGGGGTCGCCAGCAGCATCCCTTGCGTTCCCATCAGATAACCGAACCCGACCTGAATCGCGATCCACGCGGCCATCAGCCAGGCGACGTTCAACCAGCGGTTGAGCATTCGCGACTTCACGATCGCCTTCTGCTGGCCGTAACTCAGCGCAAACGCCCCGATCAGCGCACTGATCGCCCCGCTCGCACCGATCATCGGAGAATCGCTGAGCGGCCCGACAAGAAACTGTGCGGCGGCCGCGACATAAGCGCCAATCACATAAAGTAGCAGCGTCGCCTTGGCCCCGAGCACCCGCTCAACCGCCAGCCCGCACCACAACAGCATCAACAGGTTGCCGGCCAGGTGCAGGAAACTGCCATGGACCAGGGTCGCGCTCAGCGGCGTGAGGAACGCCGGCACCGCCGGAGAAATCGCCAATCCACCGCCAAAGCGCAGCGGCACGAACCCCATCAATATTCCGGCCCGGTCGACCGCCCCGAGCAGGATCACCAGCAGCGAGACGATTGTCGTGACGGCCGCGATGACCCCGGTCGCGGTCCGCGCTTGAGGAGGCAACCGCACCGGCGACTCAGATGAATTCGAGCTTCTGGATCTCGTAATACTTCTCGCCCGACGGAGTTGTCACTTCGACCTCCTCGCCGACCAGTCGTCCAATCAGCGCGCGACCTAGTGGGGAATTATAGCTGATCCGGCCGTTGGTGGCGTTCGCCTCGACCTGGCCGACCAGCTGGTACCTCACCCGCTTCTTGTCCTCGTCGAGCAACGTCACCGTCGCCCCGAACACCACTTTTTCACCCGAAAGCGTTGTCGGGTCGATCACCAGCGCGCGGCTGAGCTGGTCCTCCATGTCGGAGATCATCGCCTCGATCTGGCCCTGCCGCTCTTTCGCCGCATGATATTCGGCATTTTCCGACAGATCACCGTGCGCGCGGGCGACCTCGATCGCCTCGATCACCGAGGGCCGTTCGAACATCTTGAGCTGCCGCACCTCGGTCTCGAGCTTGCGATGGCCCTCGGCCAGCATCGGCACTTTCTCACTCGCCATCTTGTCGTCCCCTCTGACAAAAACCGGTCCGGCGCCAGCCCGGTCGGCGGCGCGAAAGCTTACCGGATTTTCGGAAAAATCAGCGTTTCAGGGCCGAATAATAGGACTGAAGCGAGCGAACTTCAAGCGCATGGCCGCGCAGCGCCCCAATTGCGTGCGCCACGGCGAGGCTCGCGGCGGCGGTAGTGAAGTAGGGCACCTTGCGCTGGAGCGCGGTCATGCGGATCGCCTGGCTGTCCTTCATCGACTGCCAGCCCTCGGTCGTGTTGAACACCAGCTGCACTTCGCCGTCGGTCAGCCGGTCGACAATGTGCGGCCGACCTTGCGCGACCTTGTTGACCTTCTCGACCTTCAGGCCCGCCGCGGCGAGCATGTCGGCCGTCCCGCCGGTCGCGATCAGGTGGAAGCCGAGCTCGGCCATCTTCGTCGCGGCGGGCAGGATGTGCGCCTTGTCGGTGTCCTTGACCGAGATGAACACCGTCCCGCGGTCGGGCAGGATCACCCCGCCCCCAAGCTGCGACTTGGCGAAAGCAATGTCGAAATCGTCCGAAATTCCCATGACTTCGCCGGTGCTCTTCATTTCCGGTCCGAGCACGGGATCGGTCCCCGGGAAGCGTGCAAACGGGAACACCGACTCCTTGATCGCGATGTGGCCGATATCGCGGTTGATCGGGAGGTGCGGGGCGAGCGGCTCGCCCGCCATCACCAGCGCCGCGATCTTGGCGATCGGCCGCCCGATCGCCTTGGCCACGAACGGCACCGTCCGACTGGCGCGCGGATTGACCTCTATCAGGTAGACGAGCTCGTCCTTCACCGCGAACTGGATGTTCATCAGCCCGCGCACGTCGAGCGCCAGTGCCAGCGCCCGGGTCTGCCGCTCGATCTCGGCAAGGATGGCAACCGACAGCGAATAAGGCGGGATCGAGCAGGCGCTGTCGCCCGAGTGGACCCCGGCCTCCTCGATATGCTGCAGGATGCCCGCGATCGCGACGTCCTTCCCGTCGCAGATCGCGTCAACATCGACCTCGATCGCGTCGCGCAGATAGCGGTCGATCAGCACCGGGCTCGACCCCGACACCTGCACCGCGGTCGCGATATAATGATCGAGCTGCTCGGGCCCCTCGACGACTTCCATCGCCCGCCCGCCAAGGACGTAGGACGGACGCAGCAGGACCGGATACCCGATCCGGCTGGCGATGTTCAGCGCCTCGTCGCGGGTCCGCGCCAGCCCGTTCGCCGGCTGCCGCAGCCCAAGCTTGTCGACCAGCGCGGCGAACCGCTCGCGGTCCTCGGCGAGGTCGATGCTGTCGGGCGAGGTGCCCAGGATCGGCACCCCCGCCGCCTGCAGCCTCGCGGCCAATTTCAGCGGCGTTTGCCCACCAAGCTGCACGATCACCCCGAGCAGTTCACCGCGCTCCTGCTCGCGCTCGATGATCGACAGCACATCCTCTTGCGTCAGCGGCTCGAAATAGAGCCGGTCCGACGTCTCGGGATCGGTCGACACCGTTTCGGGGTTGCAGTTGACCATGATCGTCTCGAAGCCCGCACCGTCGCGCCCCAGCGCGAACGCGGCGTGGCAGCAGCAATAATCGAACTCGATCCCCTGGCCGATCCGGTTCGGACCGCCGCCCAGGATCATCACCTTGCGCCGATCGGACACCGCCGCCTCGTCGTCGGGTTCGCCGAACAGCGGCGCCTCGTAGGTCGAGTAGAGATAGGGCGTCGATGCATCGAATTCGGCCGCGCAGCTGTCGATCCGCTTGAACACCGGCTTGACCCCCAGCCGTTCGCGCAACGCACGCACTTCGGCCTCGGTCACGCCCCCGGTGAGCCCCTTGAGCGCGTCATGGACAATGCCCGATCCCCGCGCGGCCGCCTCGCTATGCGCTCGCGGCGCCCCGGCCGAACGCAGCGCCAGCTGCGCCAGCCGCGCGTCCGAAAAGCCCATCGCCTTGAGCCGCCGCAAGCCAATCGCGTCCTGCGGCAGGCCGTCTTCGCGGACTTCAACTTCGGCGGCAACAATCTCGGCCAACCGCTCGATAAACCACGGGTCGAACCCGGAAATGGCGTGGATCCGCTCGACCGAGAAACCGTGGCGCAACGCCTCGCCCGCGACCAGCAGCCGGTCGGGCGTCTGCCGCGCCAGCGCATTCTCTATCTCGTCGTCGCTGGCATGCTCGAGCTCGCGCACCCGGTCGAGCCCGCACAGACCCGTCTCCAGCCCGCGCAGCGCCTTCTGCAGGCTCTCCGCGAACGAGCGCCCGATCGCCATCACTTCGCCGACCGACTTCATCGCCGTCGACAGCTCGGCCTTGGCGCCCTTGAACTTCTCGAACGCGAAGCGCGGGATCTTGGTCACGACATAATCGATCGTCGGCTCGAACGACGCCGGCATCGCCCCGCCGGTAATGTCGTTGGCGATTTCGTCGAGCGTATAGCCAACCGCCAGCTTGGCCGCGACCTTGGCAATCGGGAAGCCGGTCGCCTTCGATGCCAGCGCCGACGATCGCGACACGCGCGGGTTCATTTCGATGACGAGCATCCGCCCGGTCTTCGGATCGACCGCGAACTGCACGTTGGAACCGCCTGTTTCCACACCGATTTCGCGAAGCACCGCGATCGATGCCGAGCGCATCCGCTGATATTCCTTGTCGGTCAGCGTCAGCGCCGGGGCGACGGTGATCGAATCGCCGGTATGGACGCCCATGGGGTCGATATTCTCGATCGAGCAGATGATGATGGTATTGTCGGCGCGGTCGCGCACGACTTCCATCTCATACTCCTTCCACCCGACGACGCTCTCGTCGATCAGCACTTCGGTGGTTGGGGACGCTTCGAGGCCGGAGCGGACAAACCCCTCATATTCCTCGCGATTATAAGCGATCCCGCCGCCCGTCCCGCCCAGCGTGAACGACGGCCGGATGACCGCGGGCAAGCCGACGTCGGGCAGCGCCGCCCAGGCTTCGGCTATCGTATGAACGATCGCCGAGCGCGGGCTTTCGAGTCCGATGCGGTCCATCGCATCGCGGAATTTCTGCCGGTCCTCGGCCTTCTCGATCGCTTCGGCGTTGGCCCCGATCAGCTGCACGCCCAGTCGCTCGAGCGTCCCGTCCTTGGCCAGCGCGAGCGCGGTGTTGAGCGCGGTCTGCCCGCCCATCGTCGGCAGCAGTGCGTCGGGTTTTTCCAATTCGATGATCTTGGCGACCACCTCGGGCGTGATCGGCTCGATATAGGTCGCGTCGGCAAGGTCAGGATCGGTCATAATCGTCGCCGGGTTCGAATTGACGACGATCACCCGATAGCCCTCGGCCTTGAGCGCCTTAACCGCCTGCGACCCGGAATAATCAAACTCCGCCGCCTGCCCAATGACGATCGGCCCGGCGCCAATGATCAGGATCGAGGAAATGTCGGTGCGGCGGGGCATTAGCTCTTTGCGCCGAAATGCTTCCGGCCGATTTCGACTAACTGCTCGAAGGCGGCTTCGCTCAAGCGCAAATTTTGGCTGCGAGCGCCGACATGCACTCGATCCGCAGACCCATAGCTGTTCAACTGGAGGAAACGCTCACCATCAAATTCAAGTTCTACGATGCAGCCGCCAATCGCGCCCGGCTGTGGACGCTCGCGATCCTGATCGAGCCGTTCGAATTTGCGAATTACGGCCATCTTACGAATCCTCTCTCATCATTCCAACGAACTTCTCGAACAGGTAGAAACTGTCCTGCGGGCCGGGGCTCGCTTCCGGGTGGTACTGGACCGAGAAGGCCGGGCGGTCCGTCAACTCCAACCCGCAATTGCTGTTGTCGAACAGGCTGACGTGCGTCTCGCGGACGCCCTGCGGCATGCCGTCGCGCTCGACCGCGAAGCCGTGGTTCATCGAGGTGATCTCGACCCGGCCATCGCTGATCCGCTTGACCGGATGGTTCGCGCCGCGGTGGCCCTGGAACATCTTCGACGTCCGCCCGCCGACCGCCAACGCGAGCAGCTGGTGGCCGAGGCAGATGCCGAACAGCGGCAGCTTCGTTTCGAGCAGCTGGCGGATGACCGGCACCGCATACTCCCCCGTCGCCGCCGGATCGCCCGGGCCGTTCGAGAGGAAAAATCCGTCGGGCTTGAGCGCCATAATCTCATCGAAGCTCGCGCTCGCCGGAACGATCGTCACCTTCGCGCCCGCCTCGACCAGGTTACGGAAGATGTTGCGCTTGGCGCCATAATCGATCGCGACGACGTGGGGCCGCTCGCCATCCCCGTCCCCGCCGAAGCCGAGTTCGAGGCTCCACTTGCCCCCGGACCAATTCTCTAGTCCCGCCCGGCTGACCTCTTTCGCGAGGTCCATGCCCTCGAGCCCGGGCCATTCCGCCGCCTGCCGCTGCAACGCCGCGACATCGAACTCGCCCGCGGCCGAATGCGCGATGACCACGTTGGGCGGCCCCTCGCGCCGCACCAGCCGGGTCAGCGCGCGCGTGTCGAGCCCCGAAATCCCGATCCGCTTGTTCGCCGCCATCCATTCGGCGAACCCGACCGTGGAGCGAAAATTGCTTGGCCCGCTTACCGCCTCGCGCACGATACAGCCCAAGGCATGCGGGTCGTCGGCCTCGAAATCCTGATCGTTCGCGCCGACATTGCCGATGTGCGGAAAGGTGAACGCGACGACCTGCCGGGCGAATGACGGGTCGGTCATCACTTCCTGATAGCCAGTCATCGCAGTGTGGAAGCACAGCTCGCCGACCGCCGACCCTTCCGCCCCGAACCCCGTTCCCCACGCCACGCGCCCGTCGCCGAACACCAGACACGCCGTCGCGCCGGGTGGCTGGGCAATGGACATGGGTCGAGAGTCGGCCATCGGCGGATGGGGCCTTTCGGGTCGGTTTTGCAGCAATGTCGCTAAGCCACAGCCGCTAGGGCCGGATGGCGCGAAGGTCAACGGCTGTAACCGTCCTGCCATTCGCGCTAGACCTCGGGTTTCCGCTTTTGACCACGGGTTCGAACATGATTCGCGACGATATCAAGGCCGCGCTGGTGAGCGCCATGAAGGGCGGCGACAAGGCCACCACCCAGACGCTGCGCATGGTCAGCTCGACCATCAAGAACCGCGACATCGAGGCGCGCACCGGCAAGGCACCCGATGACGACGACCTGCTCATTACCGAAGTCCTCCACAAGATGATCAAGCAGCGCCGCGAATCGGTCGTGCTTTATCAAAAAGGCGGGCGGGAGGAGCTCGCCGCGGTCGAGCAGGCCGAAATCGCCACGATCGAACGCTTCATGCCGCAACAGATGGACGATGCCGAGGCCAAGGCCGCGATCGGTGCGGTCATCGAAGAGGTCGGCGCGGCGAGCATGAAGGACATGGGGCGCGTCATGGCGCTGGTAAAGGAACGCCACGCCAGCAGCATCGAACCCGCCCGAGCCAGCGCGCTGGTGCGGGGTTTGCTGGGCTAGGCGTGAGCCTTTCTCCGCAATTTCTCGACGAACTGCGCGCCCGCACCCTGCTGTCCGCCGTCATCGCGCCGTCGGTCAAGCTCCTGCGCGCCGGGCGTGAGTGGAAGGCGTGTTGTCCGTTCCACCAGGAGAAAACCCCCAGTTTCACGATCAACGACGAGAAGCATTTCTACCATTGCTTCGGCTGCGGCGCGCATGGCGACGCGATCCGCTTCCTCACCGACGCACGCGGGCTGCCGTTCATGGAGGCGGTCAAGGAACTGGCGGGCAAGGCAGGGATGGAGGTGCCCGCCGCTGACCCGCGCGACCGC
>NZ_JANYGG010000101.1 GCF_025362505.1 Sphingomonas sp. | reverse complement strand
CATGATCTTGCAGATCTTTTGCGCATGGCGTTCCGACAGCGACCCGCCGAACACGGTGAAATCCTGCGCGAACACATAGACCAGCCGCCCGTTGATCGTGCCCGACCCGGTCACCACCCCGTCGCCCGGAAACTTCTGCGTCTCCATCCCGAAGTCGGCGCAATTATGCTCGACGAACACGTCGACTTCCTCGAAGCTCTCCTGGTCGAGCAGCACCGCCAGTCGCTCGCGCGCGGTCAGCCGACCCTTGGCGTGCTGCGCCGCGATGCGTTTCTCGCCTCCGCCCAGCTTGGCCGCGGCACGGCGTGCCTCAAGTTGTTCGATCGTCGTCGCCATCGCCTCGTCCTTTCGTGCCGCAATCCCCCTTCCACGCCCTCGCCGACCGCGTCAATTCCGGTTCATTTCGTAACCGCAGCAAAATCATGCTCGGCCTGGCGGGACACGCGGAACCACGCGGCCAGCCTCGCCGTTATAACTTGGTAACAACAGTCTTTTCATTGGAGTTGAGCGTGATGGCAAGTGGTGTTGGCGCGTCGGTCGGTTCTGGCAGTGAGGCGCTGCGCCCAGCCGAGGCACCTCCCACCCTGCTCTGCTTTTCGCACCTGCGGTGGGATTTCGTGTTCCAGCGCCCGCAGCACCTGATGAACCGCTTCGCTCGCTCGGCGCCGGTCGTCGTGTGGGAAGAACCGATCGACGGCGAAGACGGCGCCTCGCCCTCGCTCGACATCCGCCCGGCGGCCAAGACCGGCGGCGTGACCATCATCACCCCCCGACTGCCCCGGGGCGGCTCCGATGACGAGCGCAACGCGACGCTCACGAAGCTGCTCGACGGCTATCTCGCCGGCGTAACCGGCCGGATCGTCGCCTGGTACTACACCCCGATGATGCTGCCGTTCTCGCGGCACCTCGACCCGGCCTGCACCGTCTACGATTGCATGGACGAGCTTGCCAACTTCCGCTTCGCCCCGCGCGAACTGCTCGACCTCGAGCGCGAGTTGCTCGAACGCGCCGACGTCGTCTTCACCGGCGGCTATTCGCTGTATGAATCGAAGAAGCAGCGCCACGGCAACGTTCACCCCTTCCCCTCGTCGGTTGACCGCGACCATTTCGCCGCCGCCCGCGGCTCCATCGCCGACCCCGCCGACCAGGCCAGCCTCGCCCACCCGCGGCTCGGCTTCTACGGCGTGATCGACGAGCGGATCGACCTCGACCTCCTCGCCGCCATCGCCGACGCCCGCCCGCAATGGCAGCTCGTGATGGTCGGGCCTGTGGTCAAGATCTCCGAGGACGAGCTCCCCCGCCGCGCCAACATCCACTACCTCGGCGGCAAGTCCTATGACGAGCTTCCGGCCTATCTCGCGCACTGGGACGTCGCGTTGATGCCGTTCGCGATCAACGCCGCGACGCGCTTCATCTCGCCGACCAAGACTCCCGAATATCTCGCCGCCGGGGTGCCGGTCGTCTCGACCCCGATCCGCGACGTCAAGCGCCACTATGAGCGCGTCGCCGGCGTCCGCATCGCCGGTACCGCCGAGCAGTTCATCGCCGGTTGCGAGGTCCAGCTCGCGCTGCGCAAGTCGGGCGATCGCTGGCTCGCCGAGGTTGACGGCCTGCTGTCGACGATGAGCTGGGACATCACCCAGGCGCGCATGGCCGCGCTGATCGACGAGGTCATCGCCAAGGACGTATCCGCCGACACCAGGCCCGCGATTGGCGGAAGCGCTGCCGCCGTCGCGCACATCGCCGCGACCCGCAAATATGATTATCTGATCGTCGGCTGCGGGTTCGCCGGCTCGGTCCTCGCCGAGCGGCTCGCCAAGCAGCATGGCGCGCGCATCCTGATGATCGACAAGCGCGACCATATCGGCGGCAACGCGTTCGACGAAAAGGACGCGGCGGGCATCCTGATGCACCGCTACGGCCCGCACATCTTCCACACCAACTCGGACGACGTATTCGCCTATCTGTCGAACTTCACCAAGTGGCGCGCCTACGAGCACCGCGTGCTCGCCAGCGTGCGCAACAAGCTCGTCCCGATCCCGATCAACCGCACGACATTGAACGAGCTGTTCGACCTCGACCTCAAGACCGACGACGAAGCCGCCGAATTCCTCGCGTCGCGCGCCGAGCATGTCGACGAAATCAGGACCTCGGAAGACGTCGTCATCAACGCCGTCGGCCGCGAACTCTATGAACTGTTCTTCCGCGGCTACACCCGCAAGCAGTGGGGCCTCGACCCGAGCCAGCTCGACAAACTCGTCACCGCGCGCATCCCGACGCGGACCAATACCGATGACCGCTACTTCACCGACCGGCACCAGGCGATGCCGGCCGACGGCTATACCGCGATGTTCAAGGCGATGCTCGACCATCCCAACATCGACATCGCATTGGGCGCCGATTATCGCGACGTCCGCAACGAGGTCGAGGCCGAGCACCTCATCTACACCGGCCCGATCGACGAATATTTCGACTTCCGCTTCGGCAAGCTGCCTTACCGCAGCCTGAAATTCGAGCACAAGACGCTCGATCAGCCGCAATACCAGGCGGTCGGCACGGTCAATTACCCGTCGGAGGAAACCCCCTATACCCGCATCAGCGAGTATAAGCATCTGACCGGCCAGAAGTCGGATCGCACCAGCATCACGCTGGAATATCCGGCGGCCGAGGGCGACCCCTATTACCCGATTCCCCGGCCCGAGAATCAGGCCCTGTTCAAGCGTTACGAAGCGCTGGCCGATGCCACCCCCGACGTCACCTTCGTCGGCCGGCTCGCGACCTACCGCTATTACAACATGGATCAGATCGTCGGACAGGCGCTTGCCACCTTCCGGCGCATCGATGCGGCTCGCAAGGCGAAGCTCGGCGCCACCAGCGCCTCTCCCGCCTCCTCGAGCGAACTGCGCATCGTGGCCTGATCTGACGAGCTTCTCGATGAAGCCTTCGGGGGACCGTGAAGGCGCCCGCCCCGCCGCGCTCGAGCTGTGGGGCGGCGTCGAATGTACCCTGGTGCGGATCGGCGATGAGTGGCGCGACCAGCTCACAGAGACCGGCCATCGGACACGTCCGGGCGACATCGACGCGATCGCCGCGCTGGGCATCAGGGCGATCCGCTATCCTATCCTGTGGGACGATGTTGCCCGCGATGGCCCCGACGCGCTCGATTTCAGCTGGCACGACGCCCGGCTCGCTCGTTTGCGCCACCACGGCATCCGGGTCATCGCCGGGCTCGTCCATCACGGCTCGGGCCCGCGCTGGACCGACCTCGACGATCCCGACTGGGCCGCGAAACTCGGCGCCTTCGCGGGCGAGGTCGCACAGCGCTATCCGTGGATCGACACCTGGACGCCGGTCAACGAACCGCTGACCACCGCGCGCTTCTCGTTCCTTTACGGCCACTGGTACCCCCACCGCCGTCGCATGTCGGCGACATTGCGGGCGTTGACGACCCAGTGCGAAGGAATTGCCTCTGCAATGCGCGCCATCCGCGCGGTGAACCCCGCCGCCAGGCTGCTCGTCACCGAGGATTTCGGCCGCGTCTTTTCGACCCCCGCGCTCGCCTACCAGGCCGAGCATGAGAACGAACGCCGCTGGCTGAGCATCGACCTCCTCGCCGGCAGGGTCCGCGAGGGCCACCCCTTCTGGGACTGGATGCAAGGGGACGGGGTTACGCGCGACCGGCTCGCGGCCTTCCACGACGGCAACGCCACCCCCGACCTGATCGGCGTCGATCACTACCTCACCAGCGAGCGCTTCCTCGACGACCGCCTCGACCTCCACCCCGACGTCGTCCCCGGCGACAATGGCCGCCACCGCTACGCCGACATCGAGGCGGTCCGCATGCCCGAGGTCGCCGCCCACGTCGGCACCGCCGAGCGTCTGCGCGAGGTCTGGGCCCGCTACCAGATCCCGCTGGTCGTCGGCGAAGTCCACCATGGCTGCACCCGCGAGGAACAGGCACGCTGGCTGCTCGACGTGTGGCGCGACGCCCAGACCGTTCGCGACGAAGGCGTCGACCTTTGCGCCGTCACCCTGTGGGCGCTGGTCGGCGCGGTCGACTGGCGCTCCTTGCTCGTCCGCCGCGAAGGCCATTACGAAGCCGGTGCGTTCGACGCGCGCGGCCCGACCTTGCGCCGCACCCTCGTCGGCGCCCTCGCCGCGAAGCTCGCCCGCGACGGCACCGCCGATCACCCCGTGCTCGACCAGCCCGGCTGGTGGCACCGCCCCGGCCGCTTCTACGCCGCCCGCCACGACCCCGCCGACGAGCGTCTTCCCGGTCGCCGCCTGCTGATCACCGGCGCGACCGGCACGCTGGGCCAGGCGTTCGCGCGCATCTGCCACCATCGCGGCCTCGCCTGGCGCCTGACCACCCGCGCCGAGCTCGACATCACCGACCCGGCCTCGATCGCCGCCGCCATCGAGCGCGAGCGCCCGTGGGCCGTCATCAACGCCGCCGGGTTCGTGCGCCCGTGCGAGGCCGACGCGCGGCCCGACGAGTGCTTCTCGATCAATACCCTCGGCGCCGAGCAGCTTGCCCGCGCCTGCCGCATCGCCGGCCTGCCCTACGTCACCTTCTCCTCGGATCTCGTCTTCGACGGCCAGCTCGGCCGCCCCTATCTCGAGGCCGACTCCCCCTCCCCGCGCGGCGCCTATGGCCGCAGCAAGGCCGAGGCCGAGGCCCGCGTCCTCGCCGCCAACCACGACTCGCTCGTGATCCGCACCAGCACCTTCTTCGGCCCGTGGGACCGCCACAACTTCGCCTATGGCCTGATCGAGCGCCTTAAGCGCGGCGAGCATATCGACGATGTTGGCGACCAGACGATCGTCACCCCGACTTACGTCCCCGACCTCGTCCACGCCACGCTCGACCTGCTGCTCGACCGCGAGACCGGCATCCGCCACCTCGCCAACTCGGGCGAAGTCAGCTGGCACGACCTCGCCCGCTCGCTCGCGACACGTACCGGCCACGACCCGCGCCTCATCTCCGCCGCCGCCGGGGCCCCTTCGAACACCGGTCTGACGAGCGGCCACGGCCTCGCGCTGCGCCCGCTCGAAATCGCGCTCGACGACTTCGTTACCCACTCCGCCCCCCTTGCCGAACTGGCCTGACAGACCCCAAAGGCAACCGTCGCGCATTGCTGCACGGGAGGATAAAAATGGAACGGCAACATTGGCCGACCCGGCTATGGCTAGTGCGGCACGGACAGAGCCAGGGCAATGTCGCGCGCGACCAGGCACACCGCGCGGGCAACCTCATCATCGACCTCGACTGGCGCGACGTCGATGTTCCCTTGAGCGAGCTTGGCCAGCGCCAGGCCGAGGCCACCGGCCGCTGGTTGGCCGCGCTCCCCGAAGACCAGCGCCCCGAAGTCCTGCTGTCCTCGCCCTACGTCCGTGCGCGCCAGACTGCCGAAGCGATCCGCACGGCCGGCGGCCTGTCGGGGAGCACCAAATCCGTCATCCTCGACGAGCGCCTGCGCGAACGCGAATTCGGCGTGTTCGACGGCCTCACCACGATCGGCATCCGCCAGAAATATCCCGAAGAGGCCGCCCACCGCGCCAAGATGGGCAAATTCTACCACCGCCCGCCCGGTGGCGAGAGCTGGGCCGACGTCATCCTGCGCCTCCGCTCGGCCTTGAATTCGATCAATCTCCAGTACGAGAACAGCCGGGTGATGATCGTCTGCCACCAGGTCGTCGTGCTGTGCCTGCGCTACATCCTCGAGGAGCTGACCGAAGCGCAGATCCTCGACATCGACCGCCAGGCCGAGATCCTCAACTGCGGCATCTGCGCTTACGACTTCGGCATCGACCACAAGGGCCTGTGCGTCCCCGAGCTCGCGCTGTGGAACCACGGTGCACCGCTCGAGGAAGAAGGTGCCGAAAAGACCAGCGCCCCCGACGCGATGGCCGGCTCGCGCTAGACCATGATCGAACCTTGACCTACTCCGACTTGTATTTCTCCAGCTCGTCGCCAACCACCCGCACCACGTGCAGCACATTGGTCGACCCTGCGGTCTTGAACGGCACCCCCGCCAGGATCACGAGCCGCTCACCCGCCGCTGCCAGCTCATGGCGCAGCGCCACCCGTTTGGCCTTGGCGACCATCTCCTCGAAGCTCGCCACATCGCGCGTCTGGACCGCGTGCACCCCCCACTGCAGTCCGAGCCGCCGCGCGACCTTGTCGCTCGCCGTCATCGCCAGGATTTTCACCGGCGGACGTTCCCGGGCAATTCGCCGCGCGGTCGAACCGGAACTCGTATAGCAGGCCATTGCCCCGACCTTGAGGTTGGTCGCGATCGACCGCGCCGCGCCGGCCAGCGCGTCCGCCGCGGTCTCCTCGGGCAGCGTTTCGGTGAAATGGATCCGCGCCGCATAGACCGGGTCGCGCTCGATGTTGCAGCCGATACGATCCATCATCGCCACCGCCTCGATCGGATATTGCCCCGCCGCGCTCTCCGCCGACAGCATCACCGCGTCGGCGCCGTCATAGATTGCGGTCGCGACATCGCTCACCTCGGCCCGCGTCGGAGTCGGCGACACGATCATCGATTCGAGCATCTGCGTCGCCACCACCACCGGCTTGCCGAGTTGACGCGCCCGCGCCACGATCCGGTTCTGCAGCGGTGGCAAGCTCTCGGGCGGCAATTCGACCCCAAGGTCGCCGCGCGCGACCATCACCGCGTCGGCGAGGTGCAATATCTCGTCCAGCCGCTCGATCGCCTGCGGCTTCTCGATCTTCGCCAGCAGCCCCGCCCGGTCGCCGACCAGCTCGCGCGCCTCGGCCACATCCTCAGGCCGCTGGACAAACGACAGCGCGATATAGTCCGCCCCCATTTCCAGCGCGAACTGGAGGTCGGACCGGTCCTTCTCCGTCAGCGCCGGGATCGGCACCACCACGTCGGGGACATTGACCCCCTTGTTGTTTGATACCTTGCCGCCGACCTCGACGATCGCGCCGATCTTGCCCGGCTCGACCGCGGCAATCTTCAGCCGCACCTTGCCATCGTCGATCAGCAGGCGGTCGCCCGTCCGCGCCGCCGCGAACAGCTCGGGGTGCGGCAGCTCGACACGATTCTCGTTGCCCGGCGTCTCGTCGTCGTCGAACACGAACATCGTCCCCGGCATCAGCATCGCCGACCCGCCCTCGAAATTGCCGACGCGCAGCTTGGGTCCCTGCAGATCGAACACGATCGTCGTCGGCCGCCCGAGCTTCTTCTCCATGCTCCGCACCGTCTCGACCAGCTGGACCTTGTCGGCCTGCTCGCCGTGGCTCATGTTGATCCGGAATGCGTCCGCCCCCGCACGGATCAGCGCCTCGATCATCTCGGGAGTCGAACTCGCCGGGCCGAGCGTCGCCAAAATCTTCACCTTGCGGTCGCGCGGTTTCATCGGCTGCGTCACGTCAAATCCCCATCTTCGAGCGGCCTCGCCATAGAGCCTCGCGCCAATCGATCAACCGGCTTGAGCCCGCGCCGCGCCTCGCCTAACGCCGCCCCGCAACATCATATCGTGAGGAATCAACATGAGTGACGGCAATGTCGCAGCCGAACAGCTGCGACTGTTCATCGAGCGGATCGAGCGCCTCGAGGAAGAAAAAAAGGGCATGGCCGACGACGTCAAGGACGTTTACGCCGAAGCCAAGGCCAACGGTTACGACACCAAGACGATGCGCAAGGTCGTCGCGCTCCGCCGCCTCGAAGCCCATGTCCGCCAGGAAGCCGACGCACTCCTCGAAACGTATCGAACCGCGCTCGGCTTGGCCTAGCGCGGCACAAGGACGCGCTGGGCTTGGCCCAGCCCTGTTCGCTTGGCCGGGCGTCACACCCCGGCCAGCGACAGCCCCAGAAACAGCCCGTTCCCGCCCGCGTGCAGCGCGATATTGGCCCACATCCCGTAACGCACCCGGGCGAAACCGAAGATCGTTCCGGCAAATAATTGCGGCAGCACGAACGGCAGCAGCAGCCACGGCCGGTCGAGCGGATAATTGCTCATGTGCGCCAGCCCGAACGCCAGCGACGAAGCGAAGAACAGCCACGGGAAAGCTCGCTCGAACCACTGCGACACCCCGCTCCCGACCCGCCGCGCCAGCCGCCATCCGACGACCACCGCCAGCACCACCGCCCCGGCCAGCGCACCGATCAGGCCGAGCCCTTCGGACACCACCCGCACCAGCCCGAACAGGCTCGCCCCCAGCGCGGTCACCACCGCGGCGACCGCCAGATGCCGCCGCCGCCCGCTCAGCCAGCCGCGGAACATCAGCTCTTCGAACAGGGGAATGATCAGCGCCCCAATCAATAGCGTGAACAGCGGCCCGCGACTGATCAGTACCTCGAATTGCGGCGTCTTGAGCCCCTGGGCCTTCGCCAGCCCGGTCAGCACCGTCGCCAGCGGCAGTGCGACCATGACGTTGAGCAACAGCAGCCGCGCCACCTCGCCGACCGCCTGCTTGTCGAACCGCACCCGCTCCGCCGGCACTCGCGGCCGCGCCACGAACCGCGCCCACTCGACCCAGATCTCCGGCACGAGCCGCATCGCCCCGCCCCGGCCGCGATCGGACCGACTTGTCGTAACCTCGTCCATCCGGTTATGGGAGCCCTTCTCTTTTCGCCCGAACCTAATGCTCAGGAGCCCCGCCCGCATGGCCGGCCATTCGAAATTCAAGAATATCATGCACCGCAAGGGCGCGCAGGACAAGAAACGCTCGGGCATGTTCAGCAAGCTCAGCCGCGAAATCACCGTCGCGGCCAAGATGGG
>NZ_JANYGG010000080.1 GCF_025362505.1 Sphingomonas sp. | reverse complement strand
ATGGATTTGCGCACGCGGCTTTTGGCCGCGATTGATGCGGGAATGAGTTGCCGGTCGGCGGCGGTTCGGTTTGGCGTGGCCCGCACCGGCAATCGCTAGGGGCCTGCCCACGAGCCGCACGGCTTGGGACAAGTCTTTTGCCAACTGGAGCGCGGTGCAGGGCAAATATGATGCCCTCTGCGATCGCTTCGATACGGCTGAAGAAGCGTATGGCGATGCCAGCGGCCCGAGACCCGGTCGATACTTCGACGATTACAATCTCAACATGTCGATGGAACGGGGCCACGTTGAGGGCGCGCTGGCCATTTACAACACTCGTCAACGCATCACTGGCGGCGTCCAGATCGACGTCAAGCAGATCGGCGACGAGTTCGAGGCATACCGGAGACGCAATGCCGACCTTCGCAAGCACTTCCGTGTCGACGAATATTGGGAGCAGGCGAAGGCTTACCAGCCGACCTATTACGAGGCGCGCGACCGCATCATGATGGTCGCGGCACCGGACGTTGCGGCATTGCTCGTCAAGATCGAGATTGCCGCTGTATCGCTGGACGATGAGCATGCCGACTCGATGCTGGCCGATGCGCGCCGCCTACTCTCGAACGGGAGGGCATAATGGGCGCTCAGCACATAGGCTTCGTCCCGATGCCCGCCGTTGCGCTGATCCTGTCTCGGTTCGATCGGGCGCAGCTTGGCAGCTTCGTCGAGATCGCCATCGAGTTGATGGATGTCGCGCAAGGCGACACCGACCTTGAGCTCGAGATCACCGAACAGGACGACGAGCCGGAGATCGACGACGAGCCCGAACTAGACGACCATGGCGGCGGCAACGTCGAGGACGAAGGCGAGCCCGAAAACGGAATACTGCATCATGCCTACGGGATCGATCAGTCAACTGGACCGTTACCAATTCAGATCCACTGAGCGGCTCCCTCGGCTCTTGGATAACCTAGCCCCGCCCGGCTTCGGCTCGGCGGGGCTTTTTTGCCGAAAAATCTTGCGCGCACGACATTTCTTCAGCCATCCAGTGCGGCGCGTTCAGAGTTGGCGGCCTTCCCAGTCGCCCTGAGCGTCGGAGGGATAATTATGCATTACGCGATCAAGGCGCTGGCACTTGCCACAGTCTGTTTCGGAATGGCCGGCTGCAAAGTGAATAAAACTCAAGAGGGTAAGCTGCCGGACGTGAACGTCACGGCCAAGGGCGGTCAGCTGCCGGAGTACAATGTGCAGGGCCCGAAGGTGGAAGTTGGCTCGAAGAATACGACCGTCGAGGTCCCAACCGTCAAGGTCAAAACGCCCTAGTCCGCTTCAACCGATGCGAGGAGGCCGGCCATTCAGTTGGCCGGCCTTTTCTGTTGGGAATCGGTTCGCTTGCACTGGCCATCCGTCCGTGCTCATCTCGGCATCGATCAGTAAGGGGGAAATGATGAAAGTTCTTGCTCTGCTTTTTGGCACTGTTGCGTCAGCAGCACTGTCGCAGGCCACACCCGCTACCCACGTAGCTGCGCCGATGCCCGTGGCTACTATCGCACCCGCGATTGGCGGTGACACCCTCCGCGCAGGGGCCGAGGTTCAGCTCACGATGGCTGAGGACCTAACTACTCAGCACAAAGATCTGCACGACGGTCAGCGTGTTCGACTTCAGGTCGCCGAAAATGTCACGCTCAACGGACGTGTCGTAATCCCAGCCGGTAGCCCGGCTACGGGCGAACTGACCGACATCCGCAACAAGGGCATGTGGGGCAAGTCAGGGCACATCAACGGCCGAGTGCTTTACACTCGTGTCGGTGACCGTCAAATTCGGTTGTCGGGCACGTTCAACGAACACGGTTCGACTGGAACCGCAGCCGTAGTGGGAGCCGTGTTACTGATCCCCATCGCCGGCTTCTTCATGACGGGGACGAGTGCGAGGATGCCAATCGGCACCCCCGTGAAAGCATTTCTTGATGAGGACCTGAAGCTCGCCAACTAAGTGGGGCTAAGGCCAATTTCCCTTTAGTACGTCCAACGACGTCGTCCGCTCGTTTTTCGGCCGTTATTTAACGGTGCTGAGGTCATCGACCGAGATCCCACAGAGGCACGGCGCCGCGAAGTTCTCGTCGATGATAATACGACCAGCCGCCCGCATCCGGTACGACCGCACATTTCTCGTCCATTGCAAGAAGCCTGCGACCATTGAGCCAGACAGCGAGGCCAATTTCGTACGGATCGCCTTCAGGGTCTCCCGTTGCTCCGAACAAATCGATGACTGACCACGTGGGTGTCATAGCCAGTGCCTTCGCGGCCCATCCGCTTTCGGCCAAGTACGATGCGTCGCTGACAGCAATCGGCCACGCATCTGGCGTCCGGAGTCGAGGGGTGCGCATCTTTTTCAATCGGGCACCCTGCCCGCTCCGGGCGCCGGCTCTGCGATCCATCGCAGGAGAAGGAGAACTGGCAACCGGTGGCTCTGGAGGCGCCCTGGTAAACGACCCCGCAGACCGGGTCGCGGCTGCAAATCCGTTGCGACCAGTCGCTCCGTCGACCATCGCCCAAGTAGAGCGAACTCTCGTGTCACATCGAGATCAGCAATTCGAATTGACCAGTTAAGGTGCGTGGGTCGAGCACCGGAGGGGCAAACGCAAAACTTGGACTCTCATCAGAAGGTAAGGCCAGCCGTGACGCGGACCGTCCGCGGCATGCTGTAGAATTTAAAGACTGGCGGAAAATCGGCAACGACGAAATGCTTATTGAAGCAATTCGCGCATTCCAGCGACGCTTTCCAGCGACCGGCATCGGGGCGAAGCGCGAGGCTTGCACCGACCAGCCACTGCGGCGAGACGAAGTCCTGCGGCACGCTCGCGGTGCCGACCGTCAGCCGCGACTGATAGCTCGCATTCGCCGACGGGCTGAGGACCAGCGCGCCGACATGCGCGTCATAGCTACCGCCGAACGACGCAGTCAGCTTGGGTGCGCGCTGCGGAACGGCGAGGTTGCCCTGCGGGTCGACGATGCCCTGTCCACAACTCGCGGCCGTTCCCGCGCGGCACGAAGCCTGTTGCGCGGAGATGACCGCATTGGGGTTGCGGTATTTTGCGCTCTGCAGACCGAGGTTGGCGAACAGCGAGAGGCCCGTCGTCGGCACCCAGAGCACGTCCGTCTCGAGACCATAATTACGGAAATCCGATCCGTTCTGTGTGACGAAGTTGATCGCCCCGGTGCCGTCGATGAACCCAAGCGGGACCTGGAAACCCTTCACGTCAGTGTAGAACGCGGTGGCGTTGACGCGCACGCTATGGTTCGCGAATTCGCTGCGGAAACCAGCTTCGTACGACCAGACCTTTTCAGGACCGAACTGCTGGAACGTAGCGGCGCTTAGTGCACGCGCATTCCATCCGCCCGAGCGAAAGCCCTTCGTGGCGGACGCGAACAGCATGACGTCCTTCATTGGCTTGTACTGGATCGCCACGCGCGGCGTGACGAGCTTGGTCCGGTTGCTGAGCGGGATGCCGACGGCGAGGATGTCGGCCGAACCGTAGGGCGGCAGGATGCGTGCCGGATTGGCGTTCGCGACGACATCGACGCTCTTCTTCTCGTCGGTATAGCGTGCGCCGACGGTGACACTCAGCAGGTCGGTCACCTGGTAATCGAGCTGGGCATAGACCGCGGGCGCCGTGGTCTTATTGCGCAAGACGCGATCGGCCAGCACGAGCGGCACGCCAAAGGTGCCGAAGTCGAGGGTGAAAACATCGGCGAAATCGGTCGAATTATTCTCACGAATGTAGAAGATGCCGGCGGTGTAGGTGAGACGCCCCACCTTGCCGTTGAGCTTCACTTCCTGGCTGAACTGCTTGAAGTGACCGGCATTGGCGAGCGCGAAGCCGCCTGTTGAATATTTGCCGTCGAACACGTCCGTGAGATAATCCTGCTTGAGATCGCGATAGCCGGTGATGAGCGCCAGTGTCGCCTCGCCGAGCTTGATCTGTATGTTGGACGTGAACGACGCGCTCTTGGTCACGTTTTGGAAATGGAACCCCGCCTTGCGTCCCGCGACCAGCCCCGCCAGTCCAGCGGTCCGTGTGGAAAGGCCGGTGAAGCTGACCAACTCGCCGTTGATCAACGTCGATGGGACGTTGACACTGTTGTCGTGGATATAGTCGCCCGACACGTCCCAGGTGATCGACTCCGTCGGCAAGAAGCGGACCGCGGCGCGCAGGCCATAGCCCTTGTCGCCATTATTGGCTTCGCCGGTCGTGCGGTTGTGAACGAAGCCTTTGGTCGAGATGCCGAAGCCCGAGAATTTGGTGAGGACCGTGCTGCTGACCGGAATGTCGATCGAGGCGCGCCCAGTGTAACCATTGTAGTTTCCGTAGCTCGCTTCGGCATAGCCACCCAGCCGCGTCGACGGCTTCTTGAGGATGACGTTGATCGCGCCGCCCGTTGTGTTGCGCCCGAACAAGGTGCCCTGCGGACCGCGCAGCACTTCGATCCGATCAATGTCGAAGAAAGAGAAGTTGTTCGCGTTCTGACGGCTGATGTAGATATCGTCGACATAGGTGCCGACTGGCGGATCGAAGGTCGCGATCGACTCGGTGTTGCCGAGCCCGCGAATGAAATAAGTGTTGGCCGACCCGATGCCGACGTTTGATGCGCCGACCATGTTGGGGACGAGGCGCGGGATATCGAGTGTTGTGCGGATCTGCTTGGTGGTGAGATCCCGCGGACTAAAAGCGGAGATCGCGATCGGGACGTCCTGCAGGCGTTGCGTGCGGCGTTGCGCGGTGACGACAATGTCCTGGAGCTTGCCATCGGCTCCGGCGACTGGCGGCGAGGTAGCGTCGACCGCAGGCAGCCGAATGACAGTGGCGTCTTGGGCGATCGCCGGGCTAGCAACCAGGGCCGCAATCGCGACGGAAGCGTTCAGGAACGTTCGAGTGCAATTCATTGCCGAGACCCCTTTGCTAAGTCGGAATGCTCCGTTCCTCAGGCATACAAGCTGACAGGGTTCTTTTCGCAGGTCCTACAGTTTTTTGTTGTTCTATCTAACCGGCGGATTTGCAATTATTTCAAACCACTCTCCGGCCGTGCCTGTCATGCGCGACTGCGGGCTGACCCCTAAAAAGCTGACCACGGCGATGCCGCTAGGCATTCCCACTGTTGAGAGGGCGCGGATCGGCGCGTGCGGCGGGAAGGCGTCAATTTCGATCAAGGTCGATTCGCCAAAGGCCACGGTGGCAAGACGGTAACGGTGCGATGTCGGCATATCGAAGGCTGTCGACAGAACTTCGATTCGCGCTTCGAACACGGGCCCGAGCGGATGGCGGGGCGAGGCATAGTGGGTGGCGGCGTCCGCAATGTCGCGCGCGCCCAAAACCATGATAAACAGCGCTCCGACGAAGCTTTCTGCCGCCGGCAAGTCGAACCCCGGGATCGGCGCGCCGACTTCGGTCAGGTAGAGGGTCTCGCCACCAGGTCCGACAACCTGCATCGCCTTGATCTGGTCCGTGAATTCGAAATCGAGCACCGCGGGCGGGCCGATGATCTTGAACGGACAGGCTTCGGCGCCAAGCCGTTCGGCCAATGCATCGACATCCTGGACGATGATCTCGGCCGCGATCCAGCCGAGGCTCGTGAGCGGTTGGTAGCCCGGGTCGGCCTGCCCTTCGACCAGCCTGATGAACCGCGTCTCCCCACTCTCCGGGCAAAGGGTCACGGTGCGCGCCGCGGCAGCACCCGGTGCGCCCCACTGCGCGGCCAACGCGTCGCCGACGACTGCCACTCGTCCCGGGACATAGCCGAGCCAGTCGCGATAGGCGGCGATCGCGGCTTGGAGATCGGGCACCACAATCGTCACGCCGGCGAGTGCTTCGATCCTGCTCATGCGTAAGCCCGCCGAGTCGGCGCCGGATTGATGCCATAGGTGCGCTCCGCCTCGAAGATGATTTCCTCGGTCATACGGTGCGCGGCGGGCGACAACCTTATGTCGCGCCGCGTGATCAGGCACGCATGGCGCAGGATGGTCGTCTCGCTGAGATCGAGCGTGACCAGCCCGCCAAGGTGGATCAGCGGACTGACCATGTCCGGTGACACCGTCAGAATGTAATCATCGTCGAGGCACAGCCATGACCCGACGACGACCGCATCGCTGCGGATGATGCGTTTGGGCGGCGGCAACTTGGCGCGCATGTGAGCGACCTGGATCGCCTCGTAAATGTCGCCGCGAAAGGCAGGCATCATCCAGGTGAAGTCCTGCAAGTCGCGCAACGCAAGTTCGCGCGCACCGGCCAGCGGATGCGACCCGCGCACGACCAGGACGTCGCTGATTTCGAACAAGTGATGGAAATCGAGCAGTTCCGCATGCTCGGGATCATGGCTCGGCCCGCCGACAATGAAGTCGAACTCTCCCGCGATCAACAGGTCGATCATCGATTCAGTATAGCCTTCTGCAATGCGGATCTGCACGTCGGGCTGCTGGCGATGGTACCGCCGGATCGCAGTTGCGACATGGCGCCCGGTCATGGTCTCTCCGATACCGATAGTGATCGATCCGCCACGCGCGTCTCGCAGCAACTCGATTTCGGATATCATCCGCTCGGCGAGCCCGATCTGAGTCCGCGCTCGCGCCAAGAGCAGCCGACCGAAGACCGTCAGGCTCTGCTTGCCGCCGCGCTTGCGATCGAGGAAGCGAACCCCTGCCATCTCCTCCATTCGCGCGATCGAACTGCTGAGCGCCTGCTGGGTCAGGTTGAGCTTTGCGGCGGCCTCGATGAAGCTACCCTGCTCGACCACCGCGACGAAGCGGCGAAGCTGGGTCAGTTCAATGTCGTGCAAGACATATCCAGCATATTTGTTTCTTCCGCGATAGAAGCGAGGTTAGTCTGTTTTTGTCGCTCAAATCCCCGGTCGTCAAGCGGGGCAATCGACGCCAAGTACGGAAAGGAAGTCGCTCATGCTTCACCTCCAACACGCGATGCGCCCACGTCATCAGGCCGGAGATATTGCGCGTGGGCGGTTCGTCTCGGGGTTTCGCTCATTCATCCTCAACGACCTCGCCGGCGACTTGCGCGCCGCCTACGACACGCGCGTCGCGCCGGAGTTCCAAAAGAAACATGGCCGCGCGCCTGCCTCGAGCAGTGAAGTCCACAAGGCAATGCGCGCCGACCCTGCCTTCAAGGTCTACAGTGCTTGCCGCGTCCGCGCGCAGACGATGGTGTGGGACAGCGTCACTCCAGTCGTGAACCGCGAGCGCGCCGCGTTGGAGTACGTCGCGGCGGCCACCGGCGCACTAGACGCGGTTCGGCTCGACCCTGACCTTGTCACCCCGAAGAATGTCGCTGGGCTCGACGTCCACCTGATGCCAGGCGGCTATCTTGCTGCGGATGACTTTCCGCTCGCCGCCGGCGCGGTGTACGACCAGGGCCTGACGGTCTTTTCGATGGGGCTGATGGGCCAGAACCTCGACGACATCGGCCAGTCCATGGCGGCCTATGTACGCGGCGCCTTCCCGGATTTCGCGCCCGCTGCAATCCTTGATGTGGGCTGCACCGTCGGCCACAATACGCTGCCGTGGAAGACGGCCTATCCCGACGCCGATGTCCATGCCACCGACGTTGCCGCATCAGGACTGCTCTACGGTGCAGCGCGCGCCAAGCTGCAGGGCAAGGACGTCGCCTTCCACCAGATGAACGCCGAGGCGCTGGCCTTTCCCGACGCCAACTTCGACCTCGTCTTCACCTCGATGTTCCTCCACGAACTGTCGGCAAAGACCCGCGCGGCCTTCTTCAAGGAAGCGCATCGCCTGCTTCGCCCGGGTGGCCTGCTGCTCAACATGGAGCTTCCGCCGAACAGCCAGGTCGCGCCGTTCGACGGGTTCTACCTCGACTGGGACTGCTTCTATAACGAGGAGCCCTTCTACAAGGGCTTCCGCGACCAGGAACCGCGAGACCTGTGCCGCGCGGGCGGGTTCGCCGAGGCCGACTATCTCCAGTTCGTCGTTCCCAGCATCGGCATCTACGGCGCCGACGCGGTCGCCGCCGCCGCCGCCGCCGCCGCCGCGCGCGGTCCGGGTGCAATCGAGGACGGCAAGACCGGTCGCCTTGCCGAGGGTGTGCAATGGTTCGGCTTTGGAGCGTGGAAAGCGGCATGAGCGAGCCGCCGCGCCCGTCCGAGGAATTGCCGTCGATCTACGGTCCCGACGGGCGGCCCGTATTCTTCAGCGACCCGGCGATGGACCGCTTCGTGCCCGTGGTGCTCAACCTGGCGTCTGAACTGTGGGTTCAAACCGAACTGGTCGCCGACCTGATCAGCCTGATCGAGCGCAAGGGGATCGCCTCCCGCGCCGAGCTCGACGAACTGTCCGGCGACCCCGCGGTCGATGGGGAGCGCGAGGCGGCACTGACCGACTATATCAATCGAGTCCTGACGCCGCTTCGCGAACAGCGGGCGACCCCCGCGTGACCGCTGGCGCGCTGACCGCGGGATCGCCTTCGTCCCCGGCCCGGCGCGCGGCTTTGACCCTTTTCCTGATCGGCCTTGCCGCCTGGACGCTCAGCAATCTCGACCAGTCGCTGTTCGGCTATGCGCTCCCCGGGCTCCTCGGGGAGTTCCAGCGCGGACCCGAAACCGCCGGCATTATCCTGTCACTGTCGTTCGTCGCGGCGGCGGTGGCGGTGGTCCCGGCGGGGCTGGCCGCCGATCGCTATGGGCCACGCCTGATCCTGCCGGTGCTGCTCGGGCTATCGGCGCTGTTCGTCGGACTGATGGGCTTTGCGACCAGCATTGCGATGGTCACGCTGCTGCGCGTGCTTGGCTTCAGTTTCGGGGCAGCGCTATCGCCGGTGATCAACGCAATGGTCCTGACAGCTGCCCCGGCGCGGCTGCGCGGGATGGCGATGGGCGCGCTGCAATGCGGCTATCCGCTGGGGTGGCTGCTCGCTTCGCTGATGGTCGCGCCCTTGCTGGCGTCGAGCGGATGGCGCGCGGCCTGTTTCGCGGCCTTCATCGTCCCGCCGATGGCACTGGTCGTGTGGCTGTTCCTCCGTCGCGTTCCAGATGCCCAACCCGTCGCAGCCGTTTCGCGGACCGCGACGGAGGCCTCCGCATCCGGCGGACTGCGCACGTTGCTCGGGCCTAAGCACCGGCTTCATTTCTGGGCCAGCTTCGTCGTATTCTTCCTGTTTGGCGGCGCCTATGCGGGCTCGGCCTTCTTCTTCCCGACCTTCTTCACTACCGAGCGTGGCTATAGCCAGGCCGACGCGGCGACGCTGGTCGGCCTGTCGAACGGGGTCGCGGTGATCGGCTATCTGTTGGCAGCTGCGCTTGGCGAATATGTCTTCACCCGGCGCAACGTCTTCGCCTTGTGGTGCTTGCTCGGCGCGGCGGCGTTGCTCGCGCTGCTGTGGGTTTCGCACGGCCGCACCAGCGACTTCGCCTGGTTCGCGGTGATGGCAATGTTCTTCTATGGCGCGATGGCGGTGCTGCCCGTGCTAGTCGCCGAGGTCTTTCCGATCGAGCTTCGTGCAACCGCGCTCGGGGCCTGCGCCTCAGCCCCGCTCAGCCTCGGGTTCGCGCTGTTCCCGCTGATCGTCCCGTTCGTGGTCGCGAAAGCCGGCTGGGCGTGGGCATTCAGCGCCGTCGTCACTCCCGCGCTGGTCGGCGCCGCGCTGTTCGCGCTCCTGCTCCCATCGCTTCGCTCTTCGGAGGTTCACTGACATGCGGATCATCGTGCTGTTCAATCTGAAGCCCGGCGTCACGGCCGCCGACTATGAGCAATGGGCGCATGACAGCGACCTGCCGACGGTGCGGGCGCTGCCCTCGATCGCGGGCTTCGACGTGTATCGCTCGACCGGGCTGCTCGGCGGCGGCGACCCGCCCTATGCCTATATCGAGATCATCGACGTCGCCGACATGGACCGCTTTCAGGCAGACGTCGCGACGCCCGAGATGCAGGCCATCGCCGCCGAGTTCGGCAAGATCGCCGACGCGACCTTCGTGACCACCGAAGCACTGTGACCCGCCTCGCCGGCAAGATTGCGGTCGTCACGGGGGCCGGGCGCAGCAGCGGTCTCGGCGCGGCGATCGCGCATCGGCTGGCGCAGGACGGCGCGCACGTCGTCATCTCCGATATCGGTCGCGCCGTCGACGAGCTCACCCCGAGCGCGATGATCGGCGCCGAGGAGGGCATGGCTGAGGTCGTCGCTGCGATCATTGCCGATGGTGGGTCGGCGTCTGCTTACCCATGTGACGTCCGCCAGTGGAAGGAGGTTCAGGCGCTCGCCGCCTTTGCCGCCGACACCCACGGCGGGCTCGACATCTGGGT
The DNA here is from genome assembly GCF_025362505.1 of Sphingomonas sp. GTDB lineage: Bacteria > Pseudomonadota > Alphaproteobacteria > Sphingomonadales > Sphingomonadaceae > Sphingomicrobium. The sequence continues at coordinate 35,116 of NZ_JANYGG010000080.1, read as the reverse complement.
CAACAATGCCGGCATCGGCTACATCATGAAGCCGTTGCTCGAAGTGTCACCCGAGGAATGGAGCGCGGTGATCGACGTCAATTTGACGGGCAGCTTCCACGGGCTGAAGGCTGCGGCCGCCAAGATGGTCGCGCGCGGGAAGGGCGGCCGGATCATCAACATCGCCAGCCAGGCGGCCAAATCGGGATTTCCCTTCGCACAGGCCTATTGCTCGTCAAAGCACGGCCTCGTCGGGCTCGTCCGCTCGGCGGCGATCGAACTTGGCGCGCACGACATCACCGTCAACAACGTTTGTCCCAACCATGTCACGACCGGGCTTGGCGCGTGGCAGAATGACTATTTCGCGGCCAAGACCGGGCGTTCGCTCGATCAATATCTGGCCGACATGGTCGCCAAGATCCCGATGGGGCGAGCTGGCCTCCCCGAAGATACTGCCAACGCGGTCGCCTTCCTCGCGTCGGAAGAAGCGCGCTATATCACCGGAGAGAGCCTCAACGTTTCGGGCGGCGAAGAACCGCATTGAGGGGGCCTGCGACATCGGCGGTGTCGGGGAGCGCATCGACCAGCGCCGCTAGCGCGTCATGATGATCCTCCATCCCAGCGAACGCGAGGCAGCCGCGTGCCTTGGCGAGATGCTGTTCATAGCTGAGTGGCCAGGCGGGCGAGCCGAGCTGGGCATCGACGACCTCCCGAACCTCACGGCCGTCGATGCAGATCGCCACGGCAGTAGCGGGGACGAAGGCAGCGGGATCGGGATTGTCGTCAACCTCGACGCGCACCTTGGTGGCAATGGCGAGCAGCACCGGATCGGCAAGCTTTTCGGGTGTAAAATCGTCAAGATTCACCGCCCCGTGGGTCACCGTGACCGCCGCCAGCCACGCGAAACACAGCCGCGCGTAAGCGGGGGTCATGTCGGGCATGGCGGGCCGTCCGACCAGCCGCTCGATCAGCGACGGCGCTCGATACGTCAGTGTTTTCAGTTCACTAGCCACAAGCCCCTGTGCGAGAAGACCCTGCACCGCAACGATCCCGCCATGCGAAGCGCGGCCGCTCGGGAAGGGCTTCCAGCTAACTTCGGCGACGCGATACCCGTCCCGCAACCCCGCCCGCAATCGCGCCGGATCATGGCCTTCCTCGAACAGCGAAAGATAGCCGAACGGCCCCTCGATTGCGCTCATCGGCCCCGGGAAGCCGGCGGCAGCAAGGTCGACCGCCTGCACCGCCGACCGCGCCGCCTGCGCAATCTGGAGCGGCAGCGTTGGCTTGCCCTCGACATGCGCCTGCATCGTCCCCGAGGTGAAGGCGAGCGCGATGCCGAGCGCGTTGCGGATCGTCGCCGCGTCGAGCCTGCGCAGCGCGCCGATTGCGGCGACCGAACCAAAAATCCCCGCGGTCGCCGGCCGGAAGAAGCGCAGCGGAGTCGTCGCCGCCAGCCCGAGCGCCACCGCGACCTGGACCCCGACGGTCAGCGCGGTCAGCAACTCTTCGCCGGACCGCTCCTCGCCGCGTCCCAGGTCGCTGAGCAAAGCGGCCAACACCGTCGCCAGTGGATGAACCACCGCCGGCTCATGAACGCAGTCATATTCCTGCGCGTGGATCTGGAATGCGTTGACGAAAGCGGCTTCGGCCGGGGGAAGCCTCTGCTCTCGCCCCAGCACGATACACGCCCCGCCATTCCCGCTCCAGCCTTGCGCGGCGCCCAGCACGCTGTCGGCCAGCGGCGCCTTGGCTCCCGCAATGCCGACACACAGGCTGTCATGGAAGAACAACGCCGCCGATCGTCGCGCGCCTGCGTCGATCGCGGCCCAGCGAAGCGATGCGGCAAAGTCGGCGATATCGTTCGATGCATCCACGGCCGCGCGCTCCTCGATCCTGCCCATCGCTACGCGCGCAATCGCGCCCCACCCAACAATTTCCGCTTGTGGAGCGCCCGATGACCATCCTCTCCGCCGCCAAGTCGACCTTCGGCTATTCGGTCCCAACCCTCGTCGCCGGCGGCGGTGCATGCGGCCTCGTCGCTGCCCTCGCCGCGCACGATGCGGGGCAGGAAGTCGTCGTGATCGAGCGCGACCCGCTGCCGCGCGGAAGCACCAGCATGTCGCTCGGCGCGCTCTGTGCTGCGGGCTCGGCCGATCAGGCGAGGCACGGCGTCGAGGACAATGCCGACATCTTCCTCGCCGACGTCATGGCCAAGACGAAAGGCACCGCCGATCCCGTCGTCGCGCGGGCGGTGGGCGCGATGTCGGGTCCAATGATCGACTGGCTGCGCGAGCGTCACGACGTGCTGATCGCGCTCGACACCAACTGGCCGCCGGCCTTCGGGCATAGCCGGATGCGGATGCACGTCACCCCCGGACGAAGCGGAGCCGACCTGATCGATCAGCTGCTGGCGGCGTGCGACCGGGCAGAAATCCCGATCGTTACCAACGCCCGGCTGACCGGCCTGTTCGCCGATGACCGGACCGTGGCGGGCATTCGCACCGAGCGGCCCGATGGTTCGGTCGAGGACATTGGCTGCGACCGATTGATCCTCGCCACCTGCGGGTTCGGCGGCAATCATGCCATGATCGAGCGCTTCATCCCCGCCATGGCCGAGGCACGCTATTTCGGGTGGGAGGGCAATCAGGGCGACGGCATCCGGCTCGGCGCCGAGCTGGGCGGCGCGCTCGCCGACATGGATGCTTACCAGGGGCTTGGCCTGCTCGCCGATCCCGCGGGAATCGACCTCAACCCGCGCTTCCTGATCGAAGGCGGGATCCAGGTGAACCGCGACGGCTTGCGCTTTTCGAATGAGCTCGACGATGTGTCGGGCCAGGGTGCGCGGGTCATTGCCCAGCCGGGATCGCGCTCGTGGGTGATCTACGACCAGCGCATTCACGCGAACTGCTTCGACCTTCCGCAATATGTCCAGCTGTGTGAGGTCGGCGGGGTGATTCATGCGGAGAGTTTGGCTGAACTCGCAGACCGGGCGGGGATCAACCCCGTCGGTCTCGCGGTGACTCTGGCCTCGATCCCCATCGGCGAGACCGACTCATGGGGTCGTTCCTTCACCGGTCTCGCGCTTGCGCCTCCCTTTTATGCCGCGCGGGTCGCTGGCGCGATCTTCCACACTCAAGGCGGCCTGACGATCGATGCGGCCGCTCGAGTTGTCGATGCGCACGGGCAGCCCTTCCCCAATCTGTTCGCCGGTGGCGGCGCTGCGCGCGGGATCAGCGGTCGTGGAGCATCGGGTTATTTGCCCGGTGCGGGCCTCGCATCTGCAATGACGCTGGGCCATATCGCAGGGAAATTCACTCAGAGCCTGACCGAAAAAGAAGTTGGGTGATATCAGCATGATGTGATTCAATCGGTGTTGCGAGACATCGAAGGAGGATCACATGTGGACTGACACCACCCGGAGGCAGTTTGCCCGAAGCGGCCTGCGTTTGCCAAGCGATTTGACCGACGCGGAATGGGAGGTTTTGGAGCCGCTGTTTCCGGCTCGTTCGCACCGGGGACGGCCGCCGGTGTGGAGCTATCGGCAGATCGTCGAAGCCCTGCTCTATCTGCTGCGCGGCGGGTTGCCGTGGCGGATGCCGCCACCCGATCTTTTCCCGCCGATGACGACGGTGCAGCATTACTTCTACCGCTGGCGCGACATCGGGCTGTGGCGCTCGATCAACCACACGCTGCTGATGGCGGTGCGTGAGGCGGCGGGGCGCGAGGCATCGCCGTCGGCCGGGCTGTTGCCGAGCGCAAAACGATGATCGACCGTGTCCACGCACTGCCGATTGCCCGGCAGGCGCGGGAGCTGGGGATCAGCCGCGGCAGCGTCTATTATCTGCCAAGGCCGGTCTCGGCTTCCGATCTCGCCATCATGCGGCGGATCGACGAGCTGCACATGGACTTTCCGTTCGCAGGCAGCCGGATGTTGCGTGATCTGCTTGCCGCCGAAGGCATCAAGGTCGGCCGCCTGCATGTTGCTACGCTGATGAAGAAGATGGGTGTGGCGGCGATCTACCGGCGGCCGAACACGTCGAAGCCGGAGCCGGGCCACAAGATTTATCCATATCTGCTGCGCAAGCTGGCGGTGACACGGCTCAACCAGGTCTGGGCCACGGACATAACTTATAGCCCCGGCTCGGAATGGCGACTAAACCCTGCACGGGCTCGATCATCCGGGCCACTTGCTCGCTTCACTGATCTCGCGGAGCAGGCGCTCCAATGAGGCAACTTTACAATCAGGCGGACGACGGCAAATCCTTGGGAAATACATCCCAGCTCAACACCATATCATCCTCGCCGATTGGCCCATTGGTTGCCTCGTAAGCAGCGGTAGCCTGAGCAAGGGTCTGACCGGGTTCGATTGCCGAGATCCAGTGCGCGCGACCTATTTTGCGGCTGGACATCTCCATCTGCTTTACACGGTTCAACATGGTCATTTCCGTTCCTCCAGTGCGGCCACTCTTGCGGCCAAGTCTGCGGTTTCTATGATTTGCTTGTGGGCGGTCAGAAGAGCCATTACGCGGCCCGCTTCGTCCGGTGTGCAATCTCCATTTGCAACCGCATCGAGCAATGCTGACGAGGCTGTGACCGTGTCGGCGGCTGTCGCGATGGGTGGCAAGGTGATCGAGATCGGGGCATCTCGGCGAGGCGGCGCCAGCCTGTCGAGACATAGTCGAAGCGCGACCACGTCGCCGGTCAACGCCTTCTCGATTGCGGTCCGGGTCAGTGCTTCGTGCTCGCCTTCGAGCAGCTCCTCGATGGCGCGAGTGACCCGGTGTCGAGTGCCTTTGGCCTTACCCGGATTGCCAGCAGCAAAAGGCTTGCCGCGCGCATTGGCCGCGCTTTTACGCGGGCTGGTCACGCGCCCAACTCCCACAGCAGCTTGGCTCCGACCTGATCGCGTCGATTGAAATAAGCGCGGCCGTTACCGTCCTCGGCAATTGCGAACGTCGAGCAGATCGCCAGAAGCTTGCGGCCACCGAGCCACGCGGCAAGGCCGTCGCTGTAAGGGTCTCCACCGGCGTTACTAACGGCGCCGAATACGTCCAAGTCCGACCAACCAAGCGCCAGAGCCTTCGCCGCCCAGCCGTCATTGGCCAATGAAAGGGCATCGGACACGACGCCGGGCCACGCCTCCGGGCGACGCAACCGGGGAGCCGCCATGGACCTGAGCGTTTTTATCCCTGTGGAGACGGTAGGCGGCAGGCCCCTGACAGAACTGACATTAGGGACAAAACCCCTATGCCCGAGCCCTTCGGACGACCTTTTGTCCCTATTGTCACTATTGTCACAGGTCGGGCCGCCCGCCCCATAGTCTCGCCAACTTCGCGCCATCACGCCCTCCAGACCGCAGGATTGACCGAATAATCACGGGATGGACGACCCGTCGTCGCGCCGGTTCGCCGTGGCTCTGCCCGCAGCCATCCCGCATCGACGAGCGCCTCAATCGCGGGGTCGATGTCGGCGGATTCAGCCAAGCCGGGCAGCCGATCCTTGCGCTGCAGGTTGCGAGTATTGATCGAGACCAGTTTGTGCCGCTTGATATGCCGGGCGAGGGTCGCGGCGTTGCGTTCGACCGGCGGCAGGGCAGCGTCGCCGTAAACCCGCTCGGCCATCGGGATTGCATAGTCGGCCACGAAGTCCGCTGCCGCTTCCAATGTGCTGCGGCTGATCGACTTTGGTTCGGATCCACCCTCCCATGACCAGCGAGCTAGTTCCGATGCAAGCGCCAGGCGCAGGGTCAGGCCCCGAAGCTTGCCAATGAACGACTTGAGAAGCCCGCCAACTTCCTGTTCCTGATCACCGTAGAGACGGCAGCAGCTATCAAACACATCCGCCGCGTCGGGGTCGAGCGGGACCAGCACCGCCCCCGGCTTGCCATCATCCCGCATAGTCCAGTCGAGAGTGTCGAGACGACGCAGGGCACTTTCGATCCCCCGCAAATCGGCCGTTGCCGTAGGGCGGGAAAACGGCGGACGGTTTGGCCAAATGAACAGGAACCGCGCAGCGAGCCCGTCGTCGGTCACCTTGAGAAGACAATCCGACAGCTTGCCCGGCTGAATGCCGCCGATCACGTTGACCCCATTATATGGGATGCGCACGGGCTTCGCGGCGCCCTTGCGATCGACAGTGAACTGGCGACCTCCGAATGATTCCAGCCACTGCGATCGTCCGCCCGGGTTGTACCGATCGAAGCCCGAGAACCATCCGGCCAACTCATCCCGAACCATGAGGACGCCTTGAGGGTTGCCCTCCAGTATCTCACCAAGGCTTTCCGGCGTTGCGTCTTGAACGAAGTGGCGCCGGCGGCGCGGCTCGTCAGGTTCGATGGCGTGGTCAGGCAGTGCTGGCGTTGGCAGGCCATCCTTCGTGGCTGCCTTCACCAAGTCCTGCCAGTTAACCTTTTCGACTTTCGCCCGCTCCGTGTCGGCACGCCACACGTTGATCGCGTCGAGATGATCGTTTGTCTTTTCATCCTCAAGCAGCCGCAAGACATCCACAAACGGATCGAGCGCCGGGCTCTTGTTGTGACTCGGATCGCCGACCAGGCCGAGCCATAGGATCGACGGCTCTTTCCAGGTCGAGCCGGGATATGGGACGCAACGCCGCTTGCTACCGATCAGCGCCGCCGACACCGTGAGCCAACTCAGCGCGACGTAATCGACGGTGGCACCCTTATCCGCCGCCAGTTTGACCAGTTCAGGCCACGCGTTGCCAAACATCGCGGGCGGCAATTCGGGCGGATGACGACGCCCTTCCTCCAGAACGGACATGTCGGGAATCGCCACGAACGGCGGTGTGATGTCGTACACCTCGGCGGCAACGCCGTCGGCAAGCGCGGAATAGTTACGCGGCAAGACGCGTCTCCTTCACGATAATCGGAGGAAGTGGTTGCGGGCGGGTCAGGGCCTGGCGAAGCTGCGCTGCCGACTCCCGCGTCGGGCAAATGATGCGTGGCAAGCTGGCCAGCATCGAAATGTCGGACGCGTCCCAATCAACGATGCACAGCCCGGCAGCGCCATTGCGGAGCCAGTCGAGCGGCGTCAGGGTGAATTCGACCTCATCTTCCCAATGATGGCGTTCCCAGCCCCGTTCGAGCCCAAGAGCGAGACCGAGGCCAGTCCGCAGTCGCCAGTCCGACGGATCTCCCGAACGGAACACGACGAGGTCGACCAAGTCTTCGCCATCCCACACGGGCAGGAGGAGGTGCAGCGGGCCGTCGCCGGGGCGATAAAGCCCGTCACCGACATCCATCGCGTTCACGACGCCCCAGCCCCAACTATCGACGCGCTGAGCCGCCAGCGTTGCCCGAGGCACGCCCAGTGCAATAAGGTGCTTGAAATGGAGCAGCGTTGTCGCGGCACCGGCGACTGCCAACTCCTTGTCGAGATCGGGGCGCATCATGATGGCACCCGCATCTTCGCAGCGGCGCGCCTGGTTTCGGGCAGCGTGTGGTAACGCGGCGGGGACTTCACCGGCACCGACGCCACCAGATCAGCCCAGCTTGCGCCGACCGCTTCGAGCAGCTTCGTTGCCATCATCGCAGCAGCGGCCCGCTCACCATCGTGCGAAGAGCCAAGCATGCCTGCCAGTTTCGACAGCCGGTCCCGGTCGGCGCGGTTGAAGAAGAAAGGGGCGGTCATGAACGCGCCCCCCAAAACATTTCCGCCACGTCCGCTGCCAATGTCGGCGGCAGACCGAAACCACCGATCAGACATTGAATCTGCAGCACCTTTGATGTAGAAGAACAATCGTTGCCTGCCAGCAAACGAATTGAGGGCCGGGCGTCCGCTAGGATTGCCCGGCCTTTTCGCGTCAGCGGACGCGAAACCGATTCGACGGCCATCGGTCACGCGGCGATCTGCGAAGTGCTGGAGCGCACATCTGCGCTGGCCCATGCGTCGAGATCGGCGACCGCGTAGGTAACGATCTTTGGACCCAGCAGTCGGAACTTGGGGCCCGTGCCGTCAACGCGTTTACGTTCGAGAGTAGATTGGCCGATGCCGAGATAGTGCGCGGCTCTAGGAGTGCGGAGGTATCCTTGGGTCATGTTAATTTCCCGTGAGCATCACCGGATAGCGTCCGGTGGCGCATCATCACTGGTGAAGCCCAACGAAGACGGGAGACTAAATGTCAGCATTTTCGACCTACGTCCCACCCGGCATTGTCGGATGGAGGGGGGACTCTGGCAGTTTGAAGTGTCGGACACTCTTCAATAACCGCTATTTTCTGCGCATGGCGGTGTCGGACAATTAGTGGGGCTGGAAGCCTTTTAGGATGAAGCCGATCCGTTCGGCGGCTTCAGGAGACAGCGTTGATTGCCTGGTCGCGGTCCAAGCGTCTTGAATGTCACTGGTAAGGGAGACTCGCTTCGGAGGCTTGTAGTCGCGATTGAAATTCCACCTCTTGGCGAGGCCAACTGCAAACTGCAGATGATCAGAGTATGTGGATAGGTCGACGGCTGTCACCACGGCACTTGCGTGGAGGAGCCCGGCGATCTCATTCGAGAGGTCTTCCTGGTTCAAAAAAATGTAGGCGAACCTACTCTCGGCGTCGAAACGAGAAAGGGGTGAACCGGGATGGAAGCCACACCGATAAAATCGTCTAGCAGCCGGCCGAATATTCCAGATCGGCGGCGAGTAATCGGAGATCTCAACTTCCCCTGAACGTTGGATCGCTGTCCGAATATCCCCGTCACGACATCGACCGGCAATCCACTCCATCGTCTTTTCGAGAAGGGCGCGCGCGGGGACATTGGACCGATAGGTGGTGACCTCACTTCCCGACCAATCATCACCCGCTAATGCCCTGCCTACGTCGTCGAAAGCGTCACCGAGGAAAGTCCAGCCGCCGTTGCCAATCGGCCATTCCGAACGTTCGAGCCAGAAGTCGCGGTCGAGTAATGGCTCGGTCACGAGGCCGATCCGATCATCACTACGTTTGACGGCGTGGAAGTGGCCAACAATGATGTCACATGGCGGCCCCACTTTTCCAGCGCCGCCCGCTTTTCCTTCTCGAATTTGTAAAGCTGATACCGACCGACGATCCCGGCCTTGCTCCCGCTTTGATGGTTGAGGACGGCCTCGATTACTTCAGTCGGGAATTTCAGCCGTTGCAGCCCAGTCGCAGCCGTGCGCCGGAGGTCATGGATGACCCACGGCTCAACCCGCAATGCATCGATCGTATCGGCATCCGCACCGGCATCGACCGCGTCACGGCGCATCAGGTCGAGCATGGAGGCATCGAGCCGGGCCTTAACCCGCGAGAAGCCCGACACGGGCGTCTCACCCGTCGTCGTGAACAACAGTCCAGCCTTGCCGGGCAGGACAGGGACATCATCAACAATCGAAAGGGCAGGGGGACTCAAGGGCACGAGATTCGGCAGCCCGTTTTTCGAGCGCACGCCCGGCAGTACCCATTGTTTACGGACCTTGTCGATCTCGGGCCAAGCCATGCCCGCAACCTCGTCCCGGCGTTGACCGGTCAGGATGAGAAGGCGAACGATCGGTCCGAACGGCCAGCCCAGTCCTCCCGCGCCGAGCCAAGCGTAGCGTAGCTCTACGTCGGAGAGGATGCGTTCGCGCTTACCCGCAGCAGCGGGCGGCTTGATTCCCAGCATGGGCGACGCGGCGGGTCGAAGGTGCCTGCGTTCCTTGTCGCTGGCAAAACCGAATAGAAGACGAAGAACTTTGTACGCCTTCAGGCTTGGCGTGGCGCCCCGCGCGCGAAGCTGGTCGAGCAGTTCGACGATGTCGGCGTCGGTAATTTGAGTGAGTGGACGGTCACCGAACACGGGCTTGAGATCACGGCGCACGATCGCCTCAATCTCGCGCCAGCTCTTCGGTTGTTTTACCTTGGCGTACTGCTCGACAAATCTGTCGGCGAAAACGGAGAACCCCAGGCGCTCATTTACGTGAGCGGCCGCATGGGCACGCTCCTTGTCCAGCCGTTGCTTCTCAACCTGCGCCTTGACGGCGTCGAACGGATCGACCTTGCAGTCGACCTGATGGAGCAGTTCCTTCGCGCGGGTGCGTGCGGTTTCTGCCGTCCAGGGTGAGCCGTGTTTGCCGATCGTAACCCGCCGCGTCGGGGCGCCGCGACCACCGATTCGGTATTGCACGAGGTAGGAACGTGCCCCACGATCGGTGACCATGACCCCGAAGCCCTTTAGGATGTCGTCCCACAGATGAGCGCGCTTACCCATGGAAGGCGGTTCGATGCTTTCAACGGAGGTCTTGGTGATCTTGCCCGTCGCCATGGCCATTCCTTACGAGATAAGCACCGGAATAACACGCCTGCGGCAACGTGTGAAGGCCAATGAGGGCATTAAGCGAAACGAGACACGAACAACTTGGCAACATGATGCCTATTGAGGCCTTGCGATAGCGCTTGGCGATAGGTAGCAGGGACTTCCTAAACCGAAGGTCGGGGGTTCGAGTCTCTCCGGGGCCACCAACATTCACCAACCGCCACCCAAGGAGCCTGTTCGATGACCGCCTCTCCCGACGATGGCGACCTGGTGCGGCCGTCGCCCAAGCTGCCGGTGCCTGACGAAGTCGCCGACGCGGTGCGCACATTGATCCGCTGGGCCGGTGACGATCCCAATCGCGAAGGGCTGCTCGACACCCCCGTGCGGGTCGCGCGCGCGTGGAAGGAATATGCGAGCGGCTATGGCGAGGATCCGGCGGCCTTCCTGTCGCGGACTTTCGAAGAAGTCGGTGGCTATGACGAGATCGTGCTGCTCAAGGACATTCCGTTCCAGTCGCACTGCGAGCATCACATGGCGCCGATCCACGGCAAGGCGGCGATCGCCTATCTGCCGCGCGACCGGGTGGTGGGAATTTCGAAGCTCGCTCGCGTTCTCCACGGCTTCGCCCGGCGGCTGCAGGTCCAGGAACGGCTCACCGCCGAGGTCGCGGACTGTATCTGGGAGCAGCTAAACCCGCACGGCGTCGTGGTGGTGATCGAAGCGAGCCACGCCTGCATGACCTCGCGCGGGGTCAAGACGCCGGGGGTGATGATGATCACCAGCCGGATCATGGGCTGCTTCCGCGACGACAACCGCTCGCGGCGCGAAGCCTTTTCGCTGATGGGTTACTGAGGCGGAGTTCCAGTCGGCGCGTCGCTCTCGCCGTAACGGGCCTTGATGAAACGTCCTTGGGTTTCGAACGCGGCGACGTCGGATTTCGCCAGATTATCGGCGACTTCTTCCAGCTTGCCGCGGCCGGCGGCGAGGCCGTCGACGAGCCGCTGCTCAAGGCTGACCCCCTCGCCATCGGCCTGGTCGCGATAAGCGGCGGGCACGTGGACGTAGCGGTCGATCAGGCCGGGCAGGTGGAGCGACATCAGCCGGCGCGCGTCCTGTGCCGCAGGATCGAGCGACTCGACCCGGGCGAGGGTTTCCTTCAACCGCGGCAGCATCGCGCTGATCTTGTCGACCTCGGTTTGCGCGGGGGCGGGAAGTGCGCGGCGGCTGCGGAACAAATAGCTGTCGAAGCGCTCGACCATCGGCCCGTTGGGGAGGTCGGCGCCGACGTTGGGCGGGGCAATCGCGTCGCGCACCGGCATTGCGATCAACAGCGCGGCGAGGCCTACCGCCAGCGCCACCGCGGCGAGGAAGCCGAACATCCCGATCGGCATGAACAGGCCGACGAAGATGGTCAGGATGCCGACCGCGGCGATCGCGATGCCGACCCGGCCAGCGGTCCGCCCGAAGCCCGCATTGAGTCGCTGGCGTTCTCGCCGCGCGGCGTCTCTCGAAGTTCCATCACGCGCATCGAGCGACTGGGTGACGCGATCGAACCGCGCGATCGCCCGCTCGACCTTGTCGGTGCTCATCGGCTCAACGCGCCTCGATCGGGGTCAGCGGCGACGAACTGCTCTCGAGCCGGCCCTGGTTCACTCCCTCGGCGCGGGCGATATAGCCCTTCGACTTCTCGACCTCCGATCCGAGCGTGACGACGGTCTGCTTCATGTTAGCCAGCGCCTCGACCTTGAACCGGTCGATCTGGTCCATCGTCTCGTAGATGTTCTGGAACGCGCGCTGGAGCGTTTCGAGCGGGATGGTCGACGACGCCGCCTGGCTGTGAATCGCGGCAGTCTGGGTGCGGAGCAGTTCACCCGTGGAGTCGATCATGTTGGCCGTGGTGGTGTTGAGTGCAGTTACCTGCTCGAGCACCAGCCGCTGGTTGGTCATCGCCTGCGCGACCGTCACCGCGGTCCGAAGCGCCGACACCGTCGTCGTCGATGCGCGGTCAACCCCTTTGACAAGCTCGACATTATTCTTTTTGACGAGGTCGAGCGCAAGGTAGCCCTGCACGCTCACCGCCATCTGGGTCAGCAGATCGGTCGTCCGCTGGCGCGTATAGAACAGCGCCGTCTCCCTGATCGCCTTGGCCTTGGCCGGTTCGGTTGCGTCCAGTTCGTCAGCTTTGTCCTCAAGCTGCTTGTCGAGACTTTTGGAGATGTGGATCATCTGCTCGAGCCGATGCATCGTCTTCCACAACGACGCGCGCTCGGTGTCGATCGCGGCATTGTCCATCAGCAGCTCGTCCTTGCCGTTACCGAGGCGGGCGAGGATCGCGCTGATGTGGGTTTGCGAGCTGCGATACTTGTCGAAGTAATTGTTGATGCGGTTGCCGAACGGAATGATGCCGAGGAACTTGCGCCCGGTCATCATCTTGCCGTTCGCCTTGGGGTCGAGTGCTTCGACCGTGCGGCGTAGTTCGGTGAGGTCCGAGCCGATCCCGGTATCGCTGTCGATTGCCTTCACCGGCCGATCGAGGAAACGGTTCGAGGCGCCCGCCGCGTCGGCGATTTCCTTGCGACCCATCGACGTCAATTGGTCGACCTTCTTGCCGAACTCGGGACTGTTGCTGTCGAGCGCGGCGAGTTCGGCGACATAGGTCGCGACCTTGCTGTCGAGCTCGCTCGTCTCCTCGCTCTTGAGCGGAACGAGCCCCGATGCTTCCTGCATCGCCAGCGGCTGCAACGCCGCGGGCGGGTCGAGCTTGAGCTTGGTGGCGGTCGCCGTCGCAGTCGGTTCGCTGGCCATCGTTCTTCCTTCAGTTCGTCGTCGTTTGCCGGCAAGGGTGGACGGCCCACCGCGCCACCGCAAGCGCTTCTCGCTGTATTATAGGTGTAAGACGCTGTCCCGCAAGGGGAAGCCTCAACAATGGTCAGCAGCGTCTTAACCACTCACCTGAACGCTTCGCATACCTTGTCTTGGCTATTGCCTGCCAAGGGCGAACCGACGCCGGGGAAAGTTTATGCTGAAGTTCCTGCGAAAAATCCTGGGCGACAAGCGGGGCAACGCGCTGCTGATGGTGGCCGGCGCGATGCCGATGATCGTCGGCGCGGCGGGTCTCGCCAGCGACACGATTCAGTGGACGCTGTGGAAGCGCCAGCTCCAGCGCGCGGCGGATTCCGCGGCCGTCGCGGGCGTCTATGCCAAGATGGCGGGACAGGACGTCACGACCCAAGTGACGAACGACACCACCAAGAACAACCAGACCGGGATTACGCTGCTCACCGCCCCGGTGATCACCTTTCCGGCCGCCGCCAATGACTGGACGAACCCAGTCGCGGTGCAGCTTCAGGTGCAAAAGACGCTGAGCTTCAGTTCAATGTTCATGTCGACCACCCCGATCATCACCGCCAACGCGACCGCTGCGGCCGTCCAGACCGGCGATTATTGCGTGGTCAGCCTGGAAAGCACGAACACCACCGGCATCACCGCTGGCGGTAACGCCAACGTCGATCTCGGCTGCGGCATGATCACCAATTCGATTTCGATGGATGCGGCGGTCGCGTTCGGCAGCTCGCTTGTCAAGGCGAGCCCAGTGGCGGCTGTCGGTGGGCTCGACAAGACCGACAATTGGGCGACGGGCACAACCCTGTTGCCGTTCACCATCCCGCAGCCCGATCCGTTCGCGTCGGTGCCTGCCCCGACGATCCCGTCGCCGTGCAATAACACAATAAACGATAAGCCCAGCGACAACACGACGGTTACGGCGGGTTGCTACAAGAGCATGACTGTTCAGGGCACCATGCACCTCGGCGATGGCACGTACGTCATCACGGGCGACATCAACATCAACTCTCAGGCCAAGATCGACTGCAATGCCTGCACGATCATCTTGACCAACAACTCGCCGTCGCAGACCGGCATGATCACCGTCAACGGCGGCGCACAGCTCAATCTCAAGGCCCCGCTGACCGGCACCTATGCTGGCCTGATGTTTTATCAGAACCGGGGCGCGACCAGCGGAACGACCAACAAGATCAACGGCAACAGCTCCTCGACCTTCCAGGGCGCGGTCTATTTCCCGAGCCAGAACGTCGAGTTCACCGGGACGTCGGGCGTTACCTACCAGTGCATCGAGCTGGTTGCGCGGCAGGTCTCCTTCTTGGGCAATTCGCAGATCAAGAATAACTGCCCGACCTATCCCGATCCCGACAAGTTCAAGGGACGGCACGTCCGGCTGGTGGCATGATGATGGTTCGTCGCAACCTTCGCCGGCTGGCGCGCGATGCGCGCGGCGCGGTAATCATCGAACTCGCGATCTCGGCGCCGATCATGGCGTTGTTTCTGGTCGGCATGGTCGATCTCGGGCGTGGCTTTTCGACCAAGCTCCAACTCGAGCAAGCCTCGCAAACCGCGATCGAGAAGGTGATGAATGGCCAGGCGAAATCAGGCGATGCGACCATTGCCACCGCGCTTCAGGTCGAAGCGGCGAATATAGCCGTTGTGCCGACCAATCAGGTAACTGTTGATTTCTGGCTTGAATGCGATGGCGCGCGACAGGCCAGTTATACTTCTGTGTGCAGCAGCGCGTTGATTGCCCGTCGTTATATGTCAGTTTCGATTAGCAAGGTGTATACGCCGATGTTCGCGATGAGGTTCGCCGGGGCGAGTTCCGACGGCACCTATACGGTGACCGGCAAGACATCGGTGCGCACCCAATGATCCTCAAGATCAAACGCGACGAGCGCGGGCTCGCGACGATCGAGATGGCGTTCGCGCTGCCGATCCTGCTGCTGTTCATTTACGGCATTTTTCAGGTCGGGATGATCATGGCGGCAAGCGCGGGGATGCAGCATGCACTGGGCGAAGGCGCGCGGCTGGCGACCATCTACCCGACGCCAACCGATACTGCGATCAAGACGCAGATCAATAACAAGTTGTTCGGGGCCTATGTTGGTAAGTTCACGGTCGCTGACCCCGTCGCAGACCCGACCGGCAAGTCGTACAAGGATTTATCGGTGACCTACACTGTCACCCCCAATTACCTGTTCTTCACCGCGCCGGACATCACGTTGGTGCGCAGCAAACGGGTGTATTTGAGCTTCTAGCCGGCGCGCTTGGCGAAGAAGGTGGCGATCGCCTGCTTTACTTCGTCCGAACCCAGCCGCTCGGAGAAATGGCCGTTCTCCACCCCCATCCGCTCGACCACCTCGTCACGGTCGGCGGCGCGCAGGAGCTTCTGGGTCAGGCGCATGGCCTTGGCCGGTTTCGCCAGGAGCGCCGCGACCAGTCGGTCGTAAGCCGCGCTCAATTCGCCTTTCGCGGTTACGTGGCTCGCCAGGCCTAATTGCATCGCTTCGCGGGCCCCGAAGGGTTCGCCCAGCAAAAGGTGCCTCGCAGCCGCGCGACGACCCGCCAGGCGCGGGAGCAGCAGCGAACTCGCCGCTTCCGGCACTAGCCCCAAATCGACGAACGGCATCAGGAAGCGGCAGCCTTCCTCGGCGATCACCAGGTCGCAGTGGAACAGGATCGTCGTGCCAATGCCGATCGCATTGCCGTGGACCGCCGCGACGATCGGGACCTCGTTCGCTGCCAGCGCGCGCAGCAGGCGCCACACGGCAATGTCGTCATCGCTCGCCCGCGCCGGGTCACTGGAGAGGAAGTCGGCGAGATCGTTGCCGGCGGTGAAGTCGACCCCTTCGCCGCGGATCGTGATCAGCCGAAGCTCGGGATCGCTTGACGCCCCCTCGATCGCGTCGGCCAGCGCAGCGTACATCGCGACGGTGATCGCGTTGCGCCGCTCGGGGCGGGCGAGCGTGATCGCCAACACCGCGCCGTCGCGCTCGATCCGCACATGCTCGCTCATCGTTGGTACCTTCGAATCGGATGACGTTCGCCGTCGGCCCCGCTATCGCGATGCAACTCTCGCGCGCCAAGGGGCCAGTCATGAAATTCTTTGCTGACACTGCCGTCATTTCCGAAATCCGCGAGCTTGCCGAAACCGGCCTGCTCGACGGGGTGACGACCAACCCCTCGCTGATCAAGAAGGCCGGGCGCGACTTTATCGAGACGGTGCGCGAGATCGCAACGATCACCACCGGCCCGATCTCGGCCGAGGTCGTCGCGCTCGATCATGACGGGATGATGCGCGAGGCCGAAGTGCTGCGAAAGATCGCTGACAATATCGCGATCAAGGTGCCGCTGACGGTCGACGGGCTCAAGACGTGCAAGGCGCTGACCAGCGACGGCACGATGGTCAATGTGACGCTGTGCTTCTCCGCGGCGCAGGCGCTGATCGCGGCGAAGGCCGGAGCGAGCTTCATCTCGCCGTTCGTCGGCCGGCTCGACGATGTTGGCTTCAACGGCATGGACCTCATCGCCGACATCCGCATGATTTATGACAATTACAACTTCCCGACCGAGATCCTGGTCGCCAGCGTGCGCCACCCGATGCACATTGTCGAAGCCGCCAAGATCGGCGCCGACGTCGCCACCGCGCCGACCAAGATCCTGATGCAGCTGTTCAACCATCCGCAGACCGACAATGGTATCGCGGCGTTCCTCAAGGATTGGGAAGCGACCGGCCAGGCGATCGGTTAAAGCTCTCGCACAACCGAAATTCGGTTTCATCGCAGCCACTGGATATTAACCCGTTCCGGCCTAGGCTTCATCGCATGGGAAGGGTTATTCCATTCGAGGAACGCGCGGTGGCGCAGTTGCGCCAGCGGCTCGGCGCGGCCGAAGAGGCCAATCAGGACCTTATCGCCTTCGCCCGCGGCCATTCGGGTGCCACCGCCTCGATCCATGAAGCGGTGCTGGCGGCGATGGACGCTGACGGGTTCGACGCGCTGCTCCATGTCATCACGCAGGAATGGCCGTTGATCCTTGGCCTCGATGCGGTCGCGCTGGCGCTGATCGTCGGGAACAAGGGATTCCGTGCCGACGTCAACGGGGTGCAATTTGTCGCGCCGCAGATGGTCGCGCGGGCGATGCAGGTGAGCAACGGGGTGACGATGCGCAACGTCGAGCGCGGCCATCCGCTGTTTGGCCCGGCGCTCACCCTGATCCGTTCCGAGGCGCTCATTCGGATCGACGCCGATGCGCCCTTGCCGAGCGGGCTGTTGGTGCTCGGCCAGCGCAGCAGCCAGAAGCTCGATGGCCGCCACGGTTCGGAATTGATGCTGTTCCTCGGGCGAAGCATCGGGTCTATCATGCGACGGTGGCTGATCGACTAGGCAGCGATTTGGGGGAAGCGCATCCCGCCCGCGCGCTCGCGGCGCGGTGGGGCGGACACCTTGCGCATGACCGGCGCCGATCGGTGCATACCGTGCGCGCCTATGTTGCCACCGCCCACCGCTTCATCGAGTTTCTCGGGCGTCATCGCGGCGAGGAGATCGGCCGGTTCGCGATGCTGAAACTGTCGTCGGCGGACTTGCGCGCGTTCCTCGCCGATCGTCGGGCGAGCGGGCTCGGCGCGGCTTCGGCGGCGCGCGAAATGTCAGCGGTGCGCGGGTTCCTCAAATTCGCCGCCGAGGAGCAGGGGATGCAGCCTCAATTGCCACGGACCAGAGCTCCGCGTCGCCCGCGCACCCTCCCGCGCCCGGCGAGCCCGGCGGACGCGATGGGCCTTGCGCAGGACGCCGCCGATGGCGCCAGCGAGCCGTGGGTCGGGCAGCGCGACCTGGCGATCCTGTTGCTGCTCTACGGCTCGGGGTTGCGCGTGTCCGAGGCGCTGTCGCTGACCGCGAGCGCGCTACCGCTTGGACCGGTGATCCGCGTCACCGGCAAGCGCGGCAAGACTCGCGTCGTGCCGGTACTGCCAGCGGTGCGCGAGGCGATCGAAGCCTATGTGACGGCCTGTCCGTGGCCGTTCGCGGCGCATCAGCCGTTGTTCGTCGGGGTGCGCGGTGGGCCGCTCAACTCCGACCTCGTGCGGCGGGCGGTGCGGGCGGCACGAACCCGGCTGGGGCTCGCCGACAGCGTCACCCCGCATGCCCTGCGCCATAGTTTTGCCACCCATCTGCTCGCACGCGGCGCAGACCTTCGTTCGCTTCAGGAACTGCTTGGCCACGCGAGCCTGTCATCGACCCAGATCTATACCGCGGTCGACGCGGCCCATCTGCTTGACGTCTACCGCCACGCGCATCCGCGCGCTTGACGGCGCCAAGGCCCGTTCGCGATCGCGCCGCCGCCGAGCGCGCCGGACGACGGGCCGAGACGATCGCGGCGTGGTGGCTGCGCTTTCATGGGTGGTCGATCCTCGCGATGCGCGCACGGGTACGCGTCGGCGAAATCGACATCGTCGCGCGGCGGAGCCGAATGATCGCGTTCGTCGAGGTCAAGGCGCGATCGACCGACTTTGCCGCCGACCTCGCGCTCGATCCCTATCGGCTGCGGCGTGTGTTCGCCGCGGCCGAGACGCTGTTCCACCGCTATCGCCGGCCCGGCGACGACATGCGGGTCGACGCGATCTTCATCGTGCCGGGCAAGTGGCCGCGGCACCTCGTCAACCTGTGGCGTGATTAGCCTGGTCGGAGGAGGGGGATGCCGCCGCAGCTGGCGACCAGTGGGCATGAGCAACCCGCTGCGACGGCGAGCAAGCGATGCGGGACAGAGCATTAAGCGACTTATAAATAACCGTATTGGATGATGCGGTCGGTTTCGATGTGGCTCGAAAGAAAGCTCTTATTCGTCCATATCGGCGGCGCTTTTGGCCCTCTTCGATCGGCGGTGATCCCACAACCGCCACGCATAGATGCTGATCAGCGCGATGATCACCGCGCTCGACAGCGGTGCGATGACCTGATCGATGTCGTGATAGTGTTGGCCAAGCTTGTACCCCGCGCCGGCCAGGAACGCGGTCCACAGCGCGGTGCCGATGGTCGAGGCGACGATGAAATTGCGAAACCGCATCGCCAGCAGCCCGGCCGGGATCGACACCAGGCTGCGGATGGTCGGGATAACCCGCCCGATCAGGACGAACAGTGGGCCGTGGATCCCGAACCAGCGCTGGCTGCGCTCGACTTCGGGCCAGCTG
The DNA here is from genome assembly GCF_025362505.1 of Sphingomonas sp. Classification (GTDB taxonomy): domain Bacteria; phylum Pseudomonadota; class Alphaproteobacteria; order Sphingomonadales; family Sphingomonadaceae; genus Sphingomicrobium. The sequence goes on along the minus strand of NZ_JANYGG010000080.1, from coordinate 15,848 downwards.
ATCGTCAGCCACTGGCCCCAGCGGTCGATGATCGGATGAAGCCGCTGAATGCCGAGCGCGCGCGCGGCGAGATACCAGAAGATATTGCCGAGCATCGCGCCGGTGGTGCCGCTCGCGATCACCTGCCACAGCACCAACTTGCCTCGCGCGGCGGCGACGCCCGCAATCGGCATGATCACTTCGGACGGGATCGGCGGAAAAATCGTCTCGAGGAACATTAGGAAACCGACGCCGAGAATGCCGGCCTGCTCGATCACGCGGATGACCCAGTCGGACATGGTGATCAGATCGCTCGTGGCGCCGACAACCGGGCCTCGATCGCATTCCAGATCATGGCGGGCGTGTCGCTGCCGTTGAACTTGTCGATCGACACGATCCCGGTTGGCGAGGTGACGTTGATCTCGGTTAGGTGGCCGCCGATCACGTCGATACCGACGAAGATCAGCCCGCGGCGCTTGAGCTCGGGACCGAGCGCGGCGCAGATTTCGCGTTCGCGTGTCGTCAGGTCGGTCACCTCGGCGGTCCCTCCGGCGGCAAGGTTTGAGCGGATTTCGCCCTTGCCCGGACGGCGGTTGATCGCGCCCGCAACCTCGCCATCGACCAGCACGATGCGCTTGTCGCCATCGGCCACGGCGGGGAGGAAGGCCTGGGCGATATAGGGTTCGCGCCATACCGCGCCGAACAGCTCGGCCAGCGCGGCGAGGTTGCTCCCGTCGCGGCCGATCCGGAACACCGCTGCGCCGGCGTTGCCGTGGAGCGGCTTCATCACGATCTCGCCATGCTTCGCGTGGAACGTGCGCAGTTCGACAAGCGAGCGGGTGACGAGCGTCGGCGGCATGAAGCGCGCGAAATTGAGCACGAACAGTTTCTCGGGCGCGTCGCGGACCGAACGGGGGTCGTTGACGACCAGCGTCTCGCTCGCGATCCGCTCGAGCAGATAGGTCGCGGTGATATAGCCGATGTCGAACGGCGGGTCCTGGCGCATCAGGATGACGTCGACGTCGTCGGCGAGGTCGAGCGTGACCGGGTCCCCGGCGGCGAAGTGATCTCCCTCGACCTGCCGTACCTTTACCGGTCGGGCGTTCGCGCGAACGCGACCGTCCTCATAGCCCAGATCTTCGGCGAGATAATGAAACAGCCGGTGCCCGCGTGATTGCGCCGCGATCATCAGGGCAAAGCTCGAATCGCCGGCGATGCCGATTGATTCGAGTGGATCCATCTGGACGGCGACGCGCAAGGACATGGCTGCGCGCCTAGGCGAGGGCGGGCTTGCGGGCAAGTTATCCGGCGGCGCGCTCCAGCGCCCGGGCGTAGGCACGCTTGCGCGGGATGCCGAGCGCGGCGGCGACTTCCGCGGCGGCGCGCGAGGGCGACAGGCGGGCGAGTGCCTCGTCGAGCGCGCGGTCGAGGTCGTCGTCGCTCGCCTCGGCGCGCTCCGCTGGCGGGCCGACGACGATGACGATTTCGCCGCGTGGCGGGGTGTCGGCATAGCGCGCGGCGAGCTCGGACAGCGTGCCGGTGACGGTCTCCTCGTGAAGCTTGCTGATCTCGCGCACCACCGCCGCGTCGCGTGTTCCGAGCCCCTTTGCCAAGGCGGCGAGACTTTCGCCCAGACGCGGGCCGCTTTCGTAGAGGATGAGGCTTGCCCGCACCGCCGCGACTTCGGCTATCTTGTCGGCGCGGGCCTTCGCCTTGGCGGGGAGGAAGCCGAGGAACAGGAAGCGGTCGGTCGGCAGCCCGGCGAGGGTCAGCGCCGCCACCGCCGCGCACGGGCCGGGGACGGTATGGACCGCGTGCCCGGCGGCGCGCGCGGCGCGGACCAGCTTGTAGCCGGGGTCGGAAATCAACGGCGTCCCGGCATCGCTGATCAGCGCGATCGCCTTCGTGCCAAGCTCGGCGAGGATGCGATCGCGCAATCCCTCGTCGCTATGGTCGTGATAGGCGGTCATCGGCGCGGTCGCCCCGGCGTGGGCGAGCAACTTGGCGCTTACTCTCTTGTCCTCGGCGAGGATCCGCCCCGCCCCGCGCAGCGTCGCGATCGCCCGGGCGGACAAATCACCCAAGTTGCCGATTGGCGTGGCCACGATATAGAGGCCTGGGGCAAGGGGATCGTTGTTCATCGTGAAGGCCAAGACATGACACCAGTTGCCTACCAGCCGCAAGCGCGTCGCACTTTCCTGATTGCCGCTGCCCTGTCCGGCCTGACGCTTGCGCTCTCCGCCTGTCAGACCGGCGGCGGGCGCGGTCCGATTGTCGGCCCGGTCGAGCCACCGAAACCGAACGGATTCGTTTTGAGCGAGCAGCGCAACCGGGTCGCGGTGATTGTCCCGCTGGCCGGCGCCGACGCGGCGGTCGGCCAGTCGATCGCCAACGCCGCCAACCTTGCGTTGTTGGACAGCGGCGACCGGACGCTGCGCCTGACGATCTATAACAGCGCCGGTGCGGGCGGAGCCGAAGCGGCGGCTAACAAGGCGGTCGCCGAGGGCAATGGCCTGATCCTCGGCCCATTGCTGGCCGACGAAGTTCGCGCCGCCGCGCCCGCCGCGCGCCGCGCCGATGTCCCGCTGATCGCCTTCTCGAACGACGAGGGGGTGGCCGGGAACGGCGTCTACATTCTCGGCTTCACACCGAACCAGTCGATCGAGCGGGTCGTCGAACTGGCCAAGCAAAAGGGAGCGACACGTTTCGCCGCGCTCGTGCCAACAGGCATCTACGGACAGCGCGCCGCGCAAGCTATGCTGGAGACGGTGCGCGATACTGGAGGGCGCCTGGTCGCGATCGAGACCTTCAACCGCACCGCCAACGCGGTCCGCGCCGCTGCCGCCTCGCTCAACGCCAAGGGCGGGGCCGACGCGGTGTTGATCGCCGATGCCGGGCGCATCGCCGCGGTCGCCGCGCCAGCGCTGAAGGTTGGGCCGCGGCTGCTCGGCACCGAGCTGTGGGCCCGCGACCGCACGCTCGGTGCGACGCCGGCATTGCGCGGCGCGTGGTATGCAGCGGCGCCCGATGCGCGGTTCAACCAGCTGGTTACCCGCTATCGCGCGCGCTACGGCACCGAGCCGAGCCGGATCGCGAGCCTCGGTTACGACGCGGTGCTGCTGGCGGTGCGCAGCAGCCGGAGCTGGCCGATCGGGGCGCGCTTCCCCGCCGGATCGCTCCGCGATCGCGACGGATTTGCCGGCGTCGACGGGATTTTCCGCTTCGACAAGCGCGGCGTCGCGATCCGCGCGCTCGAGGTCCGCCAGGTGACCGCCGCCGGCACGACGACGGTGTCACCCGCTGCTAAAAGCTTCGGCGACTAAGCCCCTATCGCCACTGTCAAAAAAGAGTCATTCTGCCCGTTGCAACAGATGCGTGGAGAGGCAGGATGTTCGCACTGATGATCGCGCTCGCTCTGGCCGGTGGCAATCCGACCGACAATAGCGCGCGGGCGCACATGACAGCATGTTTCAAGGGGTCGATCGAGAAGGCCGACGCGGCCAAGATCACGCCCGACAGTTTCGCCGGTTTCGCCAAACAAAGCTGCGCCGGGGAAATTACGAGTTTCCGGTCGGAAGTCATCGCCTATGACGTCAAGGTCGGCTGGGCGCGCAAGAAGGCCGAGCTCGACGCCGACGAGCAGGTCGGGGACTATCTCGCCGACTGGGTCGACCGCTATCGCGAAAAGGGCAGCATCACCGCGACAAAATAGGGTTTGTTCGGGCTAACTAGGCGGCGATTTCGGCGAGGATGGAATCGAGCAGCAGGCGCCCGGCGGGGGTTGTCGCGAGGCGGGGGCCGGTTCGTTCGAGCAGGCCATGAGCGGCGAGCCGGTCTACCACGGCATCATCGACGAGCCGGTCGACACCGACCCGGGCCGCCAGCGCCTGCGGGTCGATCCCCTCGGCCAGCCGTAGCCCCATCACCAGCGCTTCGCGCGCCGCCTCGACCGGCGTCAGCACTTCCTCTTCGACCAGCCCGTGACCGTTGCGCGCCATGCCGGCGAGGAAATTCTCGGGTTTGCGGTGACGCACGGTGCGCTGGCCGAGGCGGCGGCCATGCGCGCCGGGACCAACCCCGGCATAATCGCCGTAGCGCCAGTAGGTCAGGTTGTGGCGGCTCTCCGCGCCGGGCCGGGCGTGGTTGGAAATTTCGTAGGCGGGGATGCCGGCGGCGCCAGCGCGCTCCTGCGTCAATTCGAACAGGGTGGCGGCGGTGTCGAGATCGAGCGGGGTGAACTCGCGCCGCGCGACCATCGAGGCGAAGCGCGTTCCGGGCTCGATCGTCAACTGGTAAAGCGAGAGATGCTCGGTGCCAAGCGACAGCGCGCGGTCGAGGCTTGCGGCCCAGCGCGCCTCGTCGTCACCGGGCAGGGCGTAGATGAGATCGAAGCTGACCCGCTCGACCGCTGATTGCGCGGCCTCGAGCGCGCGAAGCCCCTCGCTGGCCGAATGGGCGCGGCCGAGGAAGGCGAGCGATTCATCGTCGAAGCTCTGCAGCCCGAGGCTGATGCGGTTGACCCCGGCGCCCGCCAAGTCGGCGAAGCGCGCGGCCTCGGCGCTGTTGGGGTTGGCCTCGAGCGTAATCTCGATGTCGTCGCTCGCCGGCCACGCCCGCCGCGCCGCCTCGATCACCGCCGCGACCGTGGCGGGGTCCATCAGCGACGGGGTGCCGCCACCGAAGAAGATCGAACTGAGTTGCCGTCCCGGGAGCAATGCCGCCTCATGCGCGAGGTCGGCGAGTAATGCGCCACGCCACTCGGCCTGATCGACACCGTCGCGGACATGGCTGTTGAAATCGCAGTAAGGACATTTCGAGACGCAGAACGGCCAGTGGACGTAGAGCGCCAACTCCTTGCCGGGCAGGAATTTGTTTACCAATGTGTCGGACAAGTGGGGGGCCATGCTGACCAAAATCCTTAGTTTGCTTCTGCTGCTAGCGCCATGCGCGGGCTCGGCGGCGTTGCGGCCGATGCCCAGTTCCAACTGGCCCAAACCGGCCGATCGTGGCGATGCTCTTTTGCGGGCGACCGCCCTGCGCCTCCACAATGACGCGCGGCGGGCGTTCGGGACGACGCCGATGAGCTGGAATGCGCAGCTGGCGGGTGCGGCGCGCGGCTATGCCGAGCGGATGGCCGCGACCGGAACCTACGAACATGATTCGACCCCGGGCCGCCGCAAGCTGATGGGCGAAAACCTGTGGCGCGGGTCGCGCGGCCTCTTCTCCTATGACGTGATGGTCGGCGTGATGATCGAGGAAGCCCGGCTGTTCCATCGTGGCGTTTTTCCAGACGTCAGCAAGACCGGGCAGTGGCACGATGTCGCCCATTATACGCAGATCGTGTGGCCGACGACGACCGAGGTCGGCTGCGCCCTCGCCTCGAACGCGACCACCGATTATTTCGTCTGCCGCTATGCCCCGACCGGCAATAAGGACGGCACCACGCTCGACCCGTCGCTACACCTGGCCGAGCGCGGCAACTAGCTTGGCGAACGCGTCGGCGCGGTGGCTGATGCGGTGCTTCTCGGCCTGGTCGATCTCGCCGAAGCTCTGGTCCATCCCGGCCTTTACGAACATCGGGTCGTAGCCGAAGCCCCTGTCGCCGCGTGGTGGCCAGACGAGTGTGCCGTCGCAACGTCCTTCGAAACTTTCAATCGCGCCGTCGGGCCAGGCGAGCGACAAGGCGCAGACGAAGTGTGCGTCATGCCCCGCGTCGGGACCGGCCAATTCGACCTCGCGCCATACACGCTCCATTGCCCGGCCGAAGTCGCGTGACCCATCACCGTCTTCTGCCCAGCGGGCGGAGTAAATACCCGGGCTGCCGTGGAGCGCATCCACGCTGAGCCCGCTGTCATCGGCGAGCGCGGGGAGGCCGCTCAGGTCCGCGGCCTGGCGCGCCTTCAGCTCGGCATTGTCGACGAACGTCACCCCGGTTTCCTCGGGCTCGGGGAGGTCGAGCTCCTCGGCGCCGACGCACCTGATACCGAGCGGGGCGAGCATCGCGCGGATCTCGCGCAGCTTGCCCGGATTATGCGTGGCGATGACGATCTTGGCGGGTTTCCTCACCGGCCGACCGCTTTCAGCTGGCCGGCGAAAATGTCGGCGCAACCGATGCGCGCGAGGCGAAGGAGGCGAAGCAACTGCTCCTCGTCGAAGGTCGCGCCTTCGGCCGAAATCTGCGCCTCGACGATCGCGCCGTCGCCGGTGAGGACGAAATTGCCGTCGGAGCCCGCCGAGCTGTCTTCGATATAGTCGAGGTCGAGCACCGCGCCGCCGTCGTGGATCCCGCACGAGACGGCGGCGACCTGGGTGCGGATCGGGTCCGTCGCCAGCTTGAGCGTATCGACCGCCAGCCTGAGCGCGACCCACGCGCCGGAGATCGAGGCGGTGCGGGTGCCGCCGTCGGCCTGGATCACGTCGCAATCGATCAGGATCTGGCGCTCGCCGAGCAGGCCCATGTCGACCACGGCGCGCAAGCTGCGCCCGATCAGCCGCTGGATCTCCTGCGTGCGGCCCGATTGCTTGCCCTTGGCAGCCTCGCGCTGGCCGCGGGTGTGGGTGGCGCGCGGCAGCATGCCATACTCGGCGGTGACCCAGCCCTGACCCTTGCCGCGCAGGAACGGCGGGACCTTTTCGTCGACCGACGCGGTGACGAGCACGCGGGTGTCGCCAAAGCTGACGAGGCAGCTTCCCTCGGCATGCTTGGTAAAGCCGGGTTCGAAGCTGAGCGAACGCATCTGGTCGGGGGCGCGGCCGGATGGGCGCATGGTCTTGTCTCCTGAAGGTTGGCGATCCCCTAGCCCGAGCGATCCACGCCCGCCACCCCGTCTTTGCGAGCGGAGCGAAGCAATCCAGCTTGACGAAAGACTGGATTGCTTCGTCACTTCGTTCCTCGCAAAGACGGTGGCATGGACGAAGCAATCGGCGATCTTTCCTCCCGGATGCGGGACATCTTCCGGCTGGTGGTCGAGGCGTACATCGAGCGCGGAGTGCCGATCGGGTCGAAGATGCTCGCCGGGAGCGTCAGCCTGTCGCCCGCCTCGATCCGCGGGGTGATGCAGGAACTCGAGGAGCGCGGGCTGCTGACCCATCCGCACACCTCCGCCGGGCGGATCCCGACCGAGAGCGGATTGCGGCTGTTCGTCGACGGGATCATGCAGGCGTCGGTGCCAGGGGAGCGCGAGCGGGCGGCGATCGAGGCGCAGCTGCGCGACCGGCCGATCGAACAGGCGCTGGATGCCGCGACGAGCATGCTGTCGGGGCTTTCAGCCTGCGCCGGGGTGATACTCGCGCCCAAACAGGAACAGCGGCTCCGGCAGCTCAGCTTCGTTCCGCTCGACCGGACGCGGGCGCTGGCGGTGCTGGTCGGGATCGACGGGAGCGTCGAGAACCGGGTCGTGCCGCTCAGCCCCGGAACCAATGCCGCGCAGCTCGTTGAGGTCGGCAATTTCGTCAGCGCGCGGCTGTCGGGGCTGACGCTCGGCGAGGCGGTTGCCCGCCTGCGCACCGAGGTCGCCGAGCGGCGCCAGGCGATCGACTCCGCCGCCGCCGAACTGGTCGCCGCGGGCCTCGCCGCATGGTCGATCGACCTCGACCAGCGCCCGCTGCTGATCGTGCGCGGCCAGGCCAATTTGATCGACGCCGCCGCCGCCGCCGACCTCGACCACGTCCGCCGCCTGCTCGAGGAGCTCGAGGACCGGCAGGAAATCGCGCGGGTGCTCGAAGGCGCGCGCAGCGCCGAGGGCTGCCGCATCTTCATCGGCTCGGAGCACCGGATGTTCGCGCTGTCGGGCTCGTCGGTGATCGCCGCGCCGTGGCGAGGGAGCGAAGGGCAGGTGGTCGGCGTTGTAGGGGTCATCGGCCCGACGCGGTTGAACTATGCCCGGGTGGTCCCCATGGTGGATTTCACCGCCCAGGCGCTAACCAGAATGATGGAATCATGACCGAACAAAATCTCCACGACGACGCCGAAGAGATCCGCCGCGAAACCGCTGCCGAAGCGCCAGAGCTGGCCGAGCATGACCGGGTCGGCGAGCTCGAACAACAGCTCGAAGAGGCCAAGGCCGCCGCGCTTTACGCCGCCGCCGAGGCGCAGAATGTCCGCCGCCGGCTCGAGGCCGAGAAGGTCCAGGCATCGGCTTATGCCGTCACCGGGTTCGCCCGCGACATGCTGAGCGTGAAGGATAATCTCGACCGCGCACTGGCCGCGGTGACCGAGGAACTGCGCGCCGATGCGACCGCAGCCAACTTCCTCGCCGGGATCGAGGCGACCGCGCGCGAGCTCGAGACGATCTTCGCGCGCAACGGGGTGACCCGCGTCGCCGCCAAGGGGCTGCCGCTCGACCCGAACCGGCACCAGGCGATGATCGAGATGCCGAGCGGCGAGGAGCCGGGCACGATCGTCGAGGAAATGCAGCCGGGGTACATGCTCAAGGAGCGCCTGCTGCGCCCGGCGTTAGTCGCGGTGGCCAAGGCTCCATAGTCGCCTTCGCGGGTGACGGTGGCCAAGGCTCCATAGTCGCCTTCGCGGGTGGCGGTGGCTCCGTAGTCGCCTTTGCGGGGCGGGGTTCCGCTTGCCCGGGCCGGCGCGAATGTTTCCAATGTTCGCGGTGACGTGGGGGTGAGTCGGCATCGCGACGACCACTCGGCCGCAGCCTGTCCGGCGCGAATGTTCCCAATGTTCGCGGTGACGTCGGGTGCGAACGACGCCCCCGAGCGGTCCGCGCGGTGAAAGCCTGGCGCGGGGGCGAGTCGCAAAGACGAGTCGGTCAGATTCATGTGGCGACATATAGGCAGTTATATACTAGACGTACCAACGATCGAGTCGTATAATGAAAGAGACAGACCGGCGCAGTTCCAGAGAGGTTAGCATCACGCCCGAGATGATCGAGGCGGGGGCCGCTCAAGTCATTGTCAATGAGGGAACCGACGACGGCGAAATCGCGCGCGACGTTCTAGTCGCGGCCCTTGAGGCTGGCGGGTATTGTATTAAGGAAGTGGGAGAGGCCGCTTAGCGCGTTGCTTCTGGATTGATATTCTTCGAGCGCTATGCGCTGCTTCATAATGGTTATGTCTTTTTCAAACTTCCTCGTTCCGACCCTAATCAGTTCACAAGTAAGTTCGTAACAGGCGTGTTCGAAATATCGGCGCGGCGGTGACACCTTCTCGTGATGAGCGTCCTTGTTCTCGAAACTCTTGAGTTTAATGCACATCTTGGCGATTGATTCAGTTTCGAATTCAAGACTCAAGATTGCATGGGCGAACTCATTTCGGATCTGTCTAACCGCGTGGAGCGCTGATGCTATTTTGGCATCAAATAGGCCCATCGCCTTTGCCGCCACGATTTGGGCATAAAAGGATTTGAACGGGCCACGTTCGTCATCGAATAGCTTTGCGGCATCGCTCGCATCTTCCAGGCAGGTGATGAGCGCCCCAACCAAAGTGTTTTCGACAAGGGCGCAGCCCATAATCGCCGCGACCCTATCGGAACCGTCGGCAATTTCTGATAAAGCTACACCCAGCTCCTCATCAGTAAGGTCGCGCCGCGATGAAGCCTTCTTCTTTAGACCCCCGCCCAATCCAATCCTCCCCGCAATCTGATTGCTTAGACGATCTGCTTCGCCGCGCGCTTACGACTCCCCCGATCAGCAATGAGGATATACTCAAGCGATCGAAAGAGTCTCACTTAAAATAGGGTTTGCGTCGTTCGCCATACTGGCGAGGCGGTTCGTATAGATCAGGCAGCGACCGAACGAGGTTGCCGGTACAAGAGGCGTTTCCCGCGTGCGCCTTTCAGTGCCTCTTCAGTGCGCTCCGCATCGGATATTTTGCGGGTGTTGTAACGGAAATCAAACTCCGCCGTGTAGCGGTGCAAGTGAACGGCGCTCATGTGGTGATAGGTGCCGATCACGCCGCGCTTGAAGATGCTGAAAAAGTTCTCGGCGGTGTTCGAGTGCTTGTTGCCGTCCACATACTGGCGGATGGCGTGTATAGTCGTGCCGTGTGAGACGAACTCCCGACCGACCTCACGATAGGCGTTAGCGGCATCGGTCATCAGGTGAGACGAACGATCGACATTGGTTGCGAGAACCGAGCGCAGCGTATTGCCGTGGACATTGGCGACATGGAACGAGCGAGCCTCACCGCCGCGCTCTATAAGTGTCATTACGATCTTCTTCGGAGCAACCTTGCCAGATGCGCGGTTGCGCTTCTTGCCGCCAACAAATGTCTCGTCGGCTTCCACGGTCACGCCAGCGCCGCCCATCGGTCCAACGTAGTTGTTCGACATGGCTTCACGGATGCGATGCTCCATGAACCAAGCCGACTTGTAGGTGATGCCAAGAGCGCGGTGCAGCTCGTGTGCGCTGAAACCCTTCTTGCCGCCGCTCAGAAGCCGAAACGCCATCAGCCACTTGTTCAGTGGAATTTTGCTGTCCTCGAAGATAGTCCCGACAGTAACCGTGAAAGGTTTAGCGCACTCGTTGCACTTGTAGACGCCGGGGCGCGTGGACTTGCCCGCGAGCTTCGTGATGCGGTCGCCAGTGCGGCAGCGAGGGCAGACGGGACCATCTGGCCAATGCAGCGCCTCAAGGTGCTCACGAGCCTTATTGGCGTCCTGATAGATGGGGTCGGTTATGCTGGTCATCGGTTTGGTTCCTGTCTGTCCTGAAACAGTAGGGCCTCACCGTTAGTACGTCAAGTATATAATTGCCGACATATAGCCTATATGGTTCGCTGTAGGAAAGCGTTTGGTGATTATCCCCTTGCGACATTCGAAGCTGTGATGGACGGTGGCGTGATTGAAGCCGCGCGTTCGATGGAAGCGTAGTGCTTTCATCTCGACCGATCAGGCTCTAGATCAGCAGCGGAGGATGCTGATCGATGGTACAGGGGAGCGGGGAGTCGTGCCATGCGCTGATCGCGGCGATTGCGGTCAGCCCGATCGCGTCGGTAATCAGCAATCCGCGCCTGCCGCAGAACCCGATCATCGCTGCCAATGCCGCGTTCTGCGCGCTGACCGGTTACGCGCAGGATGAAATCCTCGGGCGCAATTGCCGCTTCCTCGCCGGGCCCGACACCGAGCCGTGGCTGACCGAGCGGATCAGCGACGGGATCCGGCGCAAGCGACCGGTGCTGGTCGAAATCCTCAACTACAAGCGCGATGGCGAACCGTTTCGTAACGCGGTGCTGGTCGCGCCGGTGTTCGACGAGATGGGCGAGCTCGAATATTGCATGGGCTCGCAGGTCGAGCTCGATCCCGAGGCGGTCGGGCCGTCGTCCAATCGCCATCATGACGCAGTCGAATTGGTACGCAGCCTGTCGCCGCGCCAGGAGCAGGTGCTGCGCGAGATCGCCAACGGCTTTCGCAGCAAGCAGATCGCGTACCGGCTGTCGCTGAGCGAGAAGACGGTCAAGATGCACCGAGCGCTGCTGCTCGGGAAGATGCACACGTCGAACATCGCCGACGCCATCCGAATTGCGGTCGAAGCGCGGCTATAGGTCGAGGCCTGGCGATACGGCCTAAATGCCGTATGGGTGAGCCCCGGCCATCGGTTCATGAGAGGCGGGTCGCACGGGGGTGGGGGCTCGATAACCTGTTCTCGCCAACGCCATCGTGCGGCAACCGAGCCGATCCTGTTGCCTTGACGCCGCTCCGTTCCGGCCGATTGCAGCCGAACCGGCGTTGATCGTGCGGCGCCCCAGCGTTCGCCAGCAAGGAAGTCATGATGCAGGAACTTACCGCCGACCAGTTCTCTCTGGTATATAACGCTTTTTCGTTCACCCTGGCGGCGATGGCCGCGACGACGCTGTTCCTGTGGATCAGCCGGTCGCAGGTCAGCAGCGCCTACAAGACAGCGATCACCATCTCGGGGCTCGTCACCGCGATCGCCGCCTATCACTATTTCCGCATTTTCGAGAGCTGGAACGCCGCTTACACGGTGAATGCCGGGGTCGTCACGGTCACCGGGGTCGGCTTCGTCGATGCCTATCGCTATGTTGACTGGCTGCTGACCGTTCCGCTGCTGCTGATCGAGCTCGTGCTGGTGATGCGCCTGACCAAGGAAGAGACGATGTCGCGCTCGTTGAAGCTCGGCTCTGCCGCCGCGCTGATGATCGTGCTCGGCTATCCGGGTGAGATCGCCACCAACAACGCGACACGCGCGCTGTGGGGCACGCTGTCGGCTATCCCGTTCACCTACATCATGTGGTCGTTGTTCGCCGGCCTGAGCAAGTCGATCGAGAGCCAGCCCGATAACGTCCGCAACCTCGTCAAGCAGGCGCGGTTGCTGACGTTCGCTTCGTGGGGCTTCTACCCGATCGTCTACATGATCCCCTACACTTCGCTGTCGGGCGCGACGACCGAGGTTGCGGTGCAGCTCGGCTACACGCTGGCCGACATTATCGCCAAGGCGGGCGTCGGAATCCTCATCTACAACATCGCGGTCCGCAAGTCCGCGGCTGAGGCCGACGGGGTTTCGACACCCTACGCGGCATGATTGCCATCCCGGATCGTGATCCCGCGATCCGGGGTTCTGAACACGCTGCGCCGGTCGGAGGGAAAACCCCTTCGGCCGGCGTTGCCGTGAATGGGGCCGTGAATGAGGCCGTGAATGAGGCCGTGAATGAGGCCGTGAATGAGGCCGTGATTGGGGGCGAGGTGCGGATCGGGGCGCTGCACATCGGCGCGACGGCAGTGGCATTGGTCGCCGCCGCTTTGGGAACGGACTTCGACAGCGGCGCGGCGACGATGCTGTCGTGCACGGCGATCCTGCTGCTGGGGCTGCCGCATGGCGCGCTTGACATGGTCGGGCTGCTAGGGGCGCGATCGAGGACGCGCGCGATCGCTTCGTACCTTGCGCTGGCCGGGGCGATGGCGGCCTTGTGGTGGGTCATGCCCGGCGCCGCGCTGCTGCTGTTTTTCGCGGTCGCGATCGGGCATTTCGGCGAGGATTGGCCGGGCCCGGGGCTGATCGCGCACGGCGGCGCGCTGGCGCTGCTCGCGGCGCCGCTGCTGTTCCACCGAGCCAAGATCGACGCGCTGTTCGCGATCATCGCCGGGCCGGGCGCGATCCCGCCGCTGGCCAATTCACTGCTGCTGGTCGCGCCGGTGGCGATCGCGGCGGGGCTGACCGGTTGCGCGCTGCTGTGGAGCGCGGGGCGGCGGATGCTGGCGGCGTCGAGCGCGGCGGCGCTGGCCGGGATGGTGCTGCTCCCGCCGCTCGTCGGGTTCGCGCTGAGCTTCGGCTTGTTCCATTCCCCGCGCCAGTTCGCGCGCGGGCTGGCCGAGCTTGGCGGGAAAGCAGGCCCAGGCGGGCGGGCGTGGCGGTTTCCCGTAACAGCGGCGAGCGCCGCGTCGCTGCTGCTGGTCCTCGTGATCGCCTGGCTCGGCGCGCCGGAGGTGTCGGTGCCGGCGCTGTCGGCGGGAGTGCTGCGCGGGACGTTCGTCGTGCTGTCGGTGCTGACGGTGCCGCATATGATGATGCCGCTGGTGCTGCGGATGGCGGGACGCAACGTGGCGGAGCGGGGCGCCTAGCCTAGCTGCCGTCGGGATCGCCCGCTGGATCGCCCGCTGGCTCGCCCCCCGCTTCCTCGCCCCCCGCTTCCTCGCCAAAGCCAAAGAAAAAGTCCCTCAGCCCGGCGTCGTGGCCGCGCCTCCCGGCGATTTCGGCTTCGTCCTCGGCGGCCCATTCGGCCTTCACCGCGGCATAGGCGGCGGTTTCCCCGGAATTTAGGCTGCGATTATAGTCGGGGTCGCCCCATGCGCCGTCCTGCCAGCCGGTGAAGCCCGCGGGCGGGGCGAAGTCGGTGTAGGTGTCGCCATTGTCGTCGGTCCACACCCGCTCGCTGAGGTCGGTCGACTCGTCATCGTCGTCGGAGTTTTGCCCGTCTTCGCCAAAGCTGCCGTCGCGGATGGCCTTCATGCGGCGGAGCAGCTCGCTGGTGGGGAGTTTGGTGATGTCGGCTTCGTCGCTGTTTGGACAGTGTGGACGCACTGGCGAGTTTTTCGCGGGCGCGGTTTCGGGCGCGGTTTCGGGCGCGGGATCGGGCGCGGGATCGGGCGGGGGCGGCGGGGCGATCATCGCCATCGCGGCGGCATGATCGCCGGTTCCGACGGCGACCAGATAGGCTTCCCAATTGGCCTGGATGCCGAAGGTGCAGGCGCCCGCTGCCTCGGCGCGGTCGCAGCGCCGGTCGAGGCGGTTGAGCACCGCGATCGACAGGCGGCTGTCGAACCGGTGGCGGGTGACGGTCGATCCGTCGGCGCGGGTGACGGTGTCGGTGATCCCGTCGATCGCCTGTTCGGCCAGCCGGTCGGCGAGCGGGGCGCGGGCGAGCGCGGCGGCGGCATCCCAGCCAGCGGCGAAGACCGGATCGCGGTTGCGCAGCGCATAGGCGCCCGAGCGAACCAGCCCGGTTGCATCGCACGCTTCGGCGACCTTGCCCGATTCGGCGAGGATCGAGAGGAACAGGCGGCGCGAAAAGCCGGTCCAGCCGGTCGCGTCGTCGGTATCGCGAAGCGCCTCGAGCTCGGCCATGTGGAAGGCGATCTGTTCGGTCCGGTTGAGCGGGTCGCGATTGCCCTGCGACGCATCGAACGCGGCCTCGACCGCAGGGTGGCGCTGGGGGTGGGTGCAGGCGTGTTCGGTTTGCGACGAGACCGGTTCGCCGTCGGGCGCGGCGGCGCGGCGGGCGGCGATCTTCGTGACCGCGCGCTCGAAGTCGGCGGCGGCCGACAGGCTGGACGATGCGCCGCGTTCGCGGTTGAGGCGACGGCGTTCCTTGTCGAGCGTCGAGCCGGGCGGGACCCAGGCGGGAGTGACCGGGTCCGTGATCGGCGCGGCGAGGGGGTGCGGGGTGGTAGTTTTTGGGGGCGTTTTAGCGGGGGAGCGCTTGGCCTTGCGCCTGGCGGCGGCGGCGGCGCGTCGGGTCGCGTTCGAGGCGAGCGGCGCGGTTGCGGGGAGGGGCGCGGTTGTGGCGAGAGGCGCGGTTGTGGGGAGGGGCGCGGTTGCAGGAAGAGGCTGGGCCCCCGGCGAAGTGGGGCGTGACCCCGGTGTTTTCTTTTTCATCCGTGATTATGAACCAGAAAGGCTAACTGTAGGACAGCGTTATTTGTGCTGGTCGGGGAAATAATGTCCCGGTCGCAAGGAAGTGCCGATGCCGAGGATGGTCCGGAAGGGCGACCTGCCGACAAAGACCTGCGCCGCCTGCGGCCTGCCGTTCACTTGGCGCAAGAAATGGGCGCAAGACTGGGAGGCGGTGAAGTTTTGCTCGGACCGGTGTCGTGGGAAGGGGGCGCGTCAGGATTGATCGGGGTTTTCGGCATGATGTTAGCCCCTCTCCCCCTTGCGGGAGAGGGAGGGGCCCGCCGCGAAGCGGTGGGAGGGTGAGGGGACTGTGGTGCGATCGGGCAATGCCCATGTGTCGAGCCCTTCTTCGTCAGACAGATCAGCAGGAATGGAAGAAAGACTCCGGCACCAGGCCAGCCCCCGTTGGCACCACCGTCCCCTCACCCTGGCTCGGCTTCGCCGAGTCCTCCCTCTCCCGCAGAGGGGAGAGGGGCTGGCACGCGGCATGATGGTTCGCCCGGCGCTGGCGGCGCGACCCCGCTCCGCGCGCTGGTCCCCCGCCTCAACTGCGTGCGCTGCAGGGCCGAAGGGGGTGGGGTAGTGGTTGGCCTTCACATCTTCAGAGGGAATCAGCGATCTAACTTAACTGATTGACTTACGGCTAGGGTCAGGACTCGTTGATCAGAGCCAGAAGATGACGGTGGCGGCGAGGGCGATGGCGGAGAGGAAGACGGTCGGGCATCGATCGTAGCGAGTGGCGACGCGGCGCCAGTCCTTGAGGCGGCCGAACATGATCTCGAT
>NZ_JANYGG010000027.1 GCF_025362505.1 Sphingomonas sp. | reverse complement strand
CCCGGCGCCGGGGCGGACGAGATTGCCGACAACCAGCCCGAGGACGAGCGCGAAGGTCGACATGAGCAGGAAGTAAGCGAACGCCTTGGCGGCGACGCGCCCGACAGCGCCGAGGTCGCGCATCCCGGCGATGCCGGTGACGATGGTCAGGAAGATGACCGGGGCAATGATCATCTTGACCAGCTTGATGAAGGCATCGCCGATCGGCTTCATCGCCTCGGCCGTGGCGGGGGCGACAATTCCGAGCGCAACTCCGAGCGCAATCGCGGCGAGGACCTGGACGTAAAGGTGGCGGTACCAGGGAACGGGCGCTGCAAGCGATGCGCCGTCGTCGATGATCAATCCCGTTTCCCTTCAGCGCAAGGCGCGTGCGAGTGCTCCCGCGACGTCGGCAATGGTGAAGGGTTTGGCGAGCAATTCAACCCCGACGCTGGCGGCATCGTCGGCGACGGCGTCGGCGCGGCCCGAGGCAAGCATGAACGGCACCTCTATGCCACGGCCGCGCAGCGCGTTGACGAGGTCGATCCCGCTGACCCCGCCGGGCATCATCACGTCCGACAGGATGACGTCGACGCCTTCTGCCGCACCGATCCGTTCGAGCGCGGTGGCGGCGTCGGCGAGATGATCGACCTCATAGCCAAGCTCGCGAATCATGTCGGAGACGAGCATCGCCACCTGGGCGTCATCCTCGATCGGGAGGACACGGCCGCTGCCGCGCTGTTCGTGCAAGCGGGCGTTGACGCACAGGTTGAGCAGCGCCAGCTGGAGCTTGCCAGGATCGGCCTCGACCGGCCATAGCCCGCTAGGGAAGTCGGTCTCGACGCGAATGTCGCCGCGCAGGCTGTGGTCGAGCAGGTCGCGCATTTTTTCGACCATCGGGGCAAGCGCGATCGGCTCGGGGCGAAGCGACTGGCGGCGCGAAAAGGCAAGCAGCTGGCGGGTGAGCCCGGCACCGCGCTCGACCGCCTGGCGCATACCGTCCATCAGCCGCTGCGTGTGCGCGGGGTCGCGGCTCCGCTCTAGCATCTGCAAGCCCCCCGAGATGACGGTGAGGAGATTGTTGAAGTCGTGCGCGACCCCGCCGGTAAGCTGGCCGATCGCCTCCATCTTCTGCGTCTGGCGAAGCTGTTCTTCGGCAGCGCGGCGTTCGGTAACGTCGCGGCCCTTGGCGTAGATCTTGTCGCACTAAGGATTGGCGACTCAATTGACCCAATGCGCCGAGCCGTCCTTGTAACGCATTCGGGTTTCGAAGCCGGCCAGCGGATCGTCGGTCGCGGTGGCGAGGGCGATCTCGTTTGCTTCGAAATCCTCCTCGAAGTGAGACTGGCCGGTCAGCGACGCCCAGCCGGGCTGATCCCCCGACATTTGCCCGCTGGCGTCATTGGTCCACAGCACCCCGACCGCAGCGACCGCGGCGGCAAAGCGCGATTCGCTAGTTCGCAATTTCTCATCGAAGCGGTGGCCCTCGTCGGCGTAGCGGCGCTCATCATGCTTGATCGGATAGGCGTCGCCGACGTGTTTCATCGGGCAGGTTTATCGTTGGCTTCGTTAAGCGACAATGACGGGGATCAACCAGAACGGGCCAAGTTGTTGGTCGGGATCGGCGTCAATAAGGCCGCTCTTCCATGTCGTGCTGGCGGATGACCGAGCGGACGACCTCGTTCATCAGCCGCATCCGTACCGGCAGCGGGGTGGTGGTCGACTTGATCATCACGGCAATGGCATAGCTGCGTCCGTCGGGGGCGGTGATCAAGCCGATATCGTTATACCCCGCCTGAAGCGCGCCGAGGACCTGGCCGGTGCCGGTCTTGTGGCTGAGACTCCACCCCGGGGCGAGCCCGCCATGGAGACGGTTGCGGCCGGTTTTGGTATTGCCCATCGTGTTGAGCAAATGCGCGGTCGAGGAGGGGGAGAGCAATTGGCCCTTCTTGAGCCGGGCGAGCGCCTTCACCACCGACGCGGGGGCGGCGCCGTCATACGGGTCTTCGATATAATGGTTGAGCAGCGAGCGACGGGTCGCCAGCGGGAGCGCGTTACGGGCGCGGTTGAAGCCGTCGCCGACCGCCATCGACTGGTGCCAGGTGACCCCCGCGACCCTGGACTGGAACAAGCGCTCGCCATGGTCGAAACGGATCGAGCCGAGGCCCTTCTTCGCAATCATTTCGCGCACCGCGCCGTCGCCGCCGACCGCGCGCATGAGGCGGTCGTTGCAAGTATTGTCGCTCATCGTGATGGCGTCGTGGAGGAGGCGGCCGAGCGTGGTCGTGACTGCGCCGTTGCGAAGCACCTGCGCGGCGATTGGCTGATGGAACAGGGTCAGGTCGCTGCGGGTCAGCGTGACCGGGTCGATCAGCCTGACCTCGCCGCGGTCGACCGCGTCCATCGCGGTGATCGCGACCCACAGCTTGCTGACGCTCTGTTGCGGATACAGCTCGTCGGCGTGCCAGCCCACCTGCCACCCCTGGTCGACCGAGCGCACCGCGATCCCGACCCGGCCGTTGAATGAGGCGCCCAGTGTCTGGACCCGGTCGCGGATGAAGGCGGGGACGGCCGGGGCGCCCGCGATCGGGGAACCGGGTTGCAGCCCGGCGACGCTCGCTGGCTGCGCGGGGGCCGCCGTGGCTGCGGCGAATGCGATCGTCGCGCCGAGCATTGTCGCGGCCCACATCGACGTCATGCCGTCACGTCCCCGATCCGCGTCAGAGGGCAGGCGCTTGCGCGACTGGAACCGGTGCGGCGGGCGCCGCCGGTGCCGGAGCCGGTGCCGGAGCGACCGCTGGAAGCAGCGCCGCGCTTTCGATCTCGTCGAGCGCGCGGTGGACTGCGATGTAGCGCCGCGCCTGCGCGACCCACTCGCCGGCGCGGGCGACTCCGGGCAGGCGCATCGTTTCGGCCAGCGCGCCGTCGACTTCGCCGCGCCGCAGCCGCACCTCGGCGCGGTCGAAGCGCGCCTGCGGGCGGACCGAGGGCACGTCGGCGCGGCGGATGCTGACCAGCGAGCCGAGTTCGCGCCTGACGCCGGTCAACCAGCTTTCGTCGGGCCCGGCGCTGCGCAGCGCGTCACCGAGCGCATCATACTGGTCGATCAGCGCGTCAAGCCGGATCGGCTGGCGCGCCGAGGTGACGATCGTCGCCACCGCTTGCTCATGACCCGCGCCGAACCGTTCGACCAGCAGCGGCTCGAGATAGCCGAGCGCCAGCCCGCGATCGACCGCGCGCCGCGCGGCGAAGGCGACGAGCAGCGCGTCAGCCCGCCCGGCCGAGCCTTGAGCGCGCAAGGTAGCGCTTTCGACCGTCGCCAGCCGCCCCTCGACCGCGGCGAGGCGCGCGGCCTCCTGTGGCAATGGGGTCGGATCGACGACGGGTTGCGGCTCGGCGAGGCGCAGCGGGACGGTCACGCTCGGCGCCACCCCGAACAATCGCGCCGCCGGCGCCGAGCGGGCCAGCGCCCAGGTTGCGAGCGCGGCTCCCGCCAGCAGCAACAGCAAGGCACCGGCGAAGCGGGCCGTCCAATTGGGTCGCGCAATCATTCGGCTGCATCCAAGCATAGTTCGGCGGCGAGGGCCAGCAAGGCGGAGTCGGTCGGCCGCCCGGCGACCGCGACCTGCTCCCACCCCGGA
This sequence comes from Sphingomonas sp., assembly GCF_025362505.1. Taxonomy (GTDB): domain Bacteria; phylum Pseudomonadota; class Alphaproteobacteria; order Sphingomonadales; family Sphingomonadaceae; genus Sphingomicrobium. The sequence goes on along the minus strand of NZ_JANYGG010000027.1, from coordinate 27,271 downwards.
CCGACATCGGCCCCGGCCTGGGCGCTGAGTGCGACCAGTGCCGTGCCCGATCGGTCGCGGAAGCCGAACACGTCCGACAGTCGCGCGCCGGCTCGGGCCGAGTGGAGCGCGACGACCGATCCGGCAAGGCGATCGATCGCCGCCGGCCCGGGCGCGGTCGCCGCCGAACGATAGACCGGGACGACGAAGACATGCTTGCCGAACAGCCGCGGCGCGTGGCGATGTTCGCCGCCGAGGTGGAGCAGCGCGAGGCCGTCGGGCAGCGCCGCGAGCAGCGCATCGACTCCGGTCCCGCCGACGCTCGCCACGCTGAACCCCGCAGCCCGCGCCGCATCGGCGGTCGCCGCGCCGACCGCGTGGACCGGCAGCCGGTGAAACCGCGCGAGCCCCGGCCCGGCATGGCGCACGGCATTGGCGCTGGTCAGCAGCAACGCATCGAACTGGTGCGGATCGGGCGCCGACCACGCCACCCGTTCGATTGCGAACAGCGGCAGCGCGACCGCCTCGATCCCCATCGCGGCGGCGCGCGCGACGGTTTCGCTCGCGCCCGGCTCGGGACGGATGATGGTGAGTTTCCTCACGGCGCCGCCTCGAACAGGGTGCGGATCGACAAGGGAGCGCGCGCCAGCATCGCGCGGGCCATCGCGGCGGGCGCATCGAGGTCGCCCCCACCAAAGCGCGTTTCGTCGGCGATCCGATCGGCGCCGTTTCCCGACAGAAGCTCGGCGCGGAGGTGGATCGAACCGTCCTGTTCCATCGTCGCGAGCGCCGCCATCGGCGAATGGCAGGTGCCCCCCAGCGCGCGGGTGAACGCCCGCTCGGCAAGGACCGTCGCGAAGGTAGCGGGATGGTTGATCAGGGTGACGATCCGGCGGATCATATGGTCGTCCTTGCGGCATTCGATCCCGATCGCGCCTTGCGCCGGCGCGGGGAGGATTTCGTCGAGCGCGACGCCGATATCATGGTGATGGAGCCGGTCGAGCCCCGCCGCCGCCAGCAGGGTCGCATCGCATTCGCCTGCCGCCAGTTTCTTGAGCCGGGTTTCGACATTGCCGCGGATCGGTTCGATCTTCAGATCGGGGCGCAGCGCGAGCAATTGCGCGGTGCGGCGCGGCGACGAGGTGCCGACCACCGCGCCCTGTTTGAGCGCGCCAATCGATTCGGCGCCGATCAGCCGGTCGCGCACATCGGCCCGGCGGAGCATCGCGGCGAGGCACAGTTGCTCGGGCCGGTCGCTTTCGACGTCCTTCATCGAATGCACCGAAATGTCGGTTTCGCCGGCGAGCAGCGCAAGGTCGAGCTCCTTGGTCCACATCGCCTTGCCGCCGATGTCGGCCAGCGGACGGCCCTGAATGCGGTCGCCGGTCGTTTTGACGATCCTGATCTCGACCGCGTCGGCGGGCCAGCCGTGCGCCACTTCAAGCCGCGACGCCGCCTGGCGCGCCTGCGCCAGTGCCAGGGGCGAGCCGCGCGTTCCCAGGATGATCGGCTTGGTCATTTGCTCCTCGCGAGTCGGCGTCGTGTCCGATCCCTCACTCTTCACCACGCACACTAGCCGGAATGAACCCACTGGGGCAAAGGCCATCCCCATGCTTGTCCTCGGCCTCGAATCCTCGTGCGACGACAGCGCCGCCGCGCTGGTCACCGGCGATCGCGTCATCCTCGCGCAAGTCGTCGTCGGACAGGACGAGGCGCACCGCCCGTTCGGCGGCATCGTCCCCGAGATCGCCGCGCGCGCCCATGTCGAGCGGTTGCCGCAGCTCATCCGCCAGGTGCTCGACGAGGCGGGGGCGAAACCGTCCGATCTCGACGCCATCGCGGCAACCGCCGGGCCGGGGCTGATCGGCGGGGTGATGGTCGCGCTGCTCGCCGGCAAGGGGCTCGCGCTCGCAGCCCGCAAACCGCTCGTCGCGGTCAATCACCTCGAAGGCCACGCGCTGTCGCCGCGCCTCGCCGACGCGTCGCTCGACTTTCCCTACCTCCTGCTGCTCGTGTCGGGCGGTCATTGCCAGCTGCTCGAGGTGCGCGGGGTCGGCCGGTATCGCCGGCTCGCGACGACCATCGACGACGCGGCGGGCGAAGCGTTCGACAAGGCGGCGAAGCTGCTCGGGCTCGCCTACCCCGGCGGTCCGGCGATCGAGCTGCTGGCGCGCGAGGGCGACCCCCGCGCGGTCCCCCTCCCCCGCCCGCTGGTCGGCAGCGGCGAGCCGCACTTCTCGTTCGCCGGGCTCAAGAGCGCGGTCCAGCGCGCCGCCGCGTCGGGCGCGCACCGCCCGGCCGACATCGCCGCGAGCTTTCAGCAGGCGGTGGTCGACTGCCTCGTCGATCGGACCCAGCGCGCGCTGGCGGCGTGCGATGCACCGACCCTCGTCGTCGCCGGTGGAGTCGCGGCGAACCAGCAGGTCAGGTCGGCCCTGGCCGATCTGGCCCAACAAAATCGCCGCGCCTTCTCGGTCCCGCCCGGCTGGCTGTGCACCGACAATGCGGCGATGATCGCATGGGCCGGCGCCGAGCGCTTCGCTGCCGGGCTGACCGACCCGCTCGACGTGCCGGCACGCGCGCGCTGGCCATTGGACGCCGACGCCGACAAGGTGCGCGGTGCGGGGGTCAAGGCATGAACATCGAGAAACTGGGCGTGATCGGCGGCGGCGCATGGGGTACCGCGCTCGCCCAGGTCGCCGCCACCGGTGACCGCGAGACGCTGCTGTGGGCGCGCGAGGCCGACGTGGTCGAGGCGATCAATGCGTCCCACGAGAACAAGGTCTTCCTCCCCGGCATCGCACTGTCGCCCGCGATCCGCGCGACCGGCAACCTCGCCGAACTCGACGCGTGCGACGCATGGCTGGTCGTGACGCCAGCGCAGCACATGCGCTCCGTCCTCGCGTCCGCGCCGCGCTGCGACCGCCCGCTGATCCTGTGCGCCAAGGGGATCGAGGAATCCTCGGGCGAGCTGCTCCACCAGGTCGCGCTCGAAACTTGCCCCGGCGCGCAAATCGCGGTGCTGTCGGGCCCGACCTTCGCCCATGAAGTCGCCGCCGGGCTGCCCACCGCGGTCACCCTCGCCTGCGCCGACGAGACGCTCGGCGCGGCGATCCGCGCGCGCATCACGCTACCGACCTTCCGCACCTATGGCACCGACGATGTCGCCGGGGCCGAGGTCGGCGGCGCGGTCAAGAACGTCCTCGCGATCGCCTGCGGGGTCGTCGAGGGGCGCGGCCTCGGCCAGAACGCGCGCGCCGCGCTGATCGCGCGCGGGTTCGCCGAGATGACCCGCTTCGGGCTGGCGATGGGCGCCCGGCGCGAGACATTGGCCGGCCTGTCGGGGTTCGGCGACCTCGTGTTGACCTGCTCGTCGACCAGTTCGCGCAACTATTCGCTCGGCAAGGGGCTCGGCGAGGGACAGCGCGCCGCGGACTTGATGGCCGACCGCCGCACCGTGGCCGAAGGCGCCTTCACCGCCCCCGTCCTTGACCGGCTGGCCAAGGCAAAAGGGGTCGACATGCCGATCGTTGCCGCGGTCGCCGCCTTGCTGTCGGGCGAAGCCGGGGTCGACGAAGTGCTCGAAAGCCTGCTCTCACGCCCACTGCGCGCGGAACATCATTGAGCTTAAGTCGGGTTACACTTCTCCAGGCGCGCGCGTGCGAATCGTCAGCGCATGGACCCGCTCGCGCATCAGCTCGCCGAGCGCGGCATAGACCAGCCGCTGGCGCGCGACTCGCGACTGGCCGGCAAACGCCGCGCTCTCGATCGTCAGCGCGAAGTGCGACTCGCCGCGCCCGTCGTGCCCGGCATGGCCGCGGTGCCGATCGCTCTCGTCGACCAGCGTGAACGCGGTCGGCGACAGTGCAGTCCGCAGGCGCTCCCGCATCTCGGTTGCGACAGGTCCGGTGGCGGCATCGGTCATCGCGCCTATATAGGGCGGGTTTGCAATCGCGGAAGCCAAGGCTTGCGCTGGATATCAAGGAAGCGCGTCACGACGATGGCATCGCGGAGCCAGAAATTTCACGGACGGGTCGACGGCGCCGCCGATCGCTGCGGCGTCACCGGGTGCGGCGAGCCGGGCGAGTTTCGCGCGCCGGTCAGTCCTGGCGATTTCGACGGGCCGGGCGATTTCGACGGCCCGGGCGAGTGGCGCTACCTGTGCCTCGACCATGTCCGCGCGCACAATTCATCCTACAACTACTTCACCGGAATGACCCGCGACGAGATACAGGAAGCCCAGTCGCCGATCGCCGGGTGGGAACGCCACAGTCGCGTCTTCGCCCATCTCGGCACCGACCCGCCCCCCGCGTGGAGCGACTTCTCCGATCCGCTCGACGCTATTGCCGAGCGGTACCGGCACGGCGGGCAGGACGAGCGCGACGCCTTCGCTCCGCAGCGTTTCACGCCTGACGAGCGCCGCGCATTGCGCACGCTCCAGCTGCGCGAGGATGTCGACCGCACCAGGCTGCGCCAACGCTATTCCGAGCTGGTCCGCCGCTATCACCCCGACCGCAACGGCGGCGACCGCAGCCACGAGCGCGCATTGGGCGCGGTGATCGAGGCCTACACCCTGCTCAAGGCCGCCCGGGGGTTTTCGTAGGTTCCAGCCGGCACCGGCCTGCGCCCCCACCCGATTTCCCAGACAGCGTATCCTTGATGGGAGGTCGGGTGGGGGCGCGGGCCGGTACAGGCTAACCTTAAAACAGCGCCGGACGAAGCAGCATGATCAGCCCGGCAAACCCGACCGAAAAGACCAGCGTCCGCACCACCGGGATTCCAGCTGCATAGAGCGGCAGATAGGCGGCCCGCGCGACCAGCCACAGCAGCGCGCCGAGCGCCGTCCAGCGGCTGTTGAGATGGGCCACCTCGACGATCAGGATCGCCGCGATCACGATCGGGAAAGTCTCGAAGAAATTGGCCTGCGCGCGCTCCAGTCGGCCGACCAGCGGGCTCGGTGGCGGCAGCGCCTCGTCGCGCGCGCCCACGTTCCACTTGGTGCCATACTGCCGCGTGCGCACCTGCGCGGTCGCGAAGATATGGACGAGCGCAAGCACGCACCCCCATGCAAGAATGGTCAATTCGGTGTTCATCGGCTGATCCCCCTTTCGACGCGGTGTGGCGAGCTTTGCGTCGATAGACAAGCATCGCCCCCTAGCGCCCCCTTCGCTCCTGCCCTACAAGCCCCCTATCCCCGGGGAGCGCGCACGCGCTGAGAGGCAGGCCATGGGTTCCCATGAAAGTAATACTTTCATGGGGTCCCTTGCACCCTGCGACCCGCTGAACCTGATCCCGTTAGCGCGGGCGTAGGGAGGGAATGCGGGTTTCTTCCGTGTCCCTCCGAGTAGGAGCGAAGACATGGCCGAAATCGACCCCAAGATCACCAAATCCGATACGCCGCCCAGCGATACCCCCACCGTTACCACGGGCGCGATCCGCGGGTCGCGCAAGGTCCACTTCGGCCCCCTCAATAACCCGAAAATGCGCGTCGCGATGCGCCAGGTGATGCTCGAGGCCTCGTCGGGCGAACCCCCGCTCTCGCTGTACGACACGTCGGGCCCCTACACCGACCCCGCCGTCACGATCGATATCAACGCCGGGCTGGCCGAGCTCCGCCGCGACTGGATCCGCGGCCGCGGCGATGTCGAGGAAGTGCTCGCCCGCGAATCCCGCCCCGAGGATAACGGCCAGCTCGGCCCCGACCGCTCGGGTGGCGTCGCCCCCTTCCCCAACGTCCGCCGCCGCGTTCTTCGCGCGAAGCCCGGCGCCAACGTGTCGCAAATGCACTACGCCCGCCGCGGCATCATCACGCCCGAGATGGAATATGTCGCGCACCGCGAGAATCTCGGCCGCGAGGAAGCGCTCGGCACCATCCGCGACGGCGAGAGCTTCGGCGCCGCCATCCCCGACTTCGTCACCCCCGAATTCGTCCGCTCCGAGATCGCCCGCGGCCGCGCGATCATCCCCAACAACATCAACCACCCCGAATCCGAGCCGATGGCGATCGGCCGCAACTTCCTCGTCAAGATCAACGCCAACATCGGCAACTCGGCGGTCGCATCCAACGTCGCGGCCGAGGTCGACAAGATGGTGTGGTCGATCCGCTGGGGCGCCGACACCGTCATGGACCTCAGCACCGGGCGCAACATCCACGACACGCGCGAATGGATCATCCGCAATTCGCCCGTCCCGATCGGCACCGTCCCGATCTACCAGGCGCTCGAAAAGGTCGGCGGGGTCGCCGAGGACCTCAACTGGGAGATCTTCCGCGACACGTTGATCGAGCAGGCCGAACAGGGGGTCGACTATTTCACGATCCACGCCGGGGTCCGCCTCGCCTATGTCCCGATGGCGGCCAAGCGCGTCACCGGGATCGTCAGCCGCGGTGGCTCGATCATGGCCAAATGGTGCCTCTCCCACCACCGCGAGAGCTTCCTCTACGACCGGTTCGAGGACATTTGCGAGATCATGAAGGCGTATGACATCGCCTTCAGCCTCGGCGACGGCCTGCGCCCCGGCAGCATCGCCGATGCCAACGACGAAGCACAGTTCGCCGAGCTCTACACGCTGGGCGAGCTCACCCACAAAGCGTGGGCGCACGACGTGCAAGTGATGATCGAGGGCCCCGGCCACGTGCCGATGCACAAGATCAAGGAGAATATGGAAAAGCAGCTCGAGGTGTGCGGCGAAGCACCGTTCTACACATTGGGGCCGCTGACCACCGACATCGCGCCGGGCTATGACCATATCACCAGCGGCATCGGCGCCGCGATGATCGGCTGGTACGGCACCGCGATGCTTTGCTACGTCACGCCCAAGGAGCATCTGGGCCTGCCCGACCGCGACGACGTCAAGGTCGGGGTCGTCACCTACAAGCTCGCCGCCCACGCCGCCGACCTGGCGAAAGGCCACCCCGCCGCGCGCCTGCGCGACGACGCGCTCAGCCGCGCCCGCTTCGATTTCCGCTGGCGCGACCAGTTCAACCTGTCGCTCGACCCCGACACGGCCGAGCAATATCACGACCAGACCCTCCCCGCCGAGGGCGCCAAGACCGCCCACTTCTGCTCGATGTGCGGCCCCAAGTTCTGCAGCATGCAGATCAGCCAGGAAGTGAGGGACTTCGCGGCCAAGAAAGAAGCCGGGCTGCTAAATTCCACCACCACCACCCTCGAAGAGGCCGAAGCCGGCATGGCCCAGATGTCCGAAAAATACCGCGAGGCCGGAGACCTCTACATCCCCGCCGAGTGACGCACGCCGACGCTTCCCGGGCATCGCCCCGGGGAGCGTCGGCGGTTAGCGCAACAACGCCCTAAAAAATCGCTCCGCTGATCCAGATCAGCGACAACAGCGCCGTCGCCAGCAACAGCGACAGGCCCAATACCCACCGCCCGATATGATATTGCTCGGCGCCACTGGCTTCGACTTCGCTCAGGTGAACTTCGTCTCCGTCGCGTTCCATGGCCATTCCCTCCTTGGGGAACCCCATCATACGCCTCGATCGACCCAAGCGCCACGCATACGAACGACGCGCGGGTGCCGGGCACAATCTGGTCGCGGTGCGGTCGCCCCCTCATCCCCGCCGTCATTGCGAGCGGCTCAGCCGCGCGGCAACCCAGCGGGGCGGCGGCGTCGGCTTCACGCTGGCCGAGATCGCCGAACTGATCGCCCTCGACTCCACCAACGACCGCGCGCGAACGGCCCAGACGGCCGGCGAGCGACTGGCCGCGCTGGACCAGAAGAGCGCCGTGCTCGAGGGCGCGCGGACAGCGCTGGGACGGCTGCGAAAGACCTGTACGTCAGGGACGAAGGGCCCCTGCCCGATCCTGGAGGCGTTTGAGGAGTGAGGGAATTTCCTGCCGCATGGGCAATTACCAAATTTTTTTGCCGCCAAACCTCCGACAGCCGTTGACGATCTGCTTTCACCAGCCGACGTATCGTCGAAGGAGGACAAAATGAGCGAACAACTGCAAAAGCTGATCGACGCCTCGCGCGGCCGAACGATGAGCGATGCTGAGAAGGAAGCCCAGCGGCGTAGCTTTGCCTATGGAAATGCCCATATCGAGAATGAGCGCGTGACTCGCGCCATGATCGATGAAGCGGCGGAAAAGATCGGCAAGGCTGAGTGACCATGAGCGGTGGGGAGCGGCACAGCGAAGCAGCATCGCCGTCGCTGATTACTGATCCGATTGAAGAGGCTATCCGCGAGTCTCAGAACGCGCTCGCCCAATTCGATCGAGTGCTTGACCTAATCGACCATGTCGCCCGCGACGCTCGCCCATTCCGTCTGCGCACTTCAATGATTCTGGATCTCCACCGGCTGGCTCTCGACGGCCTGTCGAATTACGCAGGCAACTATCGGCCCGCGGATGTTGCAATCGGTCAGAGCAAGCACGTACCGCCCGCCGCTCATCTCGTGCCCGGCCTCGTTGAGGAAATGTGTGACCATGTCATGGCCAATTTTGAGACAGCCACGGCGCTTCACCTGTGCGCTTACGTCATGTGGCGGCTGAACTGGATTCATCCGTTCACCGATGGCAACGGCCGAACATCACGCGCACTCGCATATTTTGTATTGTGCACCCGGATTGGCTATCGGCTTCCCGGTCAGCAAACGCTTCCCGAACAGATCGCACGCGACAAGTCACCCTATTATGCCGCGCTCGAAGTCGCTGATGAACATTGGCGAGAGGGCAAACTTGATTTGACCGATCTCGAGCAGCTGTTGGACCGTTGCCTTGCCGCCCAACTTCTCTCTGCATATGAAGATGCGACCAATCCTCAGGCGGCGACCTCGAAGGAGCGCAAGCTTCATTAATTCGCCGGGCTTTTTCCATCACGAATGTTCGCCCTTGCCGAAAGAATCGCCGGGATTCACAAGGAACCCCGACGACCCTTCAGTCTAGAGAACGGCACAGTTTAGAGGTCGACCGCCTGCCGTGATCAGTTTCGTCTAAGCAATGCCGCCCTTTGGAGCGTTGCGGTTACACAATAAGGGATAACACAAAAAGCAACCGCCATGGCTGCCCCCGCAGCTTCCTGAGGAGCTCCGGTCGCTGCAAACGTCGAGAACAGAAGCAGCATTCCAATGACGCAACCAATATAGGTCAATATCTCAAATATTCTCATAATTTATCCCCATAATTCGTGATCAATGCTTTCCACGGCAAAGTGACTGTCATTGCTTTGTGCCACAAAATCGACACACGAGAGCCTCTCGTTTGATTAGTTCAGCACACGCTGGGCATTTTTTACTCCCAGATGCGATTGCGTCTCGTTCAAGCTCGGCTACATCGGGCTTAAGCAAAAGTGAGTGGGGGAAAGCAACAATCCTAATCATTGCTCCATAAAACCACCAAAGGCCGAAGCTTCTCCCCTTGTTTTTCGCGATACTTGCCGGGATCAGCCCGAGTAGAATCGCAACGAATAAGAATGCCATTAATACTTACCCCTCTAGATGGAGAGTATCCCACAGATTAATTCTCGCAAGCCCTCAAGTGAGTCTAAGTTGCTGATTTCCGATCTGACCGTCATTATGGACAGGTAGGCAAGGGCCGGTTGGACGATGGTAACTGCGACAGCTTGGCGGTGATCAGTCGGCCTCACCGATAAACCTCCCGCCGGTGGGTTACGCGCACCACCAGCACGGTCACCCGTTCATCCTCGATCCGGGCCACCACGCGGTAATCGCCGATCCGCCAGCGCCAGTAAACGGCATGCTCGCCGACCAACGCGCTGCCGACTGAGCGCGGATCGTCCAGCGGCGCGATGCGCTCCTCCAGCGTCTTCATGATCCGCGCCGCGACCTGACGATCCAGCTTCCGTAATTCCTTCGCCGCCTCGGGCAGGAACTCAATCTTCCAGGCCAAGCTCGGCCTTCAGCGCACTTAACGGGATCGCGTCGCCCTCACGAAAATCGCGCAGCCGGTCTTCGGCGAGATAGAAATCTTCCAGATCGTCGAGATGCGCGGCGATGGCGGCGCGCGCGTAAAAGGTCTTCGTTCGTCCCGTGCGCGCGGCAAGCCGTTCCAGCCGCCCCTCGGTCTCTTCGTCCAGTCTCACCGCAAGCATAGCGTCGATCTCCTTGCTATACATATATAGCAAAATGCTTCGCGCTTCAAGAAAACGCTGTCCTATTTGCGCGCACTTTGCTTCATCATGGTCGATGGACACTCGAACCCCGCGCCACGATGGCTGGACGATCGATCGGCAGATCGTCTTCCTCACCCGGCTCGCCGCGACGCGGTCGGTTAGCAAGGCTGCGGCGGCGGCGGGGATGAGCCGGCAGGGGGCTTATGGCTTTCGCTGGAGCGCGGGCGGCGCCGAGTTTGACCGCGCCTGGACCCGCATCCTCCGCTTGCCCCCCGCCGCTCGAACCCACGCCGCGCGAACCCACACCGCGCGAACCCTCGCCGGGCAAACCCTTTCCGCCAGCACCAGTCGACCCGCGCCTTCAACAAGGGTGACAAAGTTGACACCCCAAATCGCCGCTCGCCGCCACTTTGCGCCTGATCCCGGAGGGGAAACAGGCGAAGTTATCAGCCTCGGCAAATCGCGCCACAACGTCCAGCCTGTCCAATCCTGCCGCGACGGAGCTGCCCTTAGCGCCGCCCCACCCGCACCAGCGCCTCGTCGAGCGCCTGCAGGAAGCGCGATCGATCGGCGGGACGGAACGGCGCGGGGCCGCCGATGACGTCGCCGCCAACCCGCAAATCGGCCATGATCGATCGGGTGGCGATGGCGCCGCCGATCATGTTGGCGGTGAACGGCTTGCCGGTCGGGCCGATCACCGCCGCGCCCGCCTTCAGGCAGCGCTCGGCGAGCAGGATGTCGGCGGTGACGACGACGTCGCCCGGCCCGGCCGTCTCCGCGATCCAGTCATCGGCGGCGTCGAATGCGCCTGACACGACGACCCGTTCGATCAGCGCGTGCGCGGGGACGCGGAGGTGGGCGTTGCTGACCACGCGCACCGCCACCGCGCGGCGCAAGGCGACGCGGTATATCTCCTCCTTCACCGGGCAGGCGTCGGCGTCGACCAATATGCGCGGCGGATTGCGGGGCGGGATGTTCGGCAAAGTCGGGGGCAGGTTCATTGCGCCCGCTTTAGCAGGTCGCGCGGGTCGCATCACGCCGCCATGGCCGTGATCCCGCACCCCACCGCGCTTGCCTGCGGTCCGGCGGCGGCGCATGATCCGGTTCGTCTGATTGGGGGAGATTGCACATGTTGCTCGTCCTGGCCGCGCTCGTGGCGGCGTCTGCTGCTCCACCGGCCCCCGACCGCGCCACCGTCGCCGCCATCAGCCGGCTCGAAACCCGCTGGGGCGAGGCGTTTGTCAGCCGCGACTTCGCCTTCCTCGAATCGATCATCGCGCCCGAATATGCGCTCGCCGTCGCGATGCCGCAGGGCGATGTCGCGATCATGCGTCGCGCCGAATGGATGCGGAACTGCCGGCTGTGGGTGCACGAAGGGTTCGACGCGCGCGTCATCGACGTCACCACCGTCGGGGACACTGCGGTCGCCACGGTCGAGGGGCTGTGGACGGTCAAGCGCGACCCCGCCAAGCCCGCCGACGCGATCCGCTTCGTCGTCACCGACACCTGGGTCCGGCGCCACGGCCAATGGCAGGTCGTGTGGCGCTACTCGCACCGCCTGCCGGGCGCGCCGTGGCCACCGCTTGCGCCCAAGGAGTGAGCGGCACCGGTCGGCTCAGCGAACGTCGACCCCTTTCCAGAACGCCACGCGGCCCTTGATCTGGGCGGCGCCGGATTTGGGGTCGGGATAATACCATGCCGCGTCGCTGTTCTCCTTGCCGTCGACGACCAGCGAGTAATAGCTCGCGGTGCCCTTCCACGGGCAGCCGCTGGTCTTCGCGCTTGGCCGCAGAACCGCCGGGTCGACCGCCGAAAGCGGGAAATAGTGATTGCCCTCGACCACCACCGTGTCGTCGCTCGTGGCGATCGTGTGTCCGTTCCAGCGCGCTTCGACCATCGTCATGCTCCTTCTTCGCCCGTCCCCGCCGCATCGTGGGTGACAAGCCGCGATCGACCGACATAGGGTGTGCCCATGCCACTTGCGATCCTCGACTTCGATCGGGATGGCACGATCCTGTTCGTCGCCGCAGCGACGACCGGCTCAGCGCGGGTCGAACAGGAAGGCGTTGATTGTCAGGCGGCCGGTGGCGGGGTCGGCCAGGAGCGCGGCGCCTGGCGCAATCCGGGCGCAGTGGAGCAGGTGACTGCGATAGATCAGCGCGCGGTTGGGCCTGGCATCGAAGCTGGCGACCTGTTCGTACAGCGGCGTGTCGCCGTCGATGTAGGCGGGATCGGGCAGGCCGTGGGTAGCGACTTCGGCCTTGAGTGCCGCCTCGAACGCCCCGAAGCGCGCGGCGTCGACAGTTTCATAGCCGGTGGCGCGCTGGCGATAGAAAGCGGTCCCGCCGGTCTCGGCGCCGCTCAAGTAGACGAGGATCGCCAGCCGGTCGGGTTCGAGCCCGTCGACATGCGGCAGGCGCTGGATCGGGGCGAGGGATTGCGGCGGGGTGGTGACGATCGAGAAATAGCATTCGAGCAGGCCGGGGACGGGGTCGAGCGCGAACGTCTCGCCGATCAGCGCGGCGAGTTCGTCGCGCACCGCGAGCGCGGTGTCGGGCGCGACAGGCGAGCGAAGCCCGGGATAGTGGGGGCCGAAGCGGCCGTACTGCGCATTGCGGGCGGAGGCGCGCCAGCCCTCGGGGTCGGCGAGGACGTCGTCGATAACGATCACCGGCTGGCGTTCGTGGCCGATATGCTCGACGCGGACGGCGGCGGCGGGGTTGAGGACCGTTGGCGGCATGCTCGGCGCGGCGCTGCTTGCGGGTCAGCCGAGCCGCGCGAACAGCAGGCCGACATAGGTGCCGAACAGCACGATCATCGACCCCGCGAGAATCTCGTGCAGCCGTGAACGAGGCCCTTGATGCCGTCGGCGAGCAGGTTGCCGACCGCGTCGCCCATCAGTTCTTGAAATTCTCGAGGCCGCGGACAACCCCTGTCTTGGTCGACGGATTGGCGGCGTTGGTCTTCTTGACCTCGGCCTTGGGCTTGCGCGCTTCGCGGTTCGTCTTTTTCTGACCCTTGGCCATGATCATGTCCTCAAGCGGCGCCATGCCGTGGGGCGAGTGTAGGACGAACCGGGGGAGAGTGCCATGCGCTTCGCCAGGTGGGAGCGAAAGCCGATAAAGCTCTGCGGGAACCACCCCTACATCCCGCGGCCGTCGGGGAACATTGCCCGCTCGGGGTGACGCGGTTTCAAGGTGCGGAAGAAGGCCCAGGCGGGTGCCATGTCGGCCTCATAATCGCCGGTCGGCACGATGTGCGGACCGAAGATGCCAACCCGGCGGTCGTAGTCGGGACCGGCGCAGACGATCGGCACGCCGGCGGCCTGGGCGATGCGATAATAGCCGGTGCGCCAGCGGGTGGTGGGTGCGCGGGTGCCCTCGGCCGCGATGACCAGCGCGAATTCATCGTGCTTCGCGAACACGGCGGCGATTTGCAGCACCGTGTCGTTCGACGACGAGCGATCGACCGGCAGCCCGCCGAGCCCGCGCATGAACCCGCCCATCGGCCAGCGAAACAGGCTGTCCTTGCCCATGAAACGCGGCCGTAATCCGGCGCCTTCAACCGTGCCGACGAAGACCGGAAAGTCCCAGTTCGAGGTGTGCGGCGCGCCCATCAGAACGAATTTGCGCGTTGCCGGTAGCGTCCCCTCCACGCGCCATCCAGCGCTGCGGAACCAGCCGAGGATCGCCGCGCGGACGATCCGGGCGACGACGCCGAGCCTGGGGGACGCGTCGCTAATGCTTGAGCGCCTCGACCGCGGCGAGCGACTTGGCGACATGATCCTTCCAGCCCATTTCGGAATGAACCATCGCGATCCGCCCATCACGCGCGATAACGTAGCTGGTGCGATTGGTCATGTTGATCTGCGGCAGCTTGACGTCATAGGCCTTGATCACCGCCGGAGACGCGCTCGCCACCGGGAAGGCGTTGCGGCACGCCTCGACCGAAAATTTCTGCAACGTCGGAAGATCGTCGGCGCTCATCCCGATGACTCGCGCGCCGGCCTTTTTGAACTTTGCGGTCGCGTCACTGAAGGCATGCGCCTCGGCCGTGCAGCCCGAGGTGAAGGCTTTCGGAAAGAAATAGAGCACGACCGGCCCTTTCCTGAGCTGGTCGGCGAGGTGGAGCTTGAACGGCTTACCCGCGATCGCGCCGGTCGTCTCGAAATCGGGCGCTTTCGCGCCGACGGAAAGCGCGGCGGTGGCCGGGGCAGCTAAGGTCGTGGCGGCCAAAGTGGCGGCGGCAAGGAACAAGGCGGACAGATTGCGCATCGAGATTCTCCGATCTTCGCCGATGCTAGACCAGCGCGCATCGCGGCGAAAGCCGATTAACGTGCGGTGCCGTGGACGAACTCGGTGCCCGCGTCGGCGGGGGCGGGACGACGAAGCCTGGCGCCGCCGGATTGTCGGGAATGGTAAGAATGCCGGCGCTATCGCTGGCTTGTTCGGGGCCCTCGGCGGCGAGCGTGTCGAGAGCCTTGCCGATGTCGCCGAGCGGCGCCGCGGGGGCTGCCTGAGCGGCGATGATCAACGCAAGAAGGAGCCCGGCCATGCCCGCTTGTGCCGCACCAGCGGCGCGCGGGGAAGCGCCGGGCGGCTACTCGTCGCGACGGAATCAGCGGTCGTCGGCGGCGAGCCAGCCGGTCAGGATGTAGAGCAGCACCGCGACTGGGCCGGTGACCAGTGTCGCCACGATCAGCGCCAGACGGACGGCGAGGACATCGATGCCGGTCCAGTCGGCGAGGCCGGCGGCGACGCCCATTACCTTGGCGCGGCTGCGGTTGAGAAGGAAACGTCCGTTCATTGGATTATCCTTAGGTGAGGAGTATTCAGGCGAAGGTGAGCTGCGCGGCCGGGCCGACGGCGGACGACACGAAGATCATCGCGGTGACGAAAGCGGCGGCGAGCGAGACGGCGGTCTGGCGGGCGTTCGAAATGTTGGTCATGGTCATTTTCCCTTTTTTAGCCACCCGAGAGTGGGTGATGCCATCCTCATTGCAGGAGGCGTGCCAAATGAAAAAATGATGTATTTTCAGTGTGTGGCGTGAAAGTTTGGGGAGATTCGCGAACTGCACTGCGAAAAGTTGGGAATATTTCCCAACGCGCGCGCTTGTTCAGCCTTGTGACCGGGGCGGCGCCTGACGGTTCTCAATCGACAGGGGTGCCGCAACCGAACGACACTCTGCCTGAAGCTCGGGAAACTCGAACCGGGTGCTTTCCATCAGAGCATCGCCGGTGGCGGCGGCACAGCTTGACCGGCTCTCGTAGCGAGTCGGCAACGTCGCGACCGGCTGGCACTGCGCCGACCCGTCGCCACAGCCGAGGATCGCGATCACGAACATTCCCGGGCCCATCTTCACACTCCACGCGATACCTGTCCGCACAACGACGAATTAATCGCGTTGTTCCAATCGTTTCGGCTTGGCCATTTGCCGATCACGGGGCGCCACCCTAACTAGGCTGCGATGCGCGACGCTCCTCCTCCAGACAAGGGCCAGAAGGGCAGCCTGAAAACGATCATCCGCTTCCTACCGATGCTTTGGCCGAGGGGCGAGACCGAGCTGAAGGCGCGGGTGGTCGTCGCGGTCGCGCTGGTCCTGCTCGGCAAGGCGACGACCTTGATAATGCCATTCGCCTACAAGGGCGTGATCGACCGGATGAGCGGTACGGGCGCGGCGTTCAGCGTCGTTGCAGCGCTGGTGCTGGCCTATGCCGGGGCGCGGTTCAGCGGGGTGCTGGCCGACAATCTGCGCAATGCGCTGTTCGAAAAGGTCGGCCAGCGCGCCGCGCTCGCCTTGTCGAGCCTGGTGTTCCGCCACGTCCATGCCTTGTCGCTGCGGTTTCACCTCGAGCGGCGTACCGGCAGCCTGACCAAGATCGTCGAGCGGGGAACGAAGAGCATCGACATGATGCTCTATTTCCTGCTGTTCAACATTGCCCCGACGATCATCGAACTGGGCGCGATCTGCATCATCTTCTTCGTCAAGTTCGGCGGCGGGCTGGTCGCGGCGACACTGGCGATCGTGGCGCTTTACATCGGCTTCACACGCTGGGTGACCGACTGGCGCGCCGGCATCCAGCGCCAGATGAACGAGGTCGATAACCGGGCGATCGGGCGCGCGGTCGACAGCCTGCTGAATTACGAAACGGTCAAATATTTCGGCGCCGAGGAGCGGGAATCGCGGCGTTATGACGAGGCCGTCGGGGCGTTCACGCGCGCGGCGGTGCGCAACGAAGTCAGCCTGGCGTGGCTCAACATCGGCCAATCGCTGATCACCAACGCGATGATGGCCGGGGCGATGATCTTTACCGTGTGGGGCTGGTCGAAGGGCAAGTTCACCCCGGGCGACGTGGTGCTGGTCAACAGCCTGCTAATGCAGCTGTTCCGCCCGCTCGACATGCTCGGCTGGGTCTATCGCTCGATCCGGCAGGGGCTGATCGATATGGAGATGATGTTCGAACTGCTCGATACGCCGCAGGAGATTGTCGACCGACCGGGCGCCCCGGCGCTGGCGGTGACGCTCGGCGCGGTGCGGTTCGACAATGTCCGCTTCCAGTATGAGGACGGGCGCGAGATATTGAAGGGGGTGAGCTTCGAGGTTGCCCCGGGGACCAGCCTGGCGGTGGTCGGGCCATCGGGCGCGGGCAAGTCGACCCTCGCGCGGTTGCTTTACCGTTTCTACGATCCGACCGGGGGCCGCATCCTGATCGACGGCCAGCCGATCGCCGAGGTGACCCAGGCGAGCCTGCGCTCGGCGATCGGGATCGTCCCGCAGGACACCGTGCTGTTCAACGATACGATCGCCTACAACATCGCCTATGGCCGCGAAGGCGCCGGGCAGGCCGAGGTCGAGCAGGCCGCGGCCGGCGCGTCGATCGACACGTTCATCGCATCGCTGCCCAACGGCTATCAGTCGATGGTCGGCGAGCGCGGGCTCAAGCTTTCGGGCGGCGAGAAGCAGCGTGTTGCGATCGCGCGGACCCTGCTCAAGAATCCGCCGATACTGATCCTCGACGAGGCGACCAGCGCGCTCGATTCGCGCACCGAAGAGGCGATCCAGGCGACGCTCGAGGGGGCGATGCGCGATCGCACGACGATCGTCATTGCGCATCGGCTGTCGACGATTGCGGCGGCAGACCAGATTTTGGTGCTCGACGATGGTCGGGTGGTGGAGACGGGGACGCACCTCAAGTTGCTGGCGAAGAACGGGCTCTATGCCGATCTGTGGAACCGCCAGCAGGCCGAGCGCGAGCTCGAGGCCGCGGCGCAGGCGGCGGAATAGGGGCCACGCAGTTCACGCTTGCTTCAGGCGAGTTGGACTGAAAAGGTCGCCAAGATCGTTTCAGGAGTAACCGAATGTTTCGTAGCCTTCTCGCCGCAACCGCGGTGATCGCAATTGCCGCGCCGCTATCCGCTCGTCCCGTCAATCGTCTCGCAAGCACCGGCATGACCGCCGCGCTCGCCGTGTCCAACCCGTTCGCCAAGCCGTCGACCCTACCGTTCCAGGCGCCCGATTTCGCGCGGATCAAGGACGGCGACTATCTTCCCGCGATGCTCGCCGGGATGGCGCAGCAGAAAGCCGAGATCATTGCCATCTCCAACCAGAAGACGGCGCCGACGTTCAACAATACGCTGGCCGCGATGGAGCGGTCGGGACAGTTGCTGGAGCGTACCCAGCTGGCCTTCTCGGCGGTATCGGGGGCCAACACCAACGACCGGCTCGACGCGATCGACACCAAGACGTCGCCGTTGTTCGCCGCGCACCGCGACTTCATCTTTCTGAACCCCAAGCTGTTCGCGCGGGTGAAATCGCTGCATGATCGACAGGCAAGCCTCGGGCTCACGGCCGAGCAAGCCAAGCTGCTGCAGGTATCTTACGACCAGTTCGTCCATTCCGGCGCGCAATTGTCGCCACTCAAGCAGGCCGAGCTCAAGGTATTGAACCTGCGCATCGGCACGCTGCAGACCGCATTCGGCCAGAAACTGCTTGCCGCGACCAAGGCCGGCGCGATGCACGTCACCGACAAGGCGGCACTCGCCGGCCTGTCCGACGACGCCATCGCCGCCGCGGCGCGGGCCGCCAAGGAACGGAAGCTCGACGGCTATGTGCTGTCGCTGCAGAATACGACGCAGCAACCGTTGCTGGCGTCGCTGACCGACCGTGCGACCCGCGAAGCGTTGTTCAAAGCGAGCGTCAATCGCGCCAGCAAGGGCGATGACAACGACACCCGCCTGCTGATCGCCGAGATCGCCCAGCTGCGCGCGCAGCAGGCGGAGTTGCTCGGTTATCCGAGCTATTCGGCCTACACGCTGTACGACCAGATGGCGAAGACGCCGGCAGCGGCCAACGGCTTCATCGACCGGCTCGCCCCGGCAGTGTCGGCCAAGGAGCGCGCCGAGGCAGCCGACATCCAGGCGCTGATCGATGCGCAGGCCAAGGCTTCGGGACGGGCTTCGTTCAAGGCGCAGCCGTGGGACTGGGAGTTCTACTCGGAGCAGGTCCGCAAGGCGCGCTACGACCTCGATAGCGATGCGCTGAAGCCCTATTTCGAGATCAACAAGGTGCTGACCGACGGCGTCTTTTTCGCCGCGAACAAGCTCTATGGCCTGACATTTTCCGAGCGGAAGGACGTGCCCACCTGGACCAACGACATGCGCGTGTTCGAGGTCAAGGAAGAGAGTGGCAAGCACCTCGGGCTGATGTATTTCGATTTCTACAAGCGCGACAACAAGTCGGGCGGGGCGTGGATGTCGAACCTCGTCAACCAGTCGTACCTGCGCGGCACGACCCCGGTAATCTACAATGTCACCAATTTTACCAAGCCGGCGCCGGGCAAGCCCGCGCTGATCACCGACGGCGACGTCACGACGATGTTCCACGAGTTCGGCCACGCGCTCCACGGCCTGTTCGCGGCGCAGACGTATCCGACGCTGTCGGGCACCGCGACGGCGCGCGACTTCGTCGAGTTCCCGTCGCAGTTCAACGAGAATTGGGCGCTCGATCCGGCGGTACTCAAGAATTACGCTGTGCATTACCAGACCGGCGCGCTGTTGCCGCAGGACATGGTCGACAAGATCAAGCGGTCGCGGACGCACAACCAGGACTATGAACTGGGCGAGGCGGTGACCGCCGCCAAGCTCGACCTCGACTGGCATAATCTGCCGGCCAGCGCACCCCGTCAGGATGCCGACGCGTTCGAAGCGGCGGCGCTGGCTAAGGGCGGGTTCGATTACGCCGACGTCCCGCCGCGCTATCGATCGCCTTATTTCCGGCACATCTGGAGCAACGGCTACGCCTCGGCCTATTACGCCTATGCATGGACCGAAATGCTCGACCATGACGCGTTCGCGTGGTTCCAGGCGAACGGTGGATTGACCCGGGCGAATGGCCAGCGATTCCGCGACATGATCCTGTCGCGCGGCAACACAATCGACTATGGGGCCATGTTCCGTAATTTCACGGGCCATGATCCGGACATCACGCCGATGCTGACCTTCCGCGGGCTGACGCCGAGCACGACCGGAGCCCAGTGACTGCTCTAGAAACGTGACCGGGGATCCGCTCGAGATCCTGCACAGCGTCTTCGGCCACGGCGCGTTTCGCGGGGTGCAGGAGCGCGTAATCGATCGGGTGATGGCAGGACAGCACAGCCTCGCCGTCATGCCGACCGGGGCGGGCAAGTCGCTGTGCTACCAGGTGCCGGCGGTGGCGCGGGCAGGAACGGCGATCGTCATCTCGCCGCTGATCGCGCTGATGCACGACCAGATCCGATCGGCCGAGGCGCACGGGCTGAAGGCAGCGGCGCTTACCTCGGTCAGCAGCGATCCGCAGGCGATCCGCGATGCGTTGCGGGCGGGCAAACTCGACCTCCTCTACGTCGCACCCGAACGAGCCTCGGGCGAGGGCTTCGCGCGGCTGATCGGCGAGGTCCCGCTGGCGCTGTTCGCGATCGACGAGGCGCATTGCGTCAGCGAATGGGGGCATGATTTCCGCCCCGACTATCGCCTGCTGCGGCCGCTGCTCGACCAGCATCGCGATATCCCGCGGCTGGCGTTGACCGCGACCGCCGATGCGCGGACGCGGGCCGATGTCCTGGCC
Source organism: Sphingomonas sp. (assembly GCF_025362505.1). Classification (GTDB taxonomy): domain Bacteria; phylum Pseudomonadota; class Alphaproteobacteria; order Sphingomonadales; family Sphingomonadaceae; genus Sphingomicrobium. The sequence goes on along the minus strand of NZ_JANYGG010000027.1, from coordinate 7,101 downwards.
CAGCTCGGCATTCCCGAGGACGGGCTGATCATCGCCGGGTTCGATCGGCCCAACATCCGCTATCATGTCCGCCCGCGCGATGGCCTTGGCGCGCAGCTCAAGACCGTGCTCGCCGCCCAGCCGGGGCCGGGGATCGTCTATGCGCCAAGCCGCAACGGGACCGAGAAGATCGCCGAGCAGCTATCCGCCACCGGGCGCCGGGCGCTGGCCTATCACGCCGGGCTCGACGCGCCGGTGCGCAGCCGCAACCAGTCGGCGTTCGTCGCGTCGGAGGACATGGTGATGGCGGCGACGGTCGCCTTCGGGATGGGGATCGACAAGCCCGACGTGCGATTCGTCGCCCATGCCGGCATCCCCAAGTCGATCGAGGCCTATTACCAGGAGACCGGGCGCGCCGGGCGCGACGGCGATCCGGCCGAGGCGTGGCTGTTCTGGGGGGCGGAGGATTTCTCGCGCGCCCGGCGGCGGATCGAGACCGAGATCGAGGAAGCGCGGCGGCCGGCCGAACGCGAACGGCTCAACACGCTGGCGGCGTTCGTCGAGGCGGCGACGTGCCGGCGCGCGATCCTGCTGCGCCACTTCGGCGAGGATCCGCCCGCAACCTGCGGCAATTGCGACAACTGCCTGGCACCGCCCGAGACGATCGATGTCACCGAGGTCGCGCGCAAACTGCTGTCGGCGGCGTTCCGCACCGAGATGCGGTTCGGCGTGGCGCATCTCGCGGCGGTGCTCGGCGGGGACGACAGCGAGAAGGTGCGCCAGTTCGGGCATCACAAGCTGTCGGTGTTCGGGATCGCGACCGCCGACGAGCTGGCGCTGGTCAGGCCGGTGGCGCGGGCGCTTATGGCGCGCGATGCGCTGCGGGCCGACGATTATGGCGGGCTGTCGTTCGGGCCGGCGGCCAAGCCGATCCTCAAGGGTGAGGAGACGGTGGTGATCGCGGTTCCGCCCAAGCGCGTGCGCAAGGCCCGGCGCGGTGGAGTGCCCGAGGGACCGCATGATCCGCTGTTCGAGGCGCTGCGCGAATGGCGCCGCGACACGGCCAAGGAGGCCGGCATTCCGCCCTATGTCATCTTCCATGATTCGACGTTGCGGGCAGTGGTGGCGGCGCGGCCCGGGTCGCTGCGCGAACTTGGCCATATTGAGGGCGTGGGCGAGACGAAGCTGGCGCGCTATGGAGAGGCACTGCTCGGCGCGCTCTGCCGGGCGAGGGAGAGCGACGATGCCGCGACCGCTTGACGAAAATACTCTGGTCGCCGGCCAGATCGACCCCGCTTCGCTACCCGATCTCGCGGCTGAGGGGGTCACGCTGATCATCAACAACCGCCCCGATCACGAGGACCCCGGCCAGCCGACCAGCGCCGAGATGGAGGCCGCGGCGACGACAGCGGGGATCGCCTATCGCCACGTGCCGATCGCGCGCGGGATTGGGCCGAGCGACGTCGAGGACATGCGCGCGGCGCTGGCCTGCACTGGTGACGGCAAGGCACTGGCATACTGCCGGTCGGGCGGACGGTCGGTGCTGGCCTGGGCGGTCGCCCGGTCGCGGGACGGCGTCGCGCGAGAAGAACTGGAACGGGGCGCCGAAGCTGCGGGGTTCAGCCTCGCGCCGGTCGCGCATCTCCTTTAGCGTCGGCGATCAGGAGCGTTTGCGCTTCGTCATAATCCACGTCGAGGACCATCAGGCGCACGGGGATCAGACCGAAGCCGCCATAAAAACTATTGGCCTGACCATCGAAGATGACCGCTCCGATGCCTTCATCCTCGAGCATGAGGCGCGCAAGGTCGGCGTCGATACGCGATCCGAAGCGTGCCAACTCGACAAGACTCAAGCCGCTGTGCCCCCGACCGTGATCCCGTCGATCAGCAACGTTGGCTGGCCGACCCCGGCGGGGACCGACTGGCCGCCCTTGCCGCACACGCCGATCCCCTCGTCGAGCGCCATGTCGTTGCCGATGCCCTTGACCCGGGTCAGCACGGTCGGGCCGTCGCCGATCAGCGTCGCGCCCTTGATTGGCGGGCCGATCTTGCCGCCTTCGATGCGGTAGGCTTCGGTGCAGGAGAAGACGAACTTGCCCGAGGTGATGTCGACCTGTCCGCCGCCGAAACTCTTGGCGTAGATGCCGTCCTTGACCCGGGTGATGAGCTCAGCGGGATCGTCGCGCCCGCCGAGCATGAAGGTGTTGGTCATCCGCGGCATCGGTGCGTGGGCGAAACTCTCGCGGCGGCCGTTGCCGGTCGGCGCCATGTTCATCAGGCGGGCGTTGAGCCGGTCCTGGAGGTATCCCTTGAGGATGCCGTCCTCGATCAGCACGGTGCGGCCGGTCGGGGTTCCCTCGTCGTCGATCGTCAGGGAACCGCGCCGTTCGCCGATGGCCCCTTCGTCGATGACCGTCACCCCGGGGGCGCCGACGCGCTCGCCGATGCGGCCGGAGAAGGCGCTGGTCTTCTTGCGGTTGAAGTCCCCCTCGAGCCCGTGCCCGATCGCTTCGTGGAGCAGAATTCCGGGCCAGCCGGGGCCGAGCACGACCTGCATCTCGCCGGCTGGCGCCGCGACCGATTCAAGGTTGACCAGCGCCTGCGCCAGCGCCTCGTCGATCGCGCGGTTCCATGTCGCGGGCTCGAACAATCGGTCGTAGAGATAGCGACCGCCCATGCCGAAGCTGCCCGTTTCGCGGCGCTTCCCCTGCTTGGCGACGATCGACACGTTGAGACGGACGAGCGGCCTCACGTCGGTAGCGACGAAGCCGTCGGCGCGGACGATCTCGATCACGCTCCAGCTGCCCGACAGCGACACGCTGACCTGCGCAACCCGCGGATCGCGGGCGCGGGCGGCGGCGTCGATCTCCTGGCACAGCGCGACCTTCTTCGCGAACGGGATCAGCGCGAGCGGGTCGTCTCCGCCGTACATTGCCTGGTTGGTGCGCAGCGGCGGGGCGCTCGGCTGGCCCTTCGCCGGGTCGAGCAGCTTCAGGGTCGCGGCGGCGCGGTCAATCGCGGCGGCGCTGATCTCGTTGGCGTGGGAGAAGGCGGTCATTTCACCCGACACCCCGCGCAGGCCGAAGCCCGACGCGCTGTGATAATCGGCGGTCTTCAGCCGACCATCGTCGAAGCCGAACGATTCCGACAGGCTGTACTGGAGATAAAGTTCGCCATCGTCGTGGCCCGACAAATGACGTGCGGTCAGGCGCTTGGCCTCGTCGGGATCGAGCGCGGAATAAAGAAAGCGCCGCGGATCGGCGCCGCTCATGCCGACTCCGACCGGTCCGCTGGCCCCCCTTCAAGTACGAAGCGGCGGTCGCAATAACCGCATTCGACGAAGCCCAACTCGTCCTCGATGTGGAGATAGACACGCGGATGACCGAGGGCGGCAGGGACTGCTCCCGAGCCGTCGCAGGAAACGCGGGTCGATGTGGTGCGAACGATTTCGGGGGGTGGCTGCTGCATCCCCTCTACGTAGCGAGAGCGCCCCGCCGCTTCAATGCGGCGCGAGGCTTAGGGATATTGGATGTCGACGTTGAACGTGCCGGTATAGACGCCCTCGACCTGGTTGGCGGCGACGTTAAGCGTGCCGCCGACGCGGAAGCTAAAGCTTTGCAGCGCCGCCAGTGTGCGTTTATTGAGCCCTTGCAACGTCAGGTTCGCGACGGTCATCGTCTCGGTCCCACTTTGGCGGGTGATGGTGACGGGCTGGTTAGGCAGCTTGATCAACACCACGACCGACACGCCGCCGGCCGCCCCGACGAAGCTCGCCGCGCTCCACTGGCTGCCGACCAGGATCACGCCGCCGGTGCTGGCGATGCTGTTGGCGTTGGGATCGATCACGACCGTCCCCGCGCCCGTCACCGTCAACAGACCAAAGTCGAGGTCGGAGGTTTTGACGATGCTGATCGGGTGAATGAGCAGGGCGTTGGCGGTTGCCGGAAACGCGGCCGCGACCGGCGCCGCCTGCGCGACGTCGGGCAGCAATGCGGCAAGCGGCAAGGCGAGCAGGGCAAACCGACGGAACATGCGTGGTTCGATATAGGGTTAATGCGAAGATCACTTTGCCGATCAAGGTTAATGCGCTCTTTACCCTCTGTGGCTTTGACGCTTACGCGCGGCCCGCTATGCGCAGTTCCATGCCCGCACCATCTACGATCGCCGCTCCCGCCATCCGCATCGAATCGCTGTCGAAGACTTATGCTGGCGGGAAACAGGCGCTCGATAACGTGTCGTTCGATGTGCCGCGCGGGCAGATCTTCGGGCTGCTCGGCCCGAATGGTGCTGGCAAGTCGACACTGATCAACATTCTTGCCGGGCTGGTCGTGAAGACGGGCGGCAAGGCGATCGTGTGGGGGTTCGACATCGACCGGCATCCGCGCAATGCGAAGCGCTCGATCGGAATCGTCCCGCAGGAGATCTTGTTCGACCCCTTCTTCACCCCGCGCGAGGCGCTCGAAATCCAGGCGGGGCTCTACGGCGTGCCCAAGGCCGAACGGCAGACCGATGCGCTTCTCGCGGCAATGCACCTTTCGGACAAGGCCAACGCCTATGCGCGGTCGCTGTCCGGGGGGATGAAGCGGCGGTTGCTGGTGGCCAAGGCGATGGTCCATTCGCCGCCGGTCCTGGTGCTCGACGAGCCGACTGCGGGGGTCGATATCGAGCTTCGAATGCAGCTGTGGGCCTATGTGAAGTCGCTGAACGCTCAGGGCGTCACGGTGGTGCTGACGACCCATTACCTTGAGGAAGCCGAGCAGCTTTGCGACCGGATCGCGATCATCAACCATGGGAAATTGATCGCAAATGAGCCGACGCGCGAGCTGATCGCCAAGGCGCAGGACAAGGCAGTGATCGTGACGGTCGATCGTGATCTGACCGCTGCGCCGACGGCATCCTGCTTCGACAAGATCGAGATTACCGGCGAGCGGAAGCTGGCGATCACCTATCGCAAGGATCGGGTGAATGCGGGTCAGGTGCTCGCGGCGCTGCAAGCCCACGGGCTGGGGATCGTCGACGTATCGACCAAGGATCCCGATCTGGAGGATGTGTTCCTCAGCCTGACGCGCCAGAGCGACGCGGCATGAGCAATTCATATGACGTCCTGATCATCGGTTCGGGCGCGGCGGGGCTTACCGCCGCGCTCAACCTTGCCGCCAACAAGCGGGTGGCGGTGATTGCCAAGGGGCGGCTCGACGAGGGGGCGACCGGCTGGGCGCAGGGTGGCATTGCCGCCGTACTTGAGGAAGACGACAGCTTCGACGCGCATGTCCGCGACACGATGATCGCCGGGGCGGGGTTGAACGATCTGAAGGTGGTCGAGCATGTCGTCGAAGGCGCGCCGCGCGCGATCGAGCGGCTGGCCGAATTGGGCGTGCCGTTCAACGCGGGCGACGGGACCGACCGCTGGCATCTGACGCGCGAGGGCGGGCATAGCCACCGGCGGATCGTCCATGTCGCCGACGCGACCGGCTGGGCGGTGCAGCAGGCGCTCGAGAAGGCGGCGTTCGAGCATCCCAACATCACCCTGATCCCCGACATGGTCGCGATCGACCTGGTGACGGGACGGCACGCGGTCGAGTTTTCAACGAGCGGCGCGGTGCACGGGCTGTACGCGCTCAATCGCAAGTCGGGCCAGGTCGAGACGATCACCGCCCGAGCGACGATCCTGGCAACGGGGGGAGCGGGGCGCGCTTATCTCTATTCGACCGCGCCGCGCGGGGCGACGGGGGACGGGATCGCGATGGCGTGGCGCGCGGGGTGCCGCGTGTCGAACATGGAGTTCATGCAGTTCCACCCGACCTGCCTCTACAACCTCGAGGTCAAGAATTTCCTGATCACCGAGGCGGTGCGCGGCGAGGGCGGGCGGTTGCTCATTCCTACCACTGGCGAGCGGTTCATGCCGCGATTCGACGAGCGCGGGGAGCTGGCGCCGCGCGATATCGTGGCGCGCGCGATCGACCATGAGATCAAGCGGCTCGGGCTCGATTACGTCCACCTCGACATCTCGCACCGCGAGCCCGAATTCGTTCGCGAGCATTTCCCCAACATCTACGAAAAACTGCTTGGGCTCGGGATCGATATTACCAGGGAGCCGATCCCGGTCGTCCCGGCGCAGCATTATACGTGTGGCGGTGTGGTCGTCGATCTCGACGGGCGGACCGATGCGCCGGGACTGTACGCGGCGGGCGAGGTAACCCAGTCGGGGCTGCACGGCGCCAACCGGCTGGCGTCGAATTCCTTGCTCGAATGCCTCGTGTTCGGCGAGGCGGCGGCGCATCATATCGACGCGCATTGGGAGACGCTGGCGGAGCCGCCGGCGATCAAGCCGTGGGACGAGAGCCGGGTGAGCGACCTCGACGAGGAAGTCGTAATCCAGCAGAGCTGGGGCGAAATCCGCCGCTTCATGTGGAATTTCGTCGGCATCGTGCGGACCACCAAGCGGCTGGAGCGGGCGGCCAATCGGGTCGACCTGCTCCGCCGCGAAGTCGCCGGCTACTACCGCGATTTCCGGGTGACGCCCGACCTGATCGAGCTTCGCAACCTGGTTGAGGTGGCGGACCTGATCATCCGCTCGGCGCTGTCGCGGCACGAAAGCCGCGGGCTCCACTACACGCTCGATTATCCCGAGATGGCGGCGGAGGCGGTCGATACGGTGCTAGTGCCTTAATCAGAGTGCTGGGCTCCTACGATCGGAGCTTCCCCCCTGTTTAAGTCTTTCACAGAGCCGTTAATCTCGGCAATCGTTTTATCGGCGTCGAGATGCCTCTGAGCTGTCAGCTTCGTCTTGAATTTCTCGTACTCTTTCTCCGCATGGAGTTTCGCCGTAGCGGTCGAGACCCGTCCTCCTGACCGCAACACGACTCTTCCGAGGCCCTTAAGTTGACTCTCGAGAAGAGCCGTCGCCTCCGCCATCATCGTAAGGCGCCCGACGTCGAGCTGATCTTCAAAAATGTCGAGAAGGATTGTTGTCAGACGGTTTATACCAAGACTCTCTGATTAGAACCGATGCGCCCAAGTTCGCAGCCCGAGGGACATGATGCGCCACGGTTGGTCGGTGAGACGGTTCCAGGCGAAGCAGCAGTGATCAAGGATATCGTCGTAGGATTTGAAGACGCGGTT
>NZ_JANYGG010000020.1 GCF_025362505.1 Sphingomonas sp. | reverse complement strand
TCCGCCACTAGCGGCCCCGGGTGGCCCGCTCCGCACGCGCCAAGGACGAGCGCGGCAATGTCGACGCGGGTGCCGATGAAGGCGCGGACCTCGGTTACCGGCTCGCCCGATCGCACGACGATGTTGGGGCGGATGCCGGCGGCGTCCATGATCTCGCCGACCGAGGCGGCCACGCTGGCCTCGATCCGCAGGCGCTGTTCCTCTTCCATCGCCGCTTGCACGCCGCCCCACTGGACGAAGTCCTGCGGCTCGACGATCGCCAGCACCTCGACCGCGCCATTGGTCTTGGCGGCGCGGCGGGCGGCGAAGCGCAGCGCGATCCGCGCCTCGGCGCTGTCGTCGATCACCACGAGGTAAGTGCGCCGGGCCGGCCCCTGTTCATCCATGCCGCCAAGCTGCACACAAACTGTCGCACCATGCAAGGCACGCGCCCGTTCGCCTGGCCTTTCCCTCGGCTGTGCCTCTTGACCGTAACCGCCCCTTCGTATTTGTGCCGGGCGACCCTCAAGTAACGGGATTGCCCATGCCGACCGAGCTCAAGATGCCCGCCCTTTCGCCGACGATGGAAGAGGGAACGCTCGCCAAATGGCTGGTGAAGGAGGGCGACACGGTCAAGTCGGGCGACCTGCTGGCCGAAATCGAGACCGACAAGGCGACGATGGAATATGAAGCGGTCGACGAGGGCGTGATCGCGAAGATCCTGGTGCCCGAGGGCAGCGAAGGGGTGAAGGTCGGGGCGGTCATCGCGCTGATCGCGGCGGAGGGGGAGGAGGCGTCCGCTCCCGCCGCGGCGCCGAAAGCCGATCCCGCGCCGCCCGCGGCCGTAGCGCCGCCGCCGCCAGCCCCGACCCCCGCTACTCCGCCGCCTCCCGCCGTTCCCCCGGCACGCGCGACCGATGACGGAGACGAGCGAATCACGGCCTCTCCGCTCGCGCGCCGCCTGGCCGAAGCGCAGGGGATCGATCTCGCTAGCCTCAAGGGCAGCGGTCCCAATGGCCGCATCGTCCGCGCCGATCTCGGCGGTGCCGCTCAGCCCGCGCCGGCTTCGGTTGCGCAATCCGCTGCCCCCGCCGCCGCGCCGAAAGCCGCCACCGCGCCGTTCGAAACCGACATCCCGCACGAGGTCGTCAAGCTCAGCGGCATGCGCAAGGTCATCGCGCGCCGGCTGACCGAGTCGAAGCAGACCGTCCCGCACATCTATTTGACCGTCGACATCCGCCTCGACGCGCTGCTCAAGCTGCGCGGCGAATTGAACGCGGGGCTGGCCAGCCGGGGGGTGAAGCTCAGCGTCAACGACATGCTGATCAAGGCGCTCGCGCTGTCGCTGATCGAAGTCCCCGAATGCAACGTCAGCTTCGCCGGCGACACGCTGATCAAATATAATCGCGCCGACATCTCGGTCGCGGTGAGCATCCCCGGCGGACTGATCACGCCAATCGTCACGGGCGCCGACACGATGGCGATCTCGGCCATCTCGAAGGCGATGCACGACCTCGCGGGCCGCGCGAAAGAGGGCAAGCTGCGGCCGAACGAATATCAGGGCGGCACCGCCAGCCTGTCGAACATGGGCATGTACGGGATCAAGCAGTTCGAGGCGGTCATCAACCCGCCGCAAGCGATGATCATGGCGATCGGCGCGGGCGAGGCGCGGCCCTATGTGGTCGACGGCGCGCTGGTGGTCGCGACGGTGATGAGCGCGACCGGCAGCTTCGACCACCGCGCGATCGACGGCGCGGACGGGGCACGGCAGATGAAGGCGTTCAAGGCGCTGGTGGAGAATCCGCTGGGGTTGGTGGCTTGAATTTAGCGCGGGCACTCTTGGCATTCAGTGTCTGTATAATACTGTCTATGGGCGTGTTGCTCGTCTCGATGTTTGGGCCTGGGCTAATCCAGGCGCCGCCATCCAATTCCGACCAGTGGGAGTCCTTTAAGAACGGACTGGTCCTGATCTCAATCTTCATGTTTCCGGCAGTTGTAATCGGAGGAGTGCTTGCCGGTCTGCCCGCTTTGATGCTCGCTAGGTACCTTGGGCATAGCAAATCGGTGGTGAAATTAATGGTCTATGGGACATTGTCGGCGTTCGTATTTGGCAACCTTGTAACGAGCATGATCGGGGGTTTCAGAGAGTCATGGGATCTACGGTTACCTACGGCGGCGGCAGTTTCCGGACTATTGTCCAGCGCTTTCTGGTTCATATTTGTCGAACGCTTTCATGAAGAAATCTGAGGCCGCCATCCGCGTTACCGCGATGCCGACCGACACCAACCCATATGGCGGGGTGTTCGGCGGGTGGTTGATGAGCCAGATGGCGCTCGCGGCTGGCAGCCTCGCGTCACGCGTTTCGCGCGGCAAGTGCGTGGTGGTCGCGGCGGACGAACTGCGCTTCCCGGGGGCGATGGCGGTGGGAGACGAGCTGTCGGTGTACGTAACCATCGAGAAGCAGGGCCGCACATCGCTGACCATTGCCGCCGAGGGGGTGGCGCGGGAACGGGACGGGGAGGGGGAGACGAAGGTCGCGAGCGGGGTGTTTACGTTTGTGGCGATTGGGGCGGACGGCAAGGCTCGGGAGATTGCGAGTGACTAGCCCCTCTCCCTCCGCCGCTGGCGCTTTCGTCCCTCCCCCCTCTGCGGGGGAGGGAAAGCTGGCGCGCAGCGACAGCAGGGAGAGGGGAGTGCTGCTCCGCCGTGACGCCTATTTAAAAGCGCAGGGATTTCGCATTCTGCGGTTCTGGAACCACGACATTTTTACGAACGAAGAGGCGGTGACGGAGACGATTTTTCGTGCGCTGGACGACCCCTCTCCCTCCCAAGCCTGCGGCTTGGGCCCCTCCCTCTCCCGCAGAGGGGAGAGGGGCAAATCAGGAGTACATCATGGCTGACCAATACGACCTCATCGTCCTCGGCTCGGGACCCGGCGGCTATGTCGCGGCGATCCGCGCCGCGCAGCTTGGGCTCAAGGTCGCGATCGTCGAGCGCGAGTTGCTCGGCGGGATCTGCCTCAACTGGGGGTGCATCCCGACCAAGGCGCTGCTGCGCTCGGCCGAGATCTATCACTATATGCAGCACGCCGACGCGTACGGGCTGTCGTCCGAAAAGCCGTCGTTCGACCTCGCCAAGGTCGTCGGCCGCAGCCGGGCGGTGTCGAAGCAATTGAACCAGGGCGTCACGCACCTGATGAAGAAGAACAAGATCACCGTCCACATGGGCGACGGCGCGCTGACCGCCGCGAACAAACTAACCGTGACGAAAGACGGCACCAAGACCGACCTCGAGGCGAAACACATCATCGTCGCCACCGGCGCCCGGGCGCGCGACCTGCCGTTCGCCAAGGCCGACGGCAAGCGCGTCTGGACCTATCGCCACGCGATGACCCCGCCCGAGATGCCGACCGAGCTGCTGGTCATCGGGTCGGGCGCGATCGGGATCGAGTTCGCCAGTTTCTACAACGACATGGGCGCGAAGGTGACCGTGGTCGAAATGCTCGACCGGATCGTCCCGGTGGAAGATGCCGACGTGTCCGACGCGCTGCAAAAATCACTCGCCAAGCAGGGGATCGAGATCCTCACCGGCGCCGGGGTCGAGAGCCTC
>NZ_JANYGG010000050.1 GCF_025362505.1 Sphingomonas sp. | reverse complement strand
GGCAGCCACGGCACGATCAGCATCGCCGCGAACGGTACGTGGAGCTATACGCTGACCTCGCCGGTGAGCGAGACGAGCGCCAACAACGGCACCGACACGGTCAACGGGGTCGAGACGTTCACCTATCAGGTGACCGACGCCAACGGCAACACCACCACCAGCACCATCACCATCAACGTCAAAGACGATGTTCCGACGGCGTTCACTCCAGACTCAACTGCGGGGCTGGACGGGGACGGTGCGGGCAACCCAGTCACGGGTAGCCTCAACCTGCACATGGGGGCGGACGGTCTTGGTGGCCTGAAGTTCGACATCGGAACGCTCGGCAGTGTCGATGCCCAGGTGGAGGCCACGGACAGCAACGGCAATCTGCTCAAGCTGGGTGGTCAGCAGCTCTATCTCTATGGCGATGGCACGAACACGCTGACCGCGACGACGGGCACCAGTGCAACCAATGGCACTGTCGGCTTCATCGTCCACCTCGACCCAGCCACCGGGACGTACACGTTCGATACCGTCTCCGGCATCATCACCAACGGTACGCAGGTCAACTTTGCCAATCTTACCAGCACCAGCGCCGGCAACGTGAATTACGCCGCGATCGGTGCCAATGACGCCGCGACAGTCATCGATGCACTGATCTCGGGCCGCGGCGACACGGGCGGGACCGCCGGATCGGTCAATACCAACAGCACGGCCATCGGCGTGAACAACCAGTCGATGGACACGGGCGAAGCGATACGCATCGACTTCCTCAACAATCTGGTGACCCAGGCGGGAACTGCGAGCGGCTATGGCTTCAGCAGCCACGCCGCCACGACCAGCTTTACGCAACTGGTCCCTCAGGTCGGTGGTTCGCAAAGCAACACGGTCGATATCCGGGTCACGGCGATTTCCAGCAGCACGATCTCGTCGATCGCGCCCGATACGACCCCCGGTTCCTTGACTGATGGGGAGACAAGAACGCAGATCACCTCGGTGACCGTCAAAGACTATTTGACGAGCGGGACGACGACGCTGGACATCAGCGGGATCGCCAACGGCGTCACGGCGACTGTCGCCTACGGTATAACAGTCACCAAGAATGCCGACGGGTCGGTCACTTTCCATGGTGTCCAGGAAGGCGACAGCTACACGATCACGACGACGGCGAGCTTCTCGGCCGTGGTGGTAGAAAGCGCGACCGGCACCTTCGACTTGGGTATCTTCTCGATCGGTGCGGCGGCGACGGCAAGTCCGATCGATCAAAACTTCACGGTCGTGGCGACCGATGGAGACGGAGACCCGATCAGCTCGACGGTCATGACCACTATTGTCCCAAATATCGCCGGAAGTTCGATCGGCACGGCGGGCGTCGACACGCTAAACCAGAGCGCTTCGACAGCGCCCGTGGTATTGGCGGGGAACGCCGGTAACGACGTCCTCACTGGCGGATCGGGGAACGACCACCTCTACGGCGGGGCCGGCAACGACCACCTCTACGGCGGGGCCGGCAACGACACGCTCGTCGGCGGAACTGGGGCGGACACGTTGATCGGCGGCGCGGGCAACGACGTGTTCGTGCTCAGCAACGCGGCGATCACCGACCCGGGCGCCGCGAACATCGACACGATCCAGGATTACGCTGCTGGCGACATCGTCGACATCACGCAGATCCTCAACGTGGCAGTCGGCACCAACCTGATTACCGGGGGCTATGTTCGCATTTCGGTTTCGACCGGCGCGATCCAGGTCGATCTCAATGGTGGCGGCGACAATTATGTGACGCTCGCCAACATGAATACGGGCATCACGCCGACCATCCAGTATCTCGAGAATGGGGTTATCAAGACGGTTGCGGTGGCGCCGACTGCCCCGCCGATCGTGCTCGACCTCAATGGTGACGGCGTGCACTTCCTGTCTACTGAAGCCGGCGTGACGTTCGACTATGGCAGCGGCAAGGTTGCCACCGCCTGGGCGGCGCCGGACGACGGCATCCTGGTCCACGACGCCAATCATGACGGCAAGGCCAGCGCCAGCGAGATCATGTTCGCTACGAGCGGCAGCGATCTCGACGGGCTCAAGGCCTATGACACCAACCATGACGGCAAGCTGTCGGCGGCCGACGCCGACTTCGCCAGCTTCGCGGTGTGGCAGGATGCCAATAGCAATGGCGTGGTCGATGCGGGCGAAATGAAGTCGCTGACGGCGGCGGGGATCGCCTCGATTTCGCTATCGAGCGACGGCATCAGCTACACGGCGGCGAACGGTCAGGTCGAAGTTGCTGGCACCGGCAGTTTCACCACCACTCAGGGCACGACCGGCAGCCTTGCCGACGCGAGCTTTGTGACCGGGACGATTTCGACGACCACGACCACGACCGACCCGTTCAAGCTCGTTGCGGCGAACAGCAACGTGACCCTGGTTGCGGCGCTGGCGGCGGCGGGGCTGGCGAGCGAGGCGGCGGCGGCCCATTCGGTCGCGGCGCCAAGCGATGCCACGGTTGCCACGGTCGAACAGCATGTCGAGCAGGCGGTGGCTTCGGTCAGCGGCGCTGCGGACAGCGACGGTCAGCAATCGATCAGCGGCGAGACGCGCGAGGCGGACGAGACTTCGACTACCGCTTCGGCGCCGACGCATGAGGACGTGCAGGCGGCGAACGACGACCATCCGCTGGCCGGCACGTCGGATCACGGTGGCGAGGCTTCGACAGCCTTGCTGGCGGCGACCGATGCTCCGGCGATGGCGGCTCATGCGGCGACCTTCGCGGTGGCGATGATCGCGATGCCATCGGCGGCAGCGCTGGCGGCGGCGGGGCTCACCGGGGGCAATGCCCAGCATACGGGCGAGTTTGCCAAGGAACTGGTCGCGGCGCTGCACAATGGCGGCGGCGAAGGCCAGGCCCATCTCGACGCGCTGATCAATGCCCTGCCGGGCCACGCCGATGGCGCAAGTCCGGCATCGGCGGCGGCGGCAAGCCAGGCCGCGGCGGGCGTTCCGGCTTGGGACATCGGGCATATGGCCGCTTTCCAGGCGGTCGCTGCTCACGCAAACCTGATGGAAGCCGCAATGCTTCATCATGACGCGGTTCAGCCGGTGGCACACGCCGGTTGAGCCAAAGCGCCGGCCCCCGCGTGGACTCGGGGGGCGTCGTTAATCAGACCAGAAGGGGATACTCATGAACAAGAAGCATTGGACGCTCATCGCATCGGGACTTGTACCGGGCGCGTTGCTGCTGTGCGCCACTCCGGCGATGGCGATCGACCTCAAGGACGCGGTCCAGGCCGCGCTCAACACCAACCCCGAAATTCGCCAGGCGGTTTCGAACAAGCAGGCGACGCGCGAAGAGCGCATCCAGGCGCAGGGCCAGTACGCCCCCAAGGTCAGCATCGAGGTGTCTGCTGGCGCGCGCAACCTGCGCAACCCGACCCGCCGTTCGATCGGCATTAGCGGTCAGACGCTTTACCCGGCCGAGGGTGACGCCAATTTCGATTGGCTGATGTTCGACAGCGGCGGACGTCGCGCCGAGCTCCAGCGTCAGGCGGCGCGAGTCGACGGCGCGGGTGCGCGGGTCGATGAGCGCTCGCAATATGTCGCGCTCAACGTCGCGCGGACCTACATCGACTATCTGCTCCAGCAGCGCCTGTCGGCGATCGCGACCGACAATGTCACCTTCCACGAGAAATTGGCGGGTGACTTGCGCGAAGGCGTATCGAAGGGCTCGATCTCGATCGCCGACCAGCAGCAGGCCGAAGAGCGGCTGCAGGCGGCACGGGCGCGGGTGACCGAGGCCAACGAGGATCTCGACACCGCGGCAATCACCTTCCGCACGCTGACCGGGATGCCGGTCGACCAGGTGTCGGTGCCGCCCGACCTGTCGCAATTCATGCCCGCGACGCTGGACGAAGCCGAAGGCCTTGCTCGCGTGAACAATCCGCGCGTCCAGGAAGCGATCGCCGACCTGTCGGCGGCGCGTGCCTTCCGCGAAGAAGCGCGCAGCGAGATCGGGCCGAAGTTCAATCTCGAAGGCCAGGCCCGCTATGGCAATGACATGGACGGGTTCCGCGGTCACACCCGCGACCTGCTCGGCCGCGTCGTGATGCGCTGGAACGTGTTCAATGGCGGAATCAAGGAATCGAACCTGCGCGAGCAGGCCCGCCGGTCGGACGAAGCGCATGGCCGCCTGTATCAGATGACCCGTAGCGCCGAGGAAGATGTCCGCAGCGCATGGAGCCGCCTCACCAACCAGACCCGGTTGACCGGCGAGCTCGAGACGCAGGCGAAGGTCAGCGACGACCTCCTGCTGTCGTATCGCGAGCAGTTCAACGTCGGCCGCCGTTCGCTGCTCGACGTGCTCGATACGCAAAATACCCGCTATAATGTCCAGGCACAGCGCGAGACGGCCAGCCTGGCGAAGCTCTATGCGCAATATCGCGTGCTGGCGGCGGAGAACCGGTTGATCGAGGCCCTTGGCGTGACCAAGCCGATGGAAGCGTGGAGCAGCGAGCGCAATCGCTTCCGCGTCAACCCGATTCCGCCTTCCGACATGCGCGAGGACAGCATGCCGATGCCGGTGATGGGACCACCCGCGCCGATGTCGTCACGCTGAATGAGTAGAGGATTGGCAAGTTGAGTATCATGCATTGGCTGGACAACGCGCCATCGCGTGAGATCGACCCCGTCCTCGATTGCCTAGCGTACCTCGCCCGCCAGGCGGACCGGCCTTCGTCGCCGGTCCTCCTGCGGGCCGGGCTCGCCCTCTCCGCGACCGGCAAGCTGCCGTTTCACCAGGTCGAACCGGCGCTCGAGCAGGTCGGGATGCGCGGTCAGGCGATCCATCGCAAGCTGAAGCGCTGGCCCGACCGCGAACTGCCCGCGATCCTCGATCTCGACGACGAGCGCGCGGCCGTGCTGATCGAAATCAATGGCACGCAAGGGCTGATGTATTTGCCCGGAGTCGCCGAGCCGATATGGACCGAGCTCGACCAGCTCGACCCGATTTTCACCGGCCACGCGGTAATCGTCGAGGCCGATCCGACCCGGGAGCGGCTCGCCGAGCGGCCGTGGGACGAGGCGGTGCGCAAGCACTGGTTCTGGTCCGAAGTGTGGAAGGTGCGCGGCGAATTCTGGCCGGTGATGCTGGCCGCGCTGATCGTCAACCTGCTCGCCTTCGCGATGCCTTTGTTCACGATGAACGTCTATGACCGGGTGATTCCGAACAAGGCGGTACCGACGCTGTGGGTGCTCGCGCTGGGCGTGGTCATCGCGCTTGGGTTCGACTTCACGCTGCGCCTCGCGCGGTCACGGCTGATCGACGAGGTCGGGCGCAGGCTCGACGCCAAATTCTCGCAGAAATTGTTCGAGAAGGTGATGAACCTGCCGCTCGCCGACAAGGCGGGGAGCACCGGTGCCTTGGCCAAGCGCGTCTCTGAATATGAGAATGTGCGCGACTTCTTCGCCTCGACGACGGTCGTGCTGGTGGTCGACATCAGCTTCCTTGCGCTGTTCCTGGTGTTCATCGCGGTGCTCGCCGGCTGGCTGGTGTTCGTGCCGATCGTGGGGATCGTGCTGATGTTCGCCGCGGGGATCAGCCTGCAGCGCTCGATGGGCCGCTCGGCATTGGATGCGCAGGCGGATTCGAGCCTGCAGCATTCGGTGCTGGTCGAATCGATCGGCGGGATCGAGACGCTGAAGGCGGCGCGGGCTGAAGGACAGATGCTCGGCCGGTGGAAGCGCTATGCGGCGATGAGCGCGGGCACTCAGGAGCGGATGCGGCGGCATACGTCGGTCGCGATCAACCTGGCGTCGGGCGCGCAGCAGATGATCAGTATCGGGCTGCTGATCGGCGGCTTCTACAAGTTCAACGCCGGCGAAATGACGATGGGCGCGATCATCGCGATCGTCATGCTGGCCGGACGGGCGCTGTCGCCGATCGGGCAATTCGCGTTCCTCGTGACGCGGGCGCGCCAGTCGCTGACCACGCTCGCCTCGCTCCAGAAAATGATGGAAGCCGACGACGAACGCAATGTCGCGGCGCGCAGCATCGTGCCGGAGATCCGTTCGGGGACGATCGAGCTGGCCCATGCGACGTTCCGCTATCCCAATTCGTCGCGCGACAGCCTGTCCGACGTCAGCCTGACGATCCGCCCGGGCGAGCGGATCGGGATCATCGGCCGGGTCGCGTCGGGCAAGTCGACGCTCGGCCGGCTGATGTGCGGGCTCTATGCGCCGACCGAAGGGCAGATGAGCATCGACGGGCTCGACAGCCGCCAGTTCCACCCGCACCAGATCCGCGATGCGTTCCGCTTCGTCGGGCAGGATGCCGAGCTGTTCTCGGGCACGGTGCGCGACAATCTGATGCTCGGCGCACCGCAGGCCGAGGACCAGCAGCTGATCGACGCGGTCGTTCGCTCGGGCGCGGACCTGTTCCTGTCGCGCGATGCCGCCGGGTTCGATCTGCCGGTCGGAGAGCGTGGGTCGCGGCTGTCGGGGGGGCAGCGTTCGATGCTGCTGCTGGCGCGCTCGCTGGTCAGCCCGTCGAAAATGCTGTTCCTGGATGAGCCGACCGGCGCGATGGACACGCAGACCGAGGGTTACTTCATCGACCATCTCAAGACCGCGCTGGCGGCCGACCAGACGCTGATCGTGTCGACCCATCGCCACCAGATGCTGTCGATCATCGACCGGCTGATCGTGATCGACGCGGGCCGGATCCTGGCGGACGGGCCGCGCGCCCAGGTCATCGCGCAGCTCAACGCCGCCGCGCAGCAGGAGAAGCCGCAGTGAACCGCCTGATCCAGGCCTCGCTCGCGCTGGTCGGGGGCGTTTCGATCGCCACCGCGGCGCTGTTCGGGCTCGCCCCGACGCGCGGTGACGCGCATCCCGAGGCGGTGTCGGTGGTGATCCCGCCGCGCGCCGCCGCCGCGCTGGTCGAGGCGACGACGGGTGCGAAAGCCGCCGAAGTGCGGGCGACCGGCAAGGACGCCCAGATGATCAACGCGCAGCTGCCGTTCACCGCAGCTCCGCTCCAGGTGGCACGCGCGTTCACCGTCGACGAGGCCTCGCTCGACCATCGCCGGGCGCTGCTATGCCTGACCCAGGCGGTCTATTATGAGGCGGGTTACGAGCCGGTCGAGGGCCGCCGTGCGGTCGCTCAGGTTGTGCTCAATCGCACGCGCCATCCGGCCTTTCCGAAATCGGTGTGCGGGGTGGTTTACCAGGGCTCGACCGGGTCAGTATGCCAGTTCAGCTTCGTCTGCGACGGCGCACTGTACCGTCGTCCGTCGCAGTCGGCGTGGAACGAGGCCGAAACCGTGGCCGAGGCCGCGCTTGACGGATATGTCGAGAAGTCGGTTGGCGAGGCGACCCATTATCACGCCGATTACGTCGCGCCGCGCTGGGCGCCGATGCTGGCCAAGGTCGCCAAACTCGGCGCGCATATCTTCTATCGCTGGCCGGGGGCGTGGGGCACGTCGGCGGCGTTCACCGGCCGCTATGTCGGCGAGCCGTACGATCCTGCGGCGCTGCGCCCGGTGCCCAGCACCGCGGTGATCGCGGGCGTGACCGGTTCGGTCGACCTTTCGGGTGTTCCGGCGGGCCCGCCGATCGCGCGCGCCCCGAACGATGTCGGGGGGCTGCTCGATACGAGCAAGGGCTGGAGACTCAATATTCCCGGGCCGTCGGACAGCGACCGCGCGACCAAGGCAATCGCCGACGCGCAGGCCAGGTCGGTGCTGCATCCGGCGTCGGCTCCCGCTTCGACCGCCGCTGCAGTCGCTGTTACCGTCGTCGCGTCGCGTTGAGGACGAACCTAATGGCTTCAATTCCATTTATTCCCGGCAGCAATGCAACCAAGCGCCGGCGCCCGCCGTTGTCAAGCTCGGCGCGGGTGATCGTGATCGTCGCGGTGGGGTTCGCGATCCTCATCCTGTGGTCGATGATCGCGCAGGTCGACGAAGTGACACGCGGGCAGGGCAAGGTCATCCCGTCAAGCAAGGTCCAGCTGATCCAGGCGGCCGACGCGGCGACGATTCGCGAACTGCTCGTCCGCTCGGGCCAGCGGGTCCATCGCGGGCAGCTGCTGGCCAAGCTCGACAATACACAAAGCTCGTCCGAGCTGGGCCAGATCCAGGCCGAGACGACCTCGCTGTCGGCACGTTCGGCGCGGCTCGAGTCCGAGGGGACCGGTGCGGGCAACGCCTGCACCGGCGGCAACTGCGGCGGCGAAGCGGCGTTGCAGGCGGTGCGTCAGTCGGCGCTGCGCAGCAAGGTCGCCGCGCTTGCCGCGACCGCCGACCAGCGCCGCCGTGACGGGTCCGAAGCGCAGGCGACGATCAATTCGCTGATCGGCAGCCTCGCCATTGCGCAGCGTCAGGTCGGGATGCTCGAGCCGCTCGCGGCGAAGAATATCGTCCCGCAGACCGAGTTGCTCGACAAGCGGCGCGAGGTCAACGACCTCCAGGGACGAATCGCCGCGGCACGCGAGCAGCAGGGTCGTGCGGCGGCGGCAGTGCGCGAGGCCCAGGCCCAGGCGAGCGAGGCGCAGTTCTCCTTTCGCCAGGACGCGCTCAACGAAGCCAGCCAGATCAATCAGAAGATCGCGGTTAACGAACAGTCGCTGCGCGGTGCGCGCGGCAAGCTCGACCGCACCGAATTGCGCTCGCCGGTCGAGGGCATCGTCAACGATGTCCAGGTGACGACGATCGGTGGCTTTGTCCAAGCGGGCCAGAAGGTCATGGAAGTCGTGCCGCTGGGCGAGAAACTGCTCGTCGAGACGCGCGTCAAGCCGAGCGACATTGCTTTCATCAAGGTCGGCGACAAGGCGCTGGTCAAGGTCACCGCCTATGATTTCTCGACCTATGGCGGGCTCGACGGGCGGGTCGTCCAGGTGTCCGCCGATTCGGTCTACGACGACAAGGAAAAGGAAGCCTATTTCACGGTCATCGTCGAAACCGACCGCAGTTTCCTGAAATCACAGGGGCGTGTCCTGCCGATTACGCCGGGGATGATGACCGATACCCAGATCATCACCGGGTATAAGAGCGTGCTGAGCTATCTGCTCAAGCCGGTGCTGAAGGCGAAGAGCGAAGCGCTGCGCGAACGTTGATCGGCGCTCGGGAGCGGCCAGCTCGCGGTGAAGACGGGTAGCTGAAGCTCGGCGACCTGAACCGGCGCGGGCGCCGCAACCGGGGTCGGCTGGGCCACCGGCGCTGCGGCAAGGACCATCGGCGGGGTGTCGCGGCGGTAACCGTGGGTCCAGCTGCGCGCGCCGGAGAAGGTCAGCACGGGGCGGTAATCCTGCACGTCGGCGCTATCGAGCAGCTGGTCGGTGCCGCTGTCGAGCACCCACAGCCGGCCGCCGGCGCGAGCGACCGCGACGGCATGATCCTGGCGGCGGACGAGATCCCTGGCGATGACGAGGTAAAGGTCGCGCTCCGCAAAACCCGCGCGGCGCAGCATGGCGAGCTTGGCGATCGCGAAATCTTCGCAGTCGCCCTTGCCGCGGCTGAGCGTCTGGGCGGCGGGGGCCCAGAAATCCTCGACGCCATATTGCACGCGGTCCTCGACGAAGCGGACCCGCGAATTGACGTACATGTTGACCGCTTCGAGCCGGCGCATCGCGTCGCGCGTCTGTAGCGTGGCGGCGAAGCGGCTGGCGGGAGCATCGGGCGCGCCGGATTCGACGCGGTGCCAGCGGGCTTCGAGCGGGGTGCGGCCGATCGGCAGCGCGACGCTGTTGAACACGTCGGGGCGATCGGCGGAGATCGGACCGCGGATAATCGCGGGGACTAGCCGAACCGCGGACTGGTCAAACATCGGGGCGGCGACGATCGGACGGGCGTAGCTTGCCATGACGAAGGGTCGGTTTGGAGTTGCCGGGGCGCCTTGCTGGGCGAGCAATCGGTCGAGCGCGCTGGCGGTGCCGAGGATGGCGACGGTCTGGTCGCTGCTCAGCATGGCGCCGGGCAGGCTGGCCGACTGGGCGGAAACGAGCGTCGGCGCGCCGAGCAGCGCGAGGCCGAGGACGAGCCGGTCGAGAGCCGGGCGAAAGGCGGCGTGAACCATGACCCCGCTTTTCGCAGGGCAACGATAAGACGGTCCTAAATGGACTGGTTAAGCGGTCGGTAATTCCGGATCCGCAACGTCCCCTCTTGCCACGAAGATATCGAGTGCGACGTTGAAGTTCGTTGGTTGCTCGAGGTTGGGCAGGTGGCCCGCGCCATCGATGAACAAGAGCTCGGAATTTGGAATGAGTGCGGCGAGCTGCTCACTGAGCGCGGGTGGCGTGACACGATCCTGGGTGCCGCACAGGATAAGCGTCGGCAAGGCGATCGTCGCCGCGCGGCCGCGCTGATCGGCGGGCCAGACGGCGGCGCAGGCGAGGCGGAAGGCGTCGGGCGGGATGCTTGCCATCACCTTGACCAGTTCGGCGGTCAGCGTGGGGTCCGCGTTGGCGGCGAGGAGCGCGGGGACGCGGGCTTCGGCGAGTGCGCGCATGTCGGCGCTGGTGGCGAGCGAACGGGCGAGGATCGCGGGGCCGTCGGGATGGACAGCGAAGCTGTCGGCGATGGCCAGCGAGGCGAGGCGGTCGGGCGCGCGGTGGGCGATGGCGATGGCGACTACACCCCCGAGCGAAAGGCCGCAGAGGTGAGCTCGTTGGATGCCGAGCGCGTCGAGCGCGGCGAGGATCGCATCGGCGAAGCGGTCGTGGGGGGCAGCGTCGCTCGGGGTGGCGGGGGCGCTTTCGCCATAGCCGGGATAGTCGAGCGCGACGGCGCGGCGGGTCTGGCCGAAATGGGCGAGTTGCGGTGCCCAGGCGGATTTGTCCGAGCCGACGCCGTGCAGGAAGACTAGCGGGATCGCGTCGCCGGCGCCACGTTCATCGACGCCGATTGCGCCCAGCGATGTCCCGATCCGCGCCACGCCGCACCTGTCCGGGAAGGTCGGCTCTTTTGCAAGACGTCTTGCCGCGCTAGGCCAATGTCATGACCAGCATGACCGTCAATGGCGAGGCGATCCACTACAAGCTCGATCCCGAGACGCCCCTGTTGTGGGCGCTGCGCGATGCGTCGAATCTGACCGGCTCCAAATATGGTTGCGACAGCCGCGATTGCGGGGCGTGCACGGTGATTATCGACGGGCGCGCGGTGATGAGTTGCTCGGTGACGATCGCCGCGCTCGAGGGGGCCGACGTGACCACCATCGAGGGGCTGTCGCAAGGCCGCGCGCACCCGGTGCAGCAGGCGTGGGCGGCGGAGCAGGTCAGCCAGTGCGGCTTTTGCGATCCGGGGTTCATCATGGCAATCGCGGCGCTGCTCAAGACTAGCCCGAGGCCGAGCGAGGAGCAGATCGCGGCGATCCCGAACATCTGCCGCTGCGGCGCAACGCCGCGCATTCGCAAGGCGATTGCGAAGGCCGCCGACGCGATGGCGGGGCAGGCGGCGCCGGCCGTGACCGCACCGGTTGCTGCTGCGGCTCCTGTCACATCTTCCGCGCCCGCAACGCCGCCCGCCGCGCCTCCGCCACCATTCACCGCGCGCTAATCTGGATCAGCTCAATATCGCACCAATGGCGGAGTGCTCCGCCGGGTATGTCTCATGGAGACCGCGATGCGTAAGATGATTTTGGTGTTGGCGCTGGCGAGTGTTGCCGCGCCGGCACTGGCCGAACCCGAGGGCCGCGACGGCTGGGTCGATCGCCGTGCAGCGCGCGCCGAGCAGCGCCAGGAGCGTAGCGCGGAGCCTGCCCGCGCTGAACCGCAGCGTGTAGAACTGCAGCGCGTAGAACCGCAGCGTGTAGAACCGCAGCGTATCGAACAGCCGCGCGTCGACATGGGTGCGCGCATGAGCGGTGAGGGTCGCGGTGGCTGGCAGCGCTCGGCTCCCGACGCGGCCCGGGTCGACGCGGTGCGTCCCGAGGCGCCGCGCGGCGGTCGAAACGGTGGCGGCTTCTCGCGTCCCGACGGTACGACGCAGGTCACGCGCCAGGCGCCGGACCCGGAGGCCATCGCTCGGTGGCGCGAGCGGATAGCTCAGCGCGTCGGCGGCGAGGGACGGGATGCGGGCCAGGTGCGGACCGCGCCGGGTGGCGCGACGCGGTGGGGCGACCATGTCCGCACGCCGGGAACGACTAACGGCGGCTCGACGCGGCCGATCGAACCTCGCCCGATCGAGACTCCGACGGCACGCACCGGGCAGCGCGATGGCGATCACCGCTGGGACGGCAATCGCGACGGGCAGCGCTGGTCGAACGAGTGGCGGCGCGATCCGCGTTACGACTGGCAGCGCTATCGCGACCGCAACCGGTTCGTGTTCCGCATCGGCAATTACTATGATCCGTTCGGCTGGGGATATCGCCGCCCGAACATCGGCTTCACGCTGTACGTGGGCTACTACCAGCCCGACTATTGGCTCGACGATCCGTGGCAATATCGCCTGCCGCCGGTCTACGGACCTTATCGTTGGGTGCGCTATTATGACGACGCCGTGCTGGTCGACATCTACTCGGGCCACATCGTCGACGTGATCCGCAATTTCTTCTGGTAGAGCGGGTTCAGCCGTTGGTCGAAGGGGCGTTGCGGCATCGTCGCGGCGCCCCTTTCGATTTGAGTATCAGCTTCATTCGATAAGGGATTTTTGATGCGCGCATCGCTTGCGGGGGCCATCGGCCTGACGGCTTTGGCCACGGTTCTTGCCGGTTGCGCGACGCAAGCGCCCGTGCCGGTTCCGCCCCCGCCTACCTTCACTCAGGCCCCCGCGCAGAGCCCGCACGATGCGCTGTTCCAGCTGTTCAAGGATGATGACGAGGCGAGCCTCAAGCTCAACCCGATGAACGCCATCTATCGCGGAGACCTGCGCTATGCCGACCGCTTCGGCGATTACATCACCGACGATTATTTCAAGGCGTCGCGGGCGCAGGCAGTGGAATCGCTGGAGCGGCTGCATCGCATCGATCGCGGCGCGCTGAACGAGACCGACCAGCTTGCCTGCGACGTGTTCGACTATAGCACGAAGGACACGCTGGAAGGCCTGTCGCCGCAGATCCTCGCGCTGACCCGGGTGCGGCCGCTCAACCATTTCTACGGCTTCCAGAGCGCTTACCCGACCTTTGCCAGCGGCAAGGGAGGCGCGCCGTTCGCCACGCTCGCCGACTATGAGAATAACCTCAAGCGCCACGCCGGTTACGTGACCTGGATCGACCGGGCGGTCGGGCGGTTCCGCGAGGGCGAGGCGGCAGGCGTGGTCGAGACCAAGATGACGATCCGTAACGTCATCGAGCAGCTCGACAACCAGCTCGCGCAAAAGCCCGAGGCATCGCAATATTATGCGCCGGTGACGATGTTCCCGACGGGCATCGGCGAGGCCGACCGGACGCGGCTCAAGGTGGAGTATCGTGCCGCGATCGTCGACCAGCTCTATCCCGCGACGAGTCGGCTGCGCGACTTCCTGAAAAGCGAATATCTGCCGCGCGCGCGCGATGGAGCGGGGGAAATGTACATGAAGGGCGGCGAAGCGCTGTACCGCTACCAGATCCGCTCGACGACCACGACCGACATGAGCCCTGAACAGATCCACGCGCTCGGCCTGTCCGAGGTCGCGCGGATCACCGACGCGTTCAACGGGGTGCAGCAGGAGGTCGGCTTCAAGGGCTCGCTGCCGCAGTTCTTCGACTTCATGCGGACCAGTCCCAAGTTTCAGCCCAAGAGCCGCGAATCCCTGAACGCCGACTATTATGCGTTGGGCAAGGCGGTCGAGGCGAAGATTCCGACGCTGTTCTCGACGCTGCCCAAGGCGAAGCTGGCGATCCGGCCGTATGATCCGACGATCGAGAAATTCCAGGCGGGTGGGAGCTACGAACAGGGCACGCCCGACGGCTCGCGCCCGGGGACCTTCTATTTCAACGCCTATGATTTGCCGCAGCGTCAGACGTGGCAGGAGACGACGCTGTTCCTCCATGAGGGCGAACCGGGGCATCATTTCCAGATCAGCCTGGCGCAGGAAAATGAGGCGTTGCCGCCGTTCATGAAGTTTGGCGGGAACACGGCGTACGTCGAGGGATGGGCGCTGTATGCCGAGACGCTCGGTTACGACATGGGCTTTTACAAGGACCCCTATGCGCGGTTCGGGACGCTCAATGACGAGATGCTGCGCGCGATGCGGCTGGTGGTCGATACCGGCATCCATTCGATGGGTTGGACGCGCGAGGCCGCGATTGCCTACATGCTCGGGCATTCGGGGATGGGCAAGACCGACGCCACCGCCGAGGTCGAACGCTATATCGCGATCCCGAGCCAGGCGACCGCGTACAAGATCGGTGCGCTGACCATCCAGCGGTTGCGGCGGAAGGCCGAGACGGAGCTGGGGCCGAAGTTCGATATTCGCGAATTCCATGAGCAGGTGCTGATGACGGGGGCGCTGCCGCTGAGCATTTTGGAAGCGAAGATCGACCGGTGGATTGCGGTTAAAAAACCAGGCTAGCGGCGCGGAAGGTCAGTCTAAAGTCGGCCCCTCAGCGCTTGCTTGAAAGGTCGATCGGGGACGCGAATGTTCCGAATGTTCACGGTGACGCAGGTTAAGTTTAAGGTGGTTTCCGGAATTTGAGAAAGAGCTTTTTGCGACCGAATCATGCTGGGAATGTGTCTCACAATCGGGGCGCTGTAGGACAGCAAAATCGGTGAAACCTGAGATTGGTCGTTGT
>NZ_JANYGG010000075.1 GCF_025362505.1 Sphingomonas sp. | reverse complement strand
TAGAATTCGACGACGAGGTTGGGCTCCATCTTCACCGGATAGGGCACTTCGTCGAGCTTGGGCACGCGCGTGAAGGTGATCTTCGACGTGCCGTCGGGAACGACATAATCGGGGATATCCCGCTCGGCGAGACCCTGCGCTTCCATCACCAGCGCCATTTCCTTGGCCTTGGGGCCAAGCTCGATGACGTCGTTCACGTCGCAGCGGCGCGACGCGATGTTGCACTTGATGCCGTTGACGCGGATGTGACCGTGATTAACCATCTGACGGGCCGACCAGATCGTCGGCGCGAACTTGGCGCGATAGACGATCATGTCGAGGCGGCGCTCGAGCAGGCCGATGAGGTTCTGGCTGGCGTCGCCCTTCATCCGCTCGGCGTGCTGGAAGGTCTGCTTAAACTGCTTCTCGGTGACGTCGCCGTAATAGCCCTTGAGCTTCTGCTTGGCGCGCAGCTGGATGCCGAAGTCGGAGACCTTCGACTTGCGGCGTTGGCCGTGCTGGCCGGGGCCATATTCGCGCTTGTTGACGGGGCTCTTCGGGCGGCCGAAGACATTTTCGCCCATGCGGCGATCGAGTTTATACTTGGCGCTGGAACGCTTGCTCACGTGAAATAATCCAATCTGCTGTTGTCGTTCGTGCCTGGGCCGCACCACGGAACCTTCAAGTTCCGCGCGACCACCGCTTCACCAGGCGTGCGGGGTCAATTGCGAAGCGGCGCGCCTAGGCGAAGCGGGCACGAAGGTCAAGGTTTGCGCTGGGGCTCGCGCTTTGCCATTGGGCGCACCATGACGATTGATCCCGACCAGTGCCAGACGATGACCGATGTTCGCACCGGAGTCGATGATGTCGACCGAAGGATCGTGGCGCTGGTCGCCCAGCGGTTCGGCTACATGGACGCGGCGGCGCGGATCAAGCTCGATCGGGCCACGGTCCGCGATGAGGCGCGCAAGGCCGAAGTCAAGGCGAAGGTAGACGCGGCGGCGGTGGCGCTTGGCGTCGACCGGGCGCTGATGGCGCGGATTTACGAGGATCTGATCGAGACCTCGATCGCGCATGAATTCGTCGTGTTCGACGAGACGCGGGGTTAGTTCAGCGCGGCCTCGGCCTGACCAGCGTGCGGATCATCCCGCGCACCGCCTTCACCTCGCGGCTCGACCAGCGCGCTTTCGACATGATCGTCCGGATCGCATGGCGGGTGACGGTGATCCGCTCGGGCGGATGGAAATAACCCGCCGCGAGCAGTGATTCGTCGAGCTGGCCGATCAGCCCTTCGAGCTCGGATTGCGGGGCGGGGGGTTCGACATCCTTGACCGGCGGCTGGGCCAGCGCTTCGCCCTTCGACCATTCATAAGCGAGCAGGATGACCGCCTGGGCGAGGTTCAACGATCCGAACTCGGGGTTGATCGGGACGGTGACGATCGAGGTCGCTAGCGCGACATCGTCGCTGGCCAGGCCCGACCGTTCTGGCCCAAACAGGATCGCGCTGCGGCCGGGGGTCGAGCGGATCTGCGCCGCCATGTCCTTGGGCCCGGTGACCGGCATGATCAGGTCGCGGCGGCGCACGGTCGAGGCAAACACGGTCGAGCAATCGGCGATTGCTTCGGCGACGCTGTCGAACACTTGCGCCTGCTCGAGCACGATATCCGCCCCGCTCGCCGCAGGCCCCGCCTCGGGGTTTGGCCAGCCGTCACGCGGCGCGACGAGGCGCATCTCGGTCAGCCCGAAGTTGAGCATCGCCCGCGCCGCCTTACCGATATTCTGCCCAAGCTGCGGCCGCACCAGGATGATGACCGGGGGAGCTGCGCCTTCCACGATCAGAGCAGACGGTCGGGCTTGGGATCGATCGGCGCGGCCTCGACACTCTCGGCGATTTCGGTGAAATCCTGAGGCTCGGAGAAGTCCTTGTAAACACTGGCGAAGCGGATGTAGGCGACATGGTCGAGGCCCTCGAGCCCGGCCATCACGGCCTCGCCGATGCGCTCGACCGAGACGTCGTCGCCCTGCGTTTCGAGCTGGCGCTGGATGCCCGAGATGAGGCGGTCGATGCGCTCTGGCGCGATATCGCGCTTGCGGCAGGCGAGCTCGATCGAGCGTTCGAGCTTGCGCCGGTCGAACGGCTGGCGCTTGCCGTCCTTCTTGACGACGGTGAGGTCGCGCAACTGCACCCGCTCGAAGGTGGTGAAGCGCGCGCCGCAGCCCTCGCACTGCCGCCGCCGCCGGATCGCCGCGCCGTCTTCCGACGAGCGGCTGTCCTTTACCTGGCTGTCGTCATGGGCGCAGAATGGGCAGCGCATTCAGCGCTTGATCCGCTGCCACAGCGCGATGCCGACGCCGCCGATCAGTCCGACGGGGATCGTCAGCACCGGCAGCAGGATCGCCGCGACGGTCCCGATCGCGGCTCCGGCGAGGAGCGGCTTGGCCGAGGGATGGGCGATGCCTTCCCGACCGATGCCTTTGAGTTCCTCGGCCGCGCGCGCGAGGTAACCGGGGCGGTTGGGGTCGGCCATGGCGGGTCAGTCCTGATAGATCGGGAAGCGGGCGCAGAGTTCGCGGACGCGCACATTGACCGCCGCCTCGACCGCGCGATCGCCCGCCTTCACGCCTTCGAGCACGTCAGCGACCATGTCGGCGATGTCGCGGAATTCGGCCTCGCCAAATCCGCGCGTTGTGCCGGCGGGGGAACCGACACGAATGCCGCTGGTCTGCATCGGGGGAAGCGGGTCGAACGGAACGCCATTCTTGTTGCAGGTGATCCCGGCGCGCTCGAGTGCTTCGTCGGCGTCTTTGCCGGTGATGCCAAGCGGGCGCAGGTCGACCAGCGCCAAGTGGGTGTCGGTGCCCCCCGAAACGAGGTCCGCGCCGCGCTCCTTGAGGCGGTTGGCAAGGACCTGAGCATTCTTGATGACCGCCTTGGCATACGTCTTGAAGCCCGGTTCGAGCGCTTCGCCGAACGCGACCGCCTTGGCGGCGATGACGTGCATCAGTGGGCCGCCCTGGAGCCCCGGGAAGACCGCCGAATTGATCTTCTTGGCGATGCCCTCGTCGTCGGTCAGCACCATGCCGCCGCGCGGGCCGCGCAATGTCTTGTGGGTGGTGGTGGTGACGACGTGGGCGTGGCCGAACGGGGTCGGATGCTCGCCCGCCGCGACCAGGCCCGCGAAATGCGCCATGTCGACCATCAGCGTCGCGCCCACCTCGTCCGCGATCGCACGAAAACGGGCGAAGTCGAGGTGGCGGGGGTAGGCCGAGCCGCCAGCGATGATCAGCGTCGGGCGATGCTCTTTCGCCAAGGCCTCGACCTGCTCGAAGTCGACGAGGTCATCGTCGCGCCGCACGCCATACTGGATCGCGTTGAACCATTTGCCCGACTGCGCCGGCTTGGCGCCGTGGGTGAGGTGGCCTCCCGCGTCGAGGCTCATCCCGAGAATGGTGTCGCCGGGCTTGGTCAGCGCGAGCATTACCGCGCCATTGGCCTGCGCGCCCGAGTGCGGCTGGACATTGACGAAGCCGCAACTGAACAATTGCTTGGCGCGGTCGATCGCCAGCTGCTCGACGAGGTCGGACGGGTGGCAGCCCTGGTAATAGCGGCGGCCCGGATAGCCCTCGGCATATTTGTTGGTGAACACCGAGCCCTGCGCTTCGAGCACCGCGCGGCTGACGATGTTCTCCGATGCGATCAGCTCGATCTGGGTCTGCTCGCGGGTCAGCTCGGCGGCGATCGCGTCGGCTACTGCGGGATCGTTCTGGCGCACCGTCCGCGTGAAGAAGCCGTCGGGCTGGACGTCGTTCAAATTGGCGGCGGTGGCCATCAGGCGCGCTCCTGCTCAAGGTGGGATAGCATATCGACGCGGTGCTGGTGGCGGCCGCCTTCGAACTTGGTGGTGAGGAAGGCGGTGACGCACGCCTTGGCCATCTCGATCCCGATCAGGCGGGCGCCGAGCGCGATGGCGTTGGCGTCGTTGTGGGAGCGAGCGAAGGTGGCCGAAAGCGGCTCGCTGACCTGCGCGCAGCGGCAGGCGGGATTGCGGTTGGCGGCGATGGCGATGCCGATGCCCGAGCCGCAGATGGCGATCCCGCGCTCCGCCTCGCCCTCGCCAAGCGCTCGGGCAAGCCGCGCGCCATAATCGGGATAATCGACGCTGGCGGCGCCGTGGGTGCCAAGGTCGAGGATGTCATAGCCAGCCTCGCCGAGCCACGCCGCAAGGGCGTCCTTGAGATCGACGCCGGCATGGTCGGCGGAAAGGGCGATGCGCATGCCAGTCGCCTACGCCAAGCGACCGGGATTCGCCAGTGGTGGTTCAGGCCGCCCGGCGCTTTTCGAGTTCAAGGCGGCTCCACACTTCTTCCAGCGCACCGACCAGTTCGTCGATCATCGCCTCGCTGTGGCATGGCCCTGGGGTGAAGCGCAGCCGCTCGGTGCCGCGCGGCACGGTCGGATAGTTGATCGGCTGGACGTAAAGGCCGTACTCGGCGAGCAATATGTCGCTGATGCGCTTGGCCTTGACCGCGCAGCCGACCATCACCGGCACGATGTGGGTGACGCTGTCCATCACCGGCAGGCCGGCCTCGGTCATCCTCGCCTTGAGCGCCGCCGCCGCCGCTTGCTGCGCCGCGCGTTCCTCACCCGATTGCTTTAAGTGCCGCACCGACGCGAGCGCCCCCGCAACGAGCACCGGCGACAGGCTCGTCGTGAAGATGAACCCCGGCGCATAGCTGCGAATGCAGTCGATGATCGTCTGGTCGGCGGCGATGTAGCCGCCCATCACGCCGAATGCCTTGCCGAGCGTGCCCTCGATGATCGTCACTCGCCCGGCGACCTCGTCGCGCTCCGAAATGCCGCCGCCGCGTGGTCCGTACATGCCGACGGCGTGGACCTCGTCGAGGTAGGTCATCGCCGCATATTTCTTGGCCAGCGCCACGACAGCGCGCAGATCGGCCACGTCGCCGTCCATGGAATAGACGCTTTCCAGCGCGATCAGCTTCGGCGCGGCGGGATCGGCGCCGGCCAGAAGCTCCTCAAGGTGGGCCAGGTCGTTGTGACGGAAGATGTGGCGCTCGCCCCGGCCGGCCCGGATGCCGCTGATCATCGAATTGTGGTTCAGGGCATCGGAGAAGACGATCAGCCCGGGCAGGATCTTGTAGAGCGTCGACAGCGACGCCTCGTTGGAGA
>NZ_JANYGG010000068.1 GCF_025362505.1 Sphingomonas sp. | reverse complement strand
AGCGCAGGGTCTCGCCGAGCGGGATATCCCCGATTATGTCGTTCCCGACGGCACGTCGAAGATCACCTTCACGCGCGTGCCCAAGCTCGACGAAGTGCCCTATCCGGTGAAGATGGAGCCCAACCTCGTCGTCGAATTCTACTCGCGCTAAGCGGTCTGAATCGAACGAGGCGATGAAGGCGATCCGCAGGGGTCGCCTTTTTCGTGTAGGAGACAGCGATGTTGCCCCCTCTGCCCGAATGGGCGCCGCATGAGGCGCTGTGGATCGGTTTTCCGTCCCACCGCGAACTGTGGGCCGAAGACCTCTCCCCGGCGCAGGCCGAGGTCGCGGCGTTCGCGCGCGCCATTTATGCCGAGGGGAAGGGCGAGCCGGTGTGGCTGGTTGCGGCTGACGAGACGGCCGCAAACGTCGCTTGCGAGCTCGCACCGTTTTCGCGCGTCATCGTCGAGCCCTTCGGCGACATCTGGCTGCGCGATACCGGCGCGATTGTCACCGGGTCGGGCAAGGCGCGCCATGCGCAGGGGTTCGGCTTCAATGGCTGGGGCGGGAAATACGATTTGCCTGGTGACGACAGCATCGGCCAGCGGCTCGCGGTCGAAGCGGAACTGTCATACGCCAAGGCCGACTGGATCCTTGAAGGCGGCGCGATCGACGGCGATGGTTCGGGGACGTTCATCACCACCGAGCAATGCCTCCTCAACCCCAACCGCAACCCGTCGCTAGCGCGCGGCGACATCGAACAGCGACTGGCCCGCGACCTCGGCGCGACGCGCGTGGTATGGCTCGGCGAGGGCCTCGCCGACGACCATACCGACGGCCATGTCGACAATCTCGCGCGGTTCGTCGCCCCGGGCTGCGTCGCCATTCCGACCGCCAGCCGCGACGACCCGAATCGCGCGATCTACATCGACGCCGCGCGGCGGCTCTCCGATGCCGGGCTGGACGTCGTTACCCTTCCGTCGCCTGGCCACGTCGAGCGCGACGGGGAGATCATGCCGGCAAGCTACATGAACTTCGTGATCGGCAACGCCGCCGTCGTCGTGCCGCTCTATGGCGCGCCGCTCGATGCCGCCGCCGTGGATGTCGTCCAGGGGCTGTTCCCCGATCGCAAGGCCGTGGGCCTTCGTGCCGACCACCTTCTCACCGGAGGCGGAAGCTTCCACTGCATCAGCCAGCAGGTGCCAAAATGAGCAAAATCACCGTCGCCGCGCTCCAACTCGCGTTCGGAGAGGACACAGCGCGCAACATCGCCAACGTCTCCGACTTCGTCCGCGAGGCGGCGGGCAAGGGCGCCCAAGTCGTCCTTCCGCCCGAGCTGTTCGAAGGTCCCTATTTCTGCCGAGTTCAGGATGAGGACCAGTTCGCCGCCGCCCGCGTCACTGCCGACCACCCCTCGGTCCTGGCGATGCAGAAACTCGCCGACGAGCTCAACCTGTGGATCCCGACCAGCTATTTCGAGCTCGACGGCCAGCATCATTACAACAGCCTCGCGATGATCGGCCCCGACGGCAAGGTCGCCGGTAATTACCGCAAGAGCCACATCCCCGATGGCCCCGGCTACGAAGAAAAATTCTATTTCCGCCCGGGCAATACCGGCTTCAAGGTGTGGCCCGCACTCGGGACTACGCTTGGCGTCGGCATCTGCTGGGACCAGTGGTATCCCGAGGTCGCGCGATCGATGATGCTGATGGGCGCGCAGATCCTGCTCTACCCTACCGCGATCGGCACCGAGCCCCACGACCCCGATCTCGACACCTCGCGGCTGTGGCGCAGGGCAATGATCGGCCACGCCGTGTCGAACGTCGTGCCCGTTGTGGCGGCGAACCGGATCGGGGTGGAAGGCGCCCAGCGCTTCTACGGCCACAGCTTCATCTGCGACGAACGCGGCGACATGCTGGCCGAATTCGGCGCGGAGGAGACCGGCGTGTTAGTCGCGGAGCTAGACCTCGACCTGGCGGTGAAACACCGTGCGGCGTTCGGCTTCTTCAGGGACCGGCGACCGGAACTTTACGGGCGGTTGGTTGAAGATAGGTGATTGCTCTTCGCTTTCAGCGTCACTAGCCTCGCGGCAAATACGGGGGGCGATAATGAGTAACTACGTCGAAAGAACACTTCTTCCAGGCGAGCAGATCGTAGCTTCTGCTCGACCGCACTGGGCAATCTTTGTCGGACCCGGTCTCGTCGTCGGCTTCGGTCTTCTGGTCTCGAAGGCGGGAGGAATCTTTATTGTTGCCGGAATTGTTTGGGCTATTTTCAGATACCTCGTTTTCAACGGCACCGAATTGGCAGTTACGAATAAACGCGTGGTCGCGAAGTCGGGCATTGTTCGCAGGAATGTGGTGGACGTAGCTTTGACGAAGGTCGAAGGAATTACTTACCATCAGGGAATTATGGGCCGGATGTTTGGCTACGGCTCCATCCTCGTCCGTGGGACCGGTGTTGGCCAAGTTCCCATCCCATTCATTGCGGAACCCGAACTCTTCAAACATGAAGTTGGTCAGCTGCTCTACGCATCTTAATCGCCTTTTCAAAAACCCCCTCGAACATCGCCGCGTCCAGCCGTCGCGTGTTCTGATTGTAGCGCGAGCAGTGGTAGCTTGACAGCAGCGTCACTGCCCTCGCCCGATGCTCCGCGCCATGCGCGAACTTGGTCTCGCTTGGCTTGAGCCCCAGCGCGCGGGCGGCGGCGACGTGGGCGATCTGGCCGAGCGCGATGATCACCCGCACCTTGGGCAGCGCGGCGAGGGACGCCTCGAGGAACGGGCGGCATTGGGCGATCTCGGCGGGTTCGGGCTTGTTCGCTGGCGGCAGGCACTTGACCGCGTTGAGGATCACCGCTCCCTTGAGCCGCAGTCCGTCACCCCGAGCGGCGGCGAACTCGCCCTCGCTCAAACCGAACTTGGCGAGCGTTGCGTAAAGCAATTCCCCCGCAAAATCCCCGGTGAACGGTCGCCCCGTCCGGTTCGCGCCATGCTTGCCCGGCGCGAGGCCGACGATCGCCAGCCACGCCTCGGGGTCCCCGAACGCTGGCACCGGCGCGTTCCACCAGTCGGGATGCTCGCCACGCAGTTCCTCGCGAAACGCCACTAACCGAGGACATAACGGACAATCGCGCGGTGCTTCGGTGGAGGGCACCGGAGACAGGTCGGCGGGACTGGCGCAAAACATCGCTCCCTCGTAGGCGAGGCTGCGTGCCGCATGCAAACCACCTCTACGCCATCGCGATCGGCTCGAACCGCCCGCATGGCCGCCACGGGCGCCCCCCTGCAGTCATTGCCGCAGCCATCGCCCGCCTCGATGAAGCATTCGCCCTGTTCGATGCGTCTCCGATCATGCTCAACCGCGCGACCGGAGGCGCGGGGCGCGACTTTGCCAATGCCGCCGCCTTGGTTGAAACTCCGCTCGATCCCACTGCCCTGCTTGCCCAACTGAAGGCGATCGAGCACGACTTCGGCCGCCGCACCGGCCGCCGCTGGGGCCCGCGCGTGCTGGATCTCGACATCGTCGCGTGGAGCGGGGGCAAATTCGACTCACGCCACCTCACCATCCCCCACCGCCGCCTCGCCATCCGCGACTTCGTCCTAACTCCCCTGGCCTTCATCGCACCCAATTGGCGGCTGATCGGTTCGTTGACGACGCGTCATCTCGCCGCGCGCCTTGCCCGCCCGGCCCCGGCCCGCTAACGGCTTCCCCGCGTGGGCCCTTAGCTCAGTTGGTAGAGCACGTGACTTTTAATCACTAGGTCGCTGGTTCGAACCCAGCAGGGCTCACGCCTTCGTTTCGCGCCGCGGGGTCCGGGACATCTGCTCCGCATTGACGCCTCCTGACTACATTGAGGAACGCCGCAATGAAGATCACCGCCGCCGTGCTCGATCGCTCGGGTGACAATGCGCGACCTTACGGCGCGCATCGGCCGCTGCGGCTGGTCCAGCTCAACCTCGACGATCCACGTCCCGGCGAATTGCTGATCCGGATCGACGCGGCGGGGCTGTGCCACTCGGACTTGTCGGTGGTGAACGGCGACCGGCAGCGACCGATGCCGATGGCATTGGGACATGAGGCCACCGGGGTTATCGAGGCGCTCGGCTCGATGGACGATCCGCAGTTTGCGGTGGGCGACCGCGTCGTTCTCGCTTTCCTTCCGGCGTGCGGTGAATGTGTTCGCTGCCAATCCGGAGAGGGTTATATGTGTCCCAATGGCGCCGCGGCGAATGGCGAGGGACGGATGCTTCGTGGTGGCTATCGATTGCACGGCGAGGATGGCGCAGACGTCCACCATCACCTCGGCGTGTCGGCCTTCGCCACCCACGCGGTGGTCGATCGGCGCTCGGCGGTAAAAGTCGATAGCAACGTGCCCCCCGAAATCGCGGCGCTGTTTGGCTGCGCGGTGCTGACCGGGGTCGGTGCGGTCATGAACAGCGCGGCACTTCGGCCCGGCGAAAGCGTGATCATCTTTGGGCTCGGGGGGGTCGGGCTCGCCGCACTGCTCGGTGTCTTCGCCAGCGGCGGCGTACCGGTCCTCGCGATCGAACCGGTCGCCGAAAAGCGCGCCATCGCCGAAGGACTTGGCGCAATCGCGGTCGGACCTGAAGCGGCGGCCGAGGCGATCGCGAAGCATATTCCGGGCGGCGCCGACGTCGTGATTGAAACAGTCGGGCGCGCAACTGTACTCGCCGACGCCTATCGCGCGGGCCGCAGGGGATCTCGAATCGTCACCGTCGGCCTGCCCAACCCGGCCGAAATTCTGTCGATTCCCGCGGTGTCGCTGGTTGTTGAGGGCAAGACACTGATCGGCAGCTACATGGGGTCCTCAATTCCGGCGCGCGACATTCCACGCTATATCGCCTTGTGGCGCGCAGGCCGGTTACCGGTCGAGAGATTGCTCACGTCGGTGAGTCCATTGCGCGACATCAACTCCCTACTCGACAGGCTCGCGGACGGGAGCGCCGTGCGACAGATCGTCCAGCCGTGAGACTGGGTTGCTGTGGACCGTTCGCGCTCGGCCCAGCCCTCCATTTGCCTCACTTCAAGCTTAGGTTCAGGGACAGGGCGACAAAGCTGCCCAACGTCACTATACGACGGCTTCGCGACAGCAGAGATCGGCCGCTCCCATGCTCACGACAAGCCCCTTCGACGACGACAAGCTGCGCGAAGAGTGCGGCATTTTCGGCATCTGGGGCGCCGATGACGCCGCTAGCTTCGTCGCGCTCGGGCTTCACGCGCTCCAGCACCGCGGGCAGGAAGCCGCCGGCATCAGCAGCTACGACGGCAAGCAGTTTCACACCCACCGCGCGATGGGCCACGTCGCGGGCAATTTCGACAAGGACGAAACCATCCGCCCGCTCGCCGGCCGCACTGCGATCGGACATGTCCGTTATTCGACCACCGGCGAGACCGCGCTGCGCAACGTCCAACCGCTCTACGCCGACCTCAACGAGGGCGGGTTCGCGGTCGCGCATAACGGCAACATTTCCAACGCGATGACGATCAAGCGCGCGCTGATCCGGCGCGGCTCGATCTTCCAGTCGACCAGCGACACCGAGGTCATCATCCACCTCACCGCGACCTCGTCCTACACCACCCCGCTCGACCGGCTAATCGACGCGCTTCGCCAGGTCGAGGGTGCCTATTCGCTGCTTGTCCTTACCGAACAAGGGCTCGTCGCGTGCCGCGATCCGCTCGGCATCCGGCCGCTGGTGATGGGCAAGATCGGCGACTCGATCGTGTTCGCATCGGAAACCGTCGGCCTCGACGTTATCGGCGCGAACTATTTGCGCGACGTCGAACCGGGCGAACTGATCCTCGTCGACGACAGCGGAGAGCGCAGCTTCCGCCCGTTTACCCCCGCCCGGCCCCGCCCGTGCATTTTCGAACATGTCTATTTCTCGCGCCCCGACAGCGTTGCCGAGGGCCAATCGGTCTATGAAGTGCGCAAGAACATAGGCGCCGAACTGTCGCGCGAAAGCCCGATCGAGTGTGATTACGTCGTCCCTGTGCCCGACTCAGGCGTTCCCGCCGCGATCGGTTTTTCGCAGGCCTCGGGCATCCCGTTCGAACTTGGGATCATTCGCTCGCATTATGTCGGGAGGACCTTCATCCAGCCCAACGACGGGGTTCGTCATCTTGGCGTCAAGCTCAAGCACAACGCCAATTCGGCGCTGATCCGCGGCAAGAGCATCGTTCTCATCGACGATTCGATCGTCCGAGGCACAACCAGCCTCAAAATTGTCCAGATGATGCGCGACGCTGGCGCCAGCGAAGTGCACATGCGCATCGCCTCGCCGCCAACCCGCCACAGCTGCTTTTACGGCGTCGACACCCCCGAGCGCTCGAAGCTGCTCGCGGCGCAGATGAACGTCAGCGAGATGGCCGACTACATCAACGCCGACAGCCTCGCCTTCATCTCTCTCGAAGGCCTCTATCGCGCGCTCGGCAGCGAACGCGATGCGCGCGCGCCGCAACGGTGCGACGCCTGCTTCTCGGGCGAGTATCCGACCAGCCTCACCGACATGAACGAAGAAGGCCATCCGCGCCTCGCGCTCGTCGCCAGTCGCTAATGACGCCCTGATGAAACAGGAGAAGCCGTTCGCGGGGAAGCTCGCACTTGTTACCGGTGCTAGCCGCGGGATCGGTGCGGCGACCGCCGAAGCGCTGGCATTGGCGGGCGCGCACGTCGTCCTCGTTGCGCGCACGGCCAAGGCGCTCGAGGACGTCGAGGAACGGATTCATGCGGCGGGCGGAAGCGCAACCATTGCGCCGCTCGACCTGACCGACACGGCGGCAATCGCCAAGCTAGCGGCGGCAATCGGCGAGCGGTGGACCACGCTGGACGTGCTGGTGCTCAACGCGGCAATGCTCGGGTCGCTGACGCCGGTCGAGCATATCGACAGCGCCGAGTTCGGGCGACTGCTCCAACTCAACCTCGTCGCCAACCAGGCGCTGATCGCGGCCTTCGACCCGTTGTTGCGGGGTGCGGAGAAGGCCGACGTGGTTGCGGTGACGAGCTCGGTCGGAGCGAAGCCGCGCGCCTTCTGGGGGGCGTATGGGGCGTCGAAGGCGGCGCTCGAGGCGCTGCTCGGGGCCTACGCCGACGAGACCGCACACGCCGGCCGGATCCGGGTGCACATCGTCGATCCCGGGGCGACGCGGACCCGGATGCGGCAGCTCGCCTTTCCCGGCGAGGAACCCGACACCGTCAAGCCTCCCGAGACAGTCGCGGCGGCGATTCTCGACCGACTGCTCGGCGACGCTCTGACCGGCGGGCGAATGCGCGTCGAGGCCTAGGCCTTCACCATCGTCACCTGAGCGACGTCGATCCCACGGCCGCGGAAGCCGCCCTCGCAGTACATCAGATAGTAGCGCCACAGGCGGTGGAAGCGGTCATCGAAGCCGGGCAGACGACCGTCGGCGATGGCGCGGTCGTAGCGTTCGCGCCACCGGCGAAGCGTCTCGGCATAGTCGAGGCCGAAGCCGTCGCGATCCTCCCATGACAGCCCGCGCTCGTCGGCAAGTTCGGCGAAGCGGGGTTCGTCGAGCAGCATTCCGCCGGGGAAGATGTAGGCCTGGATGAAGTCGGCGCTGGCGGCGTAGCGGTCGAACAGGCGGTGGTCGATGCTGATGAACTGAAGCGCCGCGCGGCCGCCGGGGCGCAGGCTTCGAGCGACCGTATCGAGATAGGCTGGCCACCAGCGCACGCCGACCGCCTCGACCATTTCGACCGAGGCGACCGCGTCATAGTGGCCGGTGATGGCGCGATAGTCCTGAAGACGAAGGTCGATGCGGTCGCTGAGGCCAGCGTCGGCGATGCGCTGGTCGGCCCAGGCTTTCTGCTCGGTCGAAAGGGTCACGCCGGTGACCTGCGCGCCGCGCTTCGCCGCCTCGATCGCGAGGCTGCCCCAGCCGCAGCCGATCTCGAGCAGGCGGTCGCCGGGCCTGAGGTCGAGACGGTCGAGGAGGGTGTCGATCTTGCGCGCCTGGGCGGCCTCGAGGGTATCGCCGGGGGCGAAGCGGGCGGCGCTATAGGTCATCCCCTCGTCGAGCCACGCCGCGTAGAAGTCGTTGCCGAGGTCGTAGTGAGCGGCGATGTTGTCGCGCGCCTTGCCCGGGGCGTTGTCGCGCAGGCGGTGGACAAGGGCGTTGACCCAGCGCGCCGGCCCTTTGGCGCGGGCCGCGTCGCCCAGCGTCAGCGCATTGGCCATGAACAGCTCGGCAAGCGCGACCGGGTCGGGCGAGGACCATTCGCCGCGCTCCCAGGCCTTGTACCAGCCGACCGACCCCGAGGTCGCGACGCGGACCAGCGCCATCCAGCTGTGGAGGTCGACGATCGCCACCGGGCCGGGCGCGTGGAAGCCGACGCGGCGCGCGGTGCCGTCGGGGATGGTCCCGTCGATCCCGCCGATGCGGATCCGCTCGTGAAGCTGGTTGACCAGCCGGGCGAACAGCGGCGCGACGGCGCGCGCGACGAGGCCGCCACCGGTGGCGAAGCGCTTGTCGGCGCTGAGCAGATGCTGTCCGCGCGTGGCCATCGCTGGGGCTGTGCTAGCCGATGCGGCCCAAGGCAAGCGCGGGGTCTTTGTTGTCGCGCCCTGCGGCGAGGGCGCTTAGGGCTCTTTCCCGTGCTTCCTTGTGGCCGATCAGCGGTTGCGGATAGCTCGCCGGGCGGAAGACGGGGTCGTGGATGTCGGCGTCGGCAAGGTCGGCAAGTTCCGGCACCCACTGGCGGATGTAGCCGGCGGCGTCGAACTTGGCCGACTGCGACAGCGGCGCCATGATCCGCGCGAACGGCGACGAGTCGCTCCCCGTTCCCGCGATCCACTGCCAGTTGAGGCTGTTGTTGCCGAGATCGGCGTCGACCAGCGTATCCCAATACCACGCCGCGCCGCGCCGCCAGTCGATGAGCAGGTGCTTCACGCAGAAGGAGGCGGCGATCATTCTGACGCGATTGTGCATCCAGCCAGTCGCCCACATCTGGCGCATCCCGGCATCGACGATCGGGTAGCCCGTACGACCGCGAGTCCAGGCGGCGAAGTCGGCCTCGGCCTCGGGACCGTAGCGCCAGCGGGGATCGGGGCGAATTGATACGGACGGGAGTTGCGGCTGACCGAGGAGGGCCGAGCGGGAGAAATCGCGCCAGGCGAGCTCCTTGAGGAACTTGGCGGCTGACGGCGGGCCGGCGAGCCTGTGCCACACGGTGCGTGCGCTGATCTCGCCATGGTGAAGGTGGGGCGACAGGCGGCTGGTTCCATCGACCGAGGGGAGGTCGCGGCGAGTGGCGTAGTCGGCGACTTCATCGGTGAAGGCGGCCAGGTGCGCAGCGGCGCCCTGCTCGCCCGGATGCCAATCGGTGAAGCCGGTGGACCAGTCGGGGCGGGTGGGGAGGAGATCCCAGTCTTCGAGCTTGTCCGAAATGGCGGGGGCCGGCGGGGGGACGATGCGGGTCGGCGCGGGCTCCGGCTTTGGCGGGGGCAGTTGTTCGGTCAGGGCTCGATAGAAGGGGCCATAGACCTTGAAGGGCGTTCCGGCGCCGGTCCGCACCTGCTCGGCCGCGATGAGGGTGTCGCCGTCGTGAAGGGTCAAGCGGTCACCAAGCGCGGCGTCGGCAGCGCGCCAGTGCGGCTCGTAGTGGCGGGTGGCGTGAATGCTCGCCGCGCCAATCTCGTGCGCTACCGCGGATACGGTCGCAGCGGCGGGGCCGCGCCGCAGGATGAGGTGGCCGCCGATTGCCTCGAGGCTGGCAGCGAGGCTGGCGAGGCTGTGGTGAAGCCACCAGCGCTGCGCCCCGCCGATGCGCCACTCGCCCGGCGCGTCGTCATCGAGGACGTAGAGGCAGGCGGTCGGACCAGCCTCGATCGCGGCGAGCAAGGCGGGGTTGTCAGCGAGGCGGAGGTCCTGGCGGAACCAGTGGAGGGATGTCATACAAGCCAAGCGCCCTATTCGGCCCGCGGTTCCTTCTCGACCTGCCAGCTCTGGCCCTTGGCGACGAGCGCCTGGAGGTCGACTTTCTTGCCTTCGCTGACCGCCCTGTTCTGCTCGATCACGGCGCTTTCGAAGGTCGGAGCGGGGTCTTCGTAGATGACGCCAAGCGCGACCGGGAAGCCGGCGGTGGCGGGCATTTCGATAAGGAGTTGGGCGAGCGTGCGGTTTTTCAAGTCGTGGACGAGGACCGCGGGGTCGGTCGCGTCGACGATGGTGAGGGCCATGCGGTCGCGGTCGAATGACAGGCCCTTGGTGCCGCCGCTAAAGATCATCTTCTCGCCCGCTTTCAGCCACAACTGGCGCTCGCTGGCGAATTCCTTGGCGGTGAAGCTGGCGAAGACGTCGTCGTTATAGACGACGCAATTCTGGAAGATCTCGACGAAGCTCGCGCCCTTGTGGGCGTGGGCGGCCTTGAGCACGTCGGGGAGCGCCTTGTGGACGTCGATTGCGCGGGCGATGAAGCGTGCGCCGGCGCCGAGCGCGAAGCTGCATGGATTGGCGGGGCGGTCGACCGAGCCGAACGGGGTCGAGGGCGAGCGCGTGCCGATCCGGCTGGTGGGCGAATATTGGCCCTTGGTCAGGCCGTAAATCTCGTTGTTGAACAGCAGGAACTGGCAGTCGAGGTTGCGGCGCAACAAGTGCATCGTATGGTTGCCACCGATACTGAGTGCGTCGCCGTCGCCGGTGATGATCCACACGTCGAGTTCGGGATTGGCGAGCTTGACCCCGGTCGCGACGGCCGGAGCGCGACCGTGGATGGTGTGGAAGCCGTAGCTCGCCATGTAGTAGGGAAAGCGGCTGGAGCAGCCGATGCCGCTGACGAATACGGTGTTTTCGCGCGCGACGCCGAGGTCGGGCATGGTCCGCTGGACGGCTTTCAATACGGCATAGTCGCCGCAGCCGGGGCACCAGCGCACTTCCTGGTCGGAGGCCCAGTCCTTGGCGGTGGTCGAAGGAATGATCTTCGTGATCTCGTTCATGGCTTCAACCGACCTTGTTGAGATAATAGAGGATGAGCAGGATGAGCCCGAGCATCATGATCAGCGGTACGGGATTGATCTGTTTCATGCGCTGAACTCCGGCGAATGTTCCCAATGTTCGCGGTGACGTGGGCTCGGAATGGCGCGCTTGTTCATCGCAGCATCGCCTCGATCGCGTCCTCGATCTCGACGATGCGGAACGGTTGGCCGCTGACCTTGTTGAGCGGCTTCGCATCGACAAGGAAGGCGTCGCGCAGGATGGTCTTGAGCTGCCCGGTGTTCATCTCGGGGACGAGGATATGCTCATAACCATGTAATAGGACAGACAAATTTTTGGGCATGGGCGCGATGTGGCGGATGTGGATGTGGGCGACGTCGAGGCCCTTTGCCCGGGCACGGCGGACCGCCTGGTGGATCGGGCCGTAGGTCGAGCCCCAGCCGACCACCGCGAGCTTGCCGCCCGAATTGCCGAGCGTAATCTCCTGGTCGGGGATCGAGTCGGCGATGCCCGCGACCTTGGCGACGCGAACGCGGGTCATTTCGGCATGGGCTTCGGCGGAGTAATCGATGTTGCCCGACCCTGGCGCCTTCTCGATCCCGCCGATGCGATGTTCGAGCCCGGGGGTGCCGGGTTTGATCCACGGGCGGACGAGCTCGGCGTTGCGGGCGTAGGGCATGACCCCCTCGCCTTGCGCCGGCGGGTCGGTGTGGAACGCGACCGGGAACGGCGCGTAGCCCGACATGTCGGGGACTTTCCACGGCTCGGCGGCGTTGGCGATATAGCCGTCGGACAGGAGCAGGACGGGGGTCATGTAGCGCACCGCGATACGGCACGCCTCGATCGCGCAGTCGAACGCGTCGGACGGCGAGCGCGCGGCGATGACCGGAATCGGGGCGTCGCCGTTGCGGCCATAGACTGCCTGGTAGAGGTCGGACTGCTCGGTCTTGGTGGGAAGCCCGGTCGACGGGCCCCCGCGCTGTGAATTGACGATCACGAGCGGCAGTTCGGTGATGAAGGCGAGGCCCATCGCTTCGCCCTTGAGCGCGATGCCGGGGCCCGAGGAGGAGGTGATGCCGAGGTGGCCGGTGTAGCTCGCGCCGATCGCCGAACAGATCGCGGCGATTTCGTCCTCCGCCTGGAAGGTGGTGATGCCATATTCTTTCAGGCGGCTGAGGTGATGAAGCAGCGGGCTGGCGGGGGTGATCGGATAGGAGCCGAAGAACATCGGCAGGCCCGCCAGCTGGGCGCCGGCGACGAGGCCGATGGCGAGCGCTTCGGCGCCGGTGACGGTGCGGTAAAGGCCGGGCTCGGCTGGGGCGGCGGCGATGTGGCGCTGGCGGACTGAAGCGCCGATCTCGACCGTTTCACCATAGGCGTGGCCGGCATTCAAGGCGGCGATGTTGGCTTCGGCGAGGGTCGGGGCCTTGGCGAACTTGGTGTTGAGCCAGTCGACGATCGGAGCGCGGTCGCGGTCGAACATCCACAGCGCGAGGCCGAGCGTCCACATGTTCTTGCAGCGCAGCGCTTCCTTGTTGCCGAGGCCGAACGGCTTGACCGCGTCCATCGTCAACTGGGATATGTTGAACTTGACGAGCTGCCAGCGGGCGAGACTGTCGTCCTCGAGCGGATTGGCGTCATAGCCCGCCTTGGCGAGGTTGCGCGCCGTGAACTCGCCTTCGTCGGCGATGATCAGGCCGCCGTCGCGAAGCGCCTGGACGTTGGTCTTGAGCGCCGCCGGGTTCATCGCGACGAGCACGTCGGGCTGGTCGCCGGCGGTATCGATCGCGGTCGAGCCAAAGTTGATCTGGAACGCCGAGACGCCGAACGTCGTCCCCTGCGGTGCGCGGATCTCGGCCGGGAAATCGGGGAAAGTGGCGAGGTCGTTACCGGCAAGCGCGGTCGACAAGGTGAACTGCCCGCCGGTGAGCTGCATGCCGTCGCCGCTGTCACCGGCGAAACGGACCACGACCGCTTCGGGGTTCGGGTGGGCATTCGCCTCTTCGGGCGTCAAAAGGTGCGTCGCCGACGCCATGCGGACTTCCTCGAAAATGACTGTCCCGAGGCACTTTAGGCGCGTGCGGCCGCAGGTTCCAGCGTTAAGCCACTTGGACCCCAAGGACGCAGCCTTTATGCGCCATCAACCGGCAGAGGAGTATTTGTGACCGAACCTTTCACCCGTCCCGACGTAAAAATCCTCCTTGGGATGATGGCAGCATCGGGGCAGCCGCCGATCCACGAGATGACGCCGGTCGAAGCGCGGGCGATGCGCAAGGCGTCGAGGGTCGAGACCGAACCGCCGGTCGGCGAGCTTGGGGTCATACGCGACCTCATCTGTCCCGGACCGGCGGGCGACATTCCGCTGCGGCTATTCGATCCGCGCGCCGATCGCGGGCCGGGCGACGTGATCGTCTTCACGCATGGAGGAGGGTTCGTGTTCGGCGACCTCGACAGCCATGCCTCGCTGTGCGCCGAGATTGCGCGAACGATGGACTTGCCGGTGATCGCGGTCGACTATCGGCTCGCGCCCGAGGCGCCCTTCCCAGCCGCGCCTGATGATTCGATCGTGGCGGCGCGGTGGATCGCGGCTAACGGCGTGGCAACCGGGCGCGAGGCGAAGCGGCTCATCGTCATGGGCGACAGCGCCGGCGCGAACCTCGCGATCGTCACCGCCAGCGCGCTTC
The DNA here is from genome assembly GCF_025362505.1 of Sphingomonas sp. Taxonomy (GTDB): domain Bacteria; phylum Pseudomonadota; class Alphaproteobacteria; order Sphingomonadales; family Sphingomonadaceae; genus Sphingomicrobium. Next base: position 8,090 of record NZ_JANYGG010000068.1, on the reverse strand, counting down.
GCGACGATCCCGCGGCGGTCCCGGTGGCGGCCCAATGCTTGATCTACCCGGTAACCGAGACGTGCCGCGACGAGGGCAGCGGGCGGGAGTTTGGCGATGGTTATTTCCTGACGCGCGACGGGATGGACTGGTTCGATTCGCATTATCGCGCACCCGACGATGACCGGCGCCGCAATCCGATCGTGGCAGGGCTGGCAGGAATGCCGCCGACGGTGATCATGACCGCGAGCCTCGACCCGCTGCGCGACCAGGGCCGCGCGCTTGCCAGCGAAATCGCAAAGGCCGGGGGCGACGTCGTATATCTGGAGGCCAGCGGCACGATCCACGGCTTCTGGTCGCTCCGCAAGCTACTGCCGTCGTCGGCGTCGGACGTGGCACGGTGCCTGGCGCATCTCAACCTGATGATCGCGGCATGAGCGACGATCATCTCTATCGCCGCGGCGTGGGCGTGATGCTGCTCAACGCCGAGGGGTTGGTGTGGGTTGGCCGGCGGATCGATTACACCGACGAGGCGTGGCAAATGCCGCAGGGCGGGATGGACAAGGGCGAAGCGCCTTGGGACACCGCGCTAAGGGAGCTCGAGGAAGAAACGGGTATCGCGCCGCACCTCGTCGAGCGGATCGCGGATTGCCCGGAGCAGCTTCGCTATGATTTGCCGCCCGAATTGCGCAGCAGCTTGTGGAAGGGGAAGTGGAAGGGGCAGTTGCAGGACTGGTACCTGTGCCGCTTCCTTGGGCACGATCGTGATGTCGACATTGCGACCAAGCATCCCGAGTTCAACGACTGGAAATGGGTTGAGCCGCGGTTGCTGCCCGACCTGATCGTGCCGTTCAAGCGCGACCTGTATCGCGATTTGCTGCGGCATTTCGGGGTGCATTTCTAAGCGGGTGTGGCGTTGCCGGGCTCGGCGCGGTAGAGTGTGCGCATGGGGCAATTATCTGCAATCGAAAGGGCCGCAGTCGAGGCTGCGGGGGCGGCGCCGATGCTGGCTCAGGTCGAGGCGTGGGCCGGGATCAATTCGGGGTCGCGCAATCTGGAGGGGCTGGGCGATGTCGCCGCCTTGTTGAGCGATGCGTTTGCGGGATTGCCGGGGGAGCTCCTGTTTCGCGAGGCGGCGCCGGTCGAAGCGGTCGATGCGTCGGGCAAGGCTTATCCGATCGAGCATGGACGGAACTTGCATTTGGTGGTGCGGCCCAAGGCGCCGGTGCAGCTTTTGCTGACCGGGCACATGGATACGGTGTTCGGGATCGATCACGCGTTCCAGTCGCTGACCTGGCGCGAGGACGGGGTGCTCGGCGGGCCGGGAGTTGCCGACATGAAGGGCGGAATTGCGGTGATGCTCGCGGCACTGGAGGCGGTCGAGGCGAGCCCGCTGGCCGGGCGACTAGGCTATGAAGTGGTAATAAATTCCGACGAGGAAGTCGGCTCGCCGGGATCGGCGGCGCTGATCGCCAAGGCGGCGCAGGGCAAGCGCGCGGCGCTGACCTATGAGCCCGCCGCGCTGCCCGACGGGACGCTCGCCGGGGCGCGTCCGGGGAGCGGGAATTTCTCATTCGTGATCGCGGGGCGGTCGGCGCATGCCGGGCGCAATCCCGAAGACGGGCGCAACGCGGTGGTCGCGGCGGCGGACCTCGCGCTGCGGCTGGCCAAGGCCAAGGGGCCGCGGCTGTCGGTCAATGTGGCCAAGGTCGATGGCGGCGGCCCGAACAATGTCGTGCCCGACAGCGCGGTGCTGCGGGTCAATATGCGCCCGGCGACGGTCGAGGACCAGACGCGGGCGCATTCACTGATCGATGCGGCGGTGGCCATGGTCGCCGCCGAGCATGGCGTGGCGATCCATGTGCACGGCAGCTTTGCGCGGCCGCCCAAGCCGATGACTCCGGCCGCCGAGCAATTGTTCGGACTGGTCAAACGGGCCGGCGCCGACCTTGGCCAGGCGATTGCGTGGCAGCCGACGGGCGGGGTGTGCGACGGCAATAATATCGCCGCGTGCGGCGTGCCGGTGATCGACACGATGGGGGTGCGCGGTGGGAAAATTCATTCGATGGAGGAATATCTGATTGTCGAGAGCCTGGCCGAGCGTGCGGCCTTGTCGGCGCTGACCTTGTTGCGGCTGGCGGGAGAGGCGGAATGAACCCGTCGTTTCGAGTCCGTCCGGCGCGAGGCGAGGACTTCGCCGCAGTCTATGAGATGGCCAAGCTGACCGGGGGTGGGTTCACCAACCTGCCCGCCGACAAGGCGACTCTGGCCGGCAAGATCGCGATGTCCGACGAGAGTTTCGCGCGCGACGAGGAGGAGCAACGCGGCGACCTGTACCTGTTCATGCTCGAGGACCCCGATCGCAAGATCATTCGCGGGACGTGTCAGGTATTCGGCGCGGTCGGGCTCGACCGGCAGTTTTACAGCTATCGGATGTCGACGCTGACCCAGCACAGCCAGGAGCTCGGCAAGATATTTCGCAACGAAACGCTGAACCTGTCGACCGATCTTGAGGGATCGTCGGAGGTCGGCGGGCTGTTCCTCCACCCGCATGAGCGCGCCGGTGGGCTCGGGCTGCTGCTCGCTCGGAGCCGGTATCTGTTCATCCGCGCGCATCGTCAGCGGTTCGGCGACTGCGTGCTGGCCGAGCTCCGCGGGGTGATGGACGAGAGCGGAAATTCGCCATTCTGGGATGCGCTGGCGGGGCGGTTCTTTGGCTTGAGTTTCCCCGAGGCCGATGCGTTCAACGCGGTCCACGGGACGCAATTTATCGCCGATTTGATGCCAAAGACGCCGATCTATACAGCGATGCTGCCCGACACGGCGCGCGCGGTGCTTGGGCACCCTCACCCCACTGGCCGCGCGGCGCTGCGCATGCTGGAGGGCGAGGGCTTCAAGTTCGACCGTTACATCGATATTTTCGACGGCGGACCGACAGTCACCGCCTCGACCGACCAGATCCAGACGATCCGCATGGCGCGCGACTTCACGGTCACCGCAATCGAGGAGGGCGGCTCGCATCAGGTGATCGCCGCGGCGGGCCGGCTGAAGAACTTCGCGGCCTGCTATGCCAGCATACGGCATGACGGGCCGGACGGCGCAGTGATCGATCCGCCTGCCGCCGACTTGCTCGGCATCGGGGTTGGCGACCGGTTCGCGGCGGTTGCGCGATGAGCGGTTTTGCTGCGCAGATTCGGGAAATCAACTTCGACGGGATCATCGGGCCGAGCCACAATTACGCCGGGCTGAGCCTCGGCAACCTCGCCTCGACGCGCAATGCCGGCGCGGTGTCGCAACCACGCGCGGCGGCGTTGCAGGGGCTCGACAAGATTCGCGCAAACCTTGCGCTAGGGCTGGCCCAGGGGGTGTTCGTGCCGCAGCCGCGGCCGGCGCGTACCTGGCTCGGCGAACTTGGAACGACGATCGAAACGGCGGACGCGGAGCTTGCCGCCAACGCCATGTCGGCATCGTCGATGTGGGCAGCGAACGCGGCGACGGTCTCGCCGACGCCCGACACGGTCGATGGCAAATGCCACCTCACGGTCGCGAACCTGCGCACCATGCCACATCGCAGCCACGAGTGGCCGGCGACGCTGGCACAGCTGAAGGTGGCGTTCGCGCACGATGGTTTCGCGGTGCATGGGCCGGTACCGCCGGCGTTCGGCGACGAGGGCGCGGCCAATCACATGCGGCTGGCGGCGACGCATGGCCAGCCGGGGATCGAGCTGTTCGTCTATGGCGTGGCGGGCGGCCCCTACCCTGCCCGCCAGCATCTCGAGGCGTCGCGAGCGGTCGCGCGACTTCATCGGCTGAACCCGGCGCGGACCTTCTTCATCGAGCAGTCGGAGGAAGCGATCGCGGCCGGGGCGTTCCACAATGACGTCGTCGCAGTTGCCAACGGGCCGGTGCTGTTCGCCCATGAGAAGGCGTTTGCGCGGCGCGATGAGGTCGCCGAGCTGTGCGCGCGCAATGAGTTTGAGTTGGTCGAGGTGGCCGACGCCGAAGTGCCGCTGGCCGACGCGATCAAGTCTTACCTGTTCAACGCGCAGCTGGTGACGCTGCCGACCGACGAAATGACGCTGGTCGTGCCAAGCGAAGCGCGCGAGACGGCGTCGGTGTGGGCGTGGTTGCAGCGGCACCTGGCGTCGAACGGGGCGATCCGGCGGGTCGAGGTGGTCGACGTGCGCCAGTCGATGGCCAATGGCGGCGGGCCGGCATGCCTCAGGCTGCGCGTGGCGTGCGACCCGGCGGCGGTCGATCCGCGCTTCCTGGTCGATGACGCCAGGCTCGACCGGCTGGGCGAGGTGATCGGGCGACACTGGCCGGTCGAGATCGATGTCGCCGACCTGCAGCGGCCAAGCCTGATCGCAGCGGTCGAGGAAGCGCGGGCGGCCTTGCTCGATGCGCTCGAATTGGGCGAATTAGCGTCGGGTTAATTGACATTTAACCTACATGTTTAAGACCGAAACGGCGGAACCGCGCGTTTGGCACGACGTTTGCTTAACTAATGACGATGAGCACCCCCTGGAAGTCGCGCGTGAAGCGCCTGTTCACAATCAAGACGCGGTTCGAGGCGTTCCTGGTCATTTACGCAATCGCCGTCGGCGCGGTCGAGCGCGGCCACCATTATCTGGGCACCTATCCGGGATACGGCGGCTGGCTGCTCGCGGTCGCGTGCACCGGCGTGGTGTTCGTTGCGGGGGCCAAGCTGCTCGATTCGGTGAGGCCGCAGCCTGATCCGATCCGGATCGCGACGCGGTCGCGGCGTGACGTCAGTCGTAATCGACCCAGGTCACGCCCGCATCGTTTCGATTCAGGGTCAGCGATTTCACTTCGCAAAGATTGACCCCGCTCCACACCGCCTCGTGGCTGTCCTCGAGCGTCACCTTCACGTCGAACGCGCAATCCGGATCACTGAATGGCGAGGACGCGCGCGCGCCCTTGGGTGGCTTGGCCGGCGAGACCGCGAGCGGCTGCCAGCTCTGCGTGCCGGTGCGGCGGATATAGAGGTTGGAGATTGCCTGGCCGGTGTTGTTGACGAGGTTCATGCCCGCCGCCCCGCGCGCCGCGAGCACCGGTGCAGGGCTCAGCGCGAGCGCGGCCACAAGGACCAGCGCAACAGGGAGAGACGCCCGGTTCATGCCGCAACTATACTGATTCACGGGCAAGAAACAATTCGGCGGTTAAAAGCCAAGACGCGCGCCGGCTCCGCTCATCCGACGCGCGCTGGCACGAACCGGGCGAACCCGGCGTGCACCTGGTTTCCGTCAAGCAGCGTGGGCGGACGTGAATACCGGCCGGGTGCGCTGCATCGTGGTGAACATCGCGCCCTGGTGCCAGCTTTCCATCAGCGGCAGCGCGGTGGCGCAGAAGCCGCATTCGGCCAGCGTTCGTCCGACATACCAGTGAGTCCGCCCGCAACCGGGACAGTGATTGACTTCGTTATCGCGATAGACGGCGTGATAGCCGCGCTTGCTGGGATCGAATTCCCGGATTTCCGCAGTCGACATGGCCGTTTCCTCCACAGGATTTGACGGTTCAACGAGCGATGAGTCGTTAGGTTTCAGCGGTGATCCGTTTCGGGACCGCTGTCACCGCCGCGCAACAGCAGTGTCCCGTGGTGGGACACGCCGAAAACACCGCTTCTGCCTGTGGATATTAACCGGTCGTTAGGAAAACTGGCGCAGGTTTGCGTCCGGCAGAGTGGATGCCGGGAGGCGGCAGATGGAATCGGACCAGCGCTATTATCTTCGCAGGGCAGCGGAAGAACGTACCGCGGCGCTTCGTGCGATGACTCCCCAGGCGCGCGACTGGCACGCCAAGCTCGCCATCCAATTCGCCGACCGCGCCGCCCACTGCCCACCCCCGTCGGCGCAGGCGTTCGTGACGGTCGCACTGAGCGCCTGAACTTCCCCGCTTGGGATCTGAATTTTTCCGCTTGGGATAAGCCGCCAATCGCGAGCGACAGCGCCGATCCCTAATTGGCGCGCCCGGAACGATTCGAACGTCCGACCCTCAGATTCGTAGTCTGATGCTCAGTGCTCTTGTCAGCGAGACGAGGCCGCTCTTAGAATTATGCAAAGCCGCCACTGTTCCTTTCCTGTTCCTGCTTTGAGTTGCGCCGGGTTTCTGCTACCGTGCTTACTATAAGACGGCTAGAAAGCACGGACATGGCAGGTGGCAAGGTTACCAAGCGGGCAGTCGATGCGATCCGCCCTGGCTCGAAGGATGAATTCCTGTGGGACGAGGACCTGAGCGGTTTCGGGCTCAAGGTCACCCCGGCGGGCCGCAAGGTCTACCTTTTCCAATATAGGCTCGGTGGGCGCGGCGCTCCTACCCGGCGCGTGACGATCGGCGTGCACGGCAATCCCTGGACGCCTGCCGGTGCTCGGGATGAAGCCGAGCGGCTGCTGGTACTCGTGAAGCAGGGCAAAGACCCCGCCGCCGAAAAGGAAGAGCGGCGGCGCATGGCAACCGATCTGGCTTTCGATGGCTACGTTACAAAGTTCCTCACTGAATATGGCAAGCCGCACTGGCGCTCCGGAACCTACACTAACGCTGAAAGCGCGTTGCGGCGCTTCGTTACCCCGGCCCTGAAAAAGAAGGCACTCCCGCTGATAAGGCGCTCCGACATTTCGGCGATGTTCGATGCCTTGCCGTCCGCGAGTGTGGCCCTGCCTCGCAATGTCTTTGCGCTGGTCCGCAAGCTGTTCGCCTGGGCTGTCGAGCGTGGTGACATTGACCGCTCGCCGTTGGAAGGATTCAGGGGCCCGCCGGGCGCACCATCGCGCGATCGAGTGTTATCCGACGAAGAGTCGAAACTTGTGTGGATCGCGGCTTGCCAACTCGCTTATCCGTTCGGCTCGCTGGTCCAGTTCCTTATCGCGACGGGCCAGCGCCGCGAGGAGTGCGCCGCCATCAGCTGGGCCGAACTCAACCAGGCGCAGGCGGAATGGATGATCCCGGCCAGTCGGGCAAAGAACAACAGTGCCCACACTGTGCCGCTAAACGCTCTTGCGGTTGCGCTGCTCGATGCTCGCGGCAAGGACGGGAAGTGGCCCAAGAAGGGGCTGGTCTTCACAACCAACGGTGAAACCCCGGTGTCGGGTTACTCACGCGCCAAGGCTCGGCTCGACAAGCTGATTACCGAGGCGAACGACGACGAGCCCCTAGCGCCATGGCGGCTGCATGATCTGCGCCGCACACTCGCCACGGGCCTGCAGCGTCTCGGCGTTCGGTTCGAGGTGACGGAGGCGGTTCTAAACCACGTTTCGGGGTCGAAGTCTGGCGTTGCTGGCGTCTATCAGCGCCACGACTGGAAACAGGAGAAGCGCGACGCCCTCGATGCGTGGGCAGCGCATATCGACCGCATCTTGAATGGTGCGGACGTTACTAACGTGATTGCGCTTGCCGAGAGGCGAGCGTGAGAGACAAGGATGAATGGGGCAAACGCCTTAAAGTCGCGGCTGATGCGTTTTCTTCGGCACCAAATCACACCAGTCAGCTCGCGGCGCTTATGGCTTATCAAAATGAACTGACGCACGGTCTCGAGCAACTTTTCGGCCGAGATTCCATCATCGTAGCCCCCGCGAATGCCTTGTTCGTCGAGATAGATTTGTTGCTTGCCCGGCGGAAGTCGGAGTTGTTGAGGACCGCAAGCGACCGGCGCGGTACGCCCCTTAACTTCGCCGGACACCAACTGCGGATGCTGACCGCAATAGCACTCGATCTCTATCGGAGGGGCGGTCTCACCGGCGTCGAGCTTTTCACGAAAGTTGCATCAGACCTAACCCAAGCTGGGCACAGGATCCGCAACAGACGAATAAAAGCCGGCACAATCGAGGACTGGTCGCAAGAACTTCACCGTTTCGGAAAACTCAAAATCGCGCACGAGGAAGCGGTTGGAGTATTGGCCGGCATGCCCGACATCGTAGAAGTCACTTTTGCCGAGGCGGCGGTAAAGCGGTTTCTGGAGTCTTCGTAGCTATTTCCGTTAGTCCCCCCGTCGCAAACGGAGTCCTGCGTCTGCGACCTTGCCTCCTGTTAGCCGCGCCTTCGCGGCGTTAGCCGGGAGAGGGTAATGAACGAAGATCGATGGGTCGATACCGAAG
>NZ_JANYGG010000066.1 GCF_025362505.1 Sphingomonas sp. | reverse complement strand
GTCGGCGAAGGCTTCGCGCAACGGGGCCTTGGTGACGTTGCCTTCTTCCTGAAGCGCAACGAAGGCGGGACTCTCGGCGAGCTTGGTGCGCAGCCACAGCGAGACCGCGAGGAGCAGCGCGGACGCGAGGAAGGGGATGCGCCAGCCCCAGGCGGCGAACGCATCCTCGCCGAGGAGGGTCCGCGTGACGAGGATCACCGCGAGGGCGGCGAGCAGTCCAAAGGCGGCGGACGACTGGATCCAGCTGGTCGCATAGCCGCGGCCGTCGGCGGGAGCGTGCTCGGCGACGTAGACTGCCGCGCCGCCATATTCTCCGCCGAGCGCGGTGCCCTGGCAGATGCGCAGGAAGATGAGGAGCGCGGGGGCGAGCCAGCCGGCTTGGGCGTAAGTCGGCAGGCAGCCGATGAGAAAGGTCGCGCCGCCCATCAGGGAGATAGTGATGAGGAAGGCGCCCTTGCGCCCCATGCGGTCGCCGAGGCTGCCGAACAGGATCGCGCCCAACGGACGGAAGGCGAAACCGGCGGCGAACAGCCCGAGCGCGGCGATCAGCGAGGCGGTCGGCGGGAGCGACGCGAAAAAGGTCTTCGAGATGATCTGGGTGAGCGATCCGAAGATGAAGAAATCATACCATTCGAACGCGGTGCCAGCCGAGGAAGCGGTGATGACGCGCGCCATGCCCCAGTTCGAAGTCGTCGTGCTCGCCATCCAGCTCCCCTTGCTCTGGAGCGAGGGATAGCGGGTGGGGTGGAGCGCGCAAGTCAGTCCTTGGTAATACGCTCGTCGATGGTGGCGACGGTAAAGCCGAATATGCTGACGGTCATGTGGTTGAGGAGGACGCGGCCACCGGGCTGGAGGACGAGGGTCTGGCTGGCGCTGAGGTAGCCCTTCATCGGGTAATCGAGAGTGAGGGTGGTGGCGGACACCGTGCCGGTGACGGGTCCCGAAGCGTCGCTGAGCGTGCCGGTCAGGGTGGTCGGCGAGGTTGAGCGGAGATTCCAGCTGCGGTTCTTGGGGGGCTCGCTGCCTCGGCGGATGGTCTGGTTAAGGATGATGCCGCCGTGGCCGTCGGGCCGACCGAAGCTGGTGACGCGGAGCGGCTGGGTGCCCTTGAAGACGATCCAGATCGTGCCGACGCCGTGACTATGGCCCGAAAAAAAGTCGAGCGGATCGAGATGGGTCGGGACGGACGCGCCGAGCGTGGCGGCGGCGAAGAGGCTGAACATGACACAGAAACGCTCAAGCATTGCGGTCGGGCCCGCGCGTCGCCGAACCCCTGTCAAAGGCGCGACCGCTCCCCATATGCGGGGCATGAGAAAATCCCCATGCCGCCGTTGAAACCCCCGCCCGAACGCGCGGTGCCGAGCGGGCGATTGTCGCGGCTCGGCCAGTTCGGGCGGCTCGCGGGCGGGGTCGCGGGAGGGATGATCGCGGAAGGCGCGCGTCGACTGGCGGAGGGGGAGCGGCCAAGCGTTCGCGGCATGCTGATGACTCCGGGCAATTTTGCGCGGTTGGCGGATCGGCTGTCGCACCTGCGCGGGGCGGCGATGAAGCTGGGCCAGATGATTTCGATGGATGCCGGCGACATGCTGCCGCGCGAGCTCAGCCAGCTCATGGCGGGACTTCGTGAGCGCGCCAACCACATGCCGCCGCAGCAGTTGCAAAAAGTGCTGGCGCGCGAATGGGGCGCGGACTGGCGGCGGCGGTTCAAGCGGTTCGAGCCGACCCCGATGGCCGCAGCGTCGATCGGGCAGGTGCACCGCGCGATCGCGCTCGACGGCCGCGACCTGGCGATCAAGGTGCAATATCCGGGTGTGCGGGACAGTATCGATGCCGACATCGACAATGTCGCGACGCTGCTGCGCGTGTCGGGGCTGTTGCCGAAGGAGCTCGATATCGCGCCGCTGCTCGAGGAGGCCAAGCACCAGCTTGCCGAGGAGGCAGATTACCGCCGCGAGGGCGAGCAGATGACGCATTATGGCGCGCTGCTGGCGGACGAGGCCGACTATGTCGTGCCGCGGCTCGATGCCGAGTTCAGCACGGGGCAGGTGCTGGCGATGGACTATCTCGCCGGTGAGCCGATCGAGAGCCTGGTCGATGCGCCGAAGGATGAGCGCGACCGGGTGATGACCGCATTGCTCTCGCTGGTACTGCGCGAGCTGTTCGAGTTCGGGGTGATGCAGACCGACCCGAATTTCGCCAATTATCGCTACCAGTCCGACAGCGGGCGGCTGGTGCTGCTCGACTTCGGCGCGGCGCGGTCGGTGCTGTCCGAGACGAGCGCGGCCTATCGTCGGCTGATCGAGGCGGCGCTTGCCGGGGATCGTACGGAAGTGCGCGCGGCGGCGCTGGCTGCGGGGTTTGTCGGAGAGGGGGCAGTGGCTCGGCATGGCGAGCGGATCGACGCGATGATCGACGTGGTGCTGGCCAAGCTCAACCAGCCCGGTCCGTTCGATTTCGGCGACCGTGGCTTTGTCGAATTGTTGCGCGAGCCGGGGACTGCGGTGGCGAGCGATTCGGCGGCATGGCATGTGCCGCCAGCGGCGATCCTGTTCGTCCAGCGCAAGATCAGCGGGACGGCGTTGCTTGCCGCGCGGCTCAGGGCCGAGGTCGACGTGCGCGCGCTGGTGGCGGCGCAACTCGGCGAGGGGATAGCCGCTTAGCCGTCGCGGCCCTTGACCAGCGCCTCGACTACGCTCGGATCGGCCAGCGTCGAGATGTCGCCGAAGCCGTCGCTGTGCCCCTCGGCGATCTTGCGGAGGATGCGGCGCATGATCTTGCCCGAGCGGGTCTTGGGCAGCGCCGGAGCGAACTGGATGCGTTCGGGGACGGCGAGCGCGCCGATGTGCCGGCGGACCTCGTGGTGAAGCTCCCTGTGGAGACCGGGGTGGGGCTCGACCCCGGCATTGAGCGTGACGTAGGCGTGGATCGCCTGGCCCTTGATGTCGTGCGGGACCGCGACGACCGCCGCTTCGGCGACATGCTCGTGCGCGACGAGCGCGCTTTCGACCTCGGCGGTGCCGATGCGGTGACCCGAAACGTTGATGACGTCGTCGACCCGCCCGGTAATCCAGTAATAGCCGTCCTTGTCGCGGCGGCAGCCGTCGCCGGTAAAGTAAAGGCCGGGGTAAGCGGTGAAATAGGTCTGGAAGAAGCGTTCGTCATCGCCCCACACGCCGCGCATCTGGCCGGGCCAGGAGGAGCGGAGGCAGAGGTTGCCGGCGGCCGCGCCGTCGAGTTCGCGGTGTTCGGGGTCGACCAGCAGCGGCTCGATGCCGGGGAGGGCGCGGGTGGCGCTGCCGGGCTTCATGTCCATCGCGCCGGGGAAGTTGGCGATGAGGATGCCGCCGGTCTCGGTCTGCCACCAGGTGTCGGTGAC
>NZ_JANYGG010000037.1 GCF_025362505.1 Sphingomonas sp. | reverse complement strand
GAAACGCGCGCCCATCTGGGTCGCTTTCTCGGCGCGGTTATATTCCCACATGTATCGGCCGGTATCGATCATGCCGAGCAGCAGCAGGATGAGCAGCGGCAGCACGAGCGAAAATTCGGCCGCGCCGGAGCCAGTTCGATCGAAGAGGAGGCGGCGCATCACAGCCCCATCACCGCGGCCTGCTGCCGCGCGTTAAGGTTGAATCCGACCCCTCGAAAACCGAAGCTGGCAAGCACCGGCGTATAAAGCACCGTGGCTGACACGGTCACAACCGGCGCGCCAACCGATGCACCCGTCGAATTTCGATAGATGCCGAGCATGTCCTGGCCACCCGTCGCTGTGAAGCAATTGAGCGACAGGGTGATCGATGATGCGTTCCAGTTCGCGATTCGGTTGCTTCCACCCGACAGCACGCCCGTCATCACCACGTTCTTGGTATTGGTCACGACCGTGCTGTCGATCGTCGACGGGCAGGTGTAGCTGCCAAAGGCTTGCCGTCCCGCGAAGCGCGCGCCGTCGCGTACTGCCTTGACCAGCTTATGCTCGTTCATGAAATAATTGCCGAGCTCGAAGCTGCCCATCATGATGATCAGCAGCAGCGGCGTGACAAGCGCCATCTCGACCGCCGCAGCACCGCGCGTTGAACGCAAAAGGCGAGCGCCGACCGTCATTTTATGAGGTAAGGCGTGTCGCGGCGAATGACCTGCCCGGCGGTGGCACCTGCGCCACTGGTCGTCTCGCGGATCACCTCGGCATAGACATCGCCAGCACTGGTCCGTGCTCGGCCCAAAGACGGTTCGACGAGGAACATTTCCAGCCATTTTTGCACCGGCACGTTGGTCGAGTTGCCATTGACCCCATTGGCCGTGCAATTGACCACCGCAAGCGAAATCCGGCGTCGGTCGGGCGTCGTGGCAGAGGGGATTTGGCCGCTACCAAAGCCCTGCCCGGCGCTGCATTGGGGCAGGCCATAGCTGGTGAGCGCGCTGGCGCCGCTGCCGCTGGCAACGCGCGGCGCCATGACGGTTACCCCGTCGATGGCTACCCCGCGATTGGCGGTTTCCCATACATAGACCTGATATCGGGTCGCCGTCGCGCTGAGCCCGGTGTTGGTCCGCCAAGTCCCCGCGCCGGTGCCGCCGGTCCAATATGTAGCGGCGCCCGACCGCACATAATTCGAACGGAAATAGGCGTCGCGATCCCATACCCCGTCGCCAATCGGCGAGGCACAGGCGCCCGCCGTTCCCGACGCGACGGCGTGGCACATATCGCGCGGGTGGCCCATCGCCTTCGGCGTGACACTCGTGGCGAGCGGAACCGTTGCCGACGTGGGCAAATATTGGCTGGCCGCAGCCACTTCCTGCCAACCGGAATTTTGGAGCTTGCAAGCGTTACCGCCATTGGCATTGCCGGGCCGAACGAGGTCCTTGACGCTGTTGATCGATGCCGAGCAGATGCCGGTGCCGGTACAGCTGACATTGCTGTCGTAAATGTCGAACCGGGTGTTCAGTGCATCAGTGACGGAAACGCTTGCGCCCGGCTTTGTCGAAACGCCCGTAGCAGCAATGCAATCGCCCGGCGGCGTATTCCAGCCAAGTGCTTCGCGTAGCCCCGGGGCTCCGCCAGAGCCGCCACTGCTGTCGAGATAGCCGAAATTCCCCGGTGCCCAGGTGCCGTTGCCGTTGCCGACCGAAACAAGTTTAATCCCCTTGCCAATGTAGTTCGCCACAGTGAACGTCGGGTCGCCGGCCTCGTTGGGATTACAGATCATCACCGGCGGCGTCTTGCAGATTGCCGAGCCGAGCCCCGCGACTGCTTCCGCACCGATGGTGCCGGAAGAAATCGCGCCGACGATCGGGGTCAGGGCGTATTTCGCCTGTCGCCCGACGACTGCGACCTTGATGTATTTCGCAGTCGAATCGACCGCTGCGCTGGCCAGAATTGGGCTGCTGTCAGCCTCGGCATTAGCCTTGCTGGTATAGAAATAGATCCGGAAAACGGAGCCGGTCGTGGTCCCGGTCTGGATCGTTATGCCGCCGCTGTCGTTGCCGAGCAGCGTCTGGTTGACCAGCAGCCCTTGCGCCGCAGCAACCGCGCGCGAGACCGCGTTGCTTTGCCCATCAAGTTGGCTCGCACCGGCGAGCGCCGCCTGATCGGCGGCCTGTTGCAACTCGCTGTCCATTGTCGCCAGCCGCGCATAATCGAACGCGATCCCGCCGCTCGCGAGGAGCCCGATAAGCGACAGGGCGACCGTCGGTGCGACGGCGCCGCGTCTATCTTTGGCCAATCTCCGCATCAGGCGCATCATCATGTCGAACCCTCACTACGATCCGCCGCCCGAGCTGCTGCTGCTTCCGCCGCCGCCGCCCGAGCTGCTTCCGCCGCCGCCCGAGCCGCTGCCGGTACGTTCGCGCTCGATGGCCTTGACCGTGCCCTTGCGATAGCGCTCGGTTGCCTTGACGCCATGATCGCCACTGCCGCCGGGCAGCGCGCCGTTCGCCGGATAGACCGGGTCGGGGTTCACGGTCTGGGCGAG
>NZ_JANYGG010000138.1 GCF_025362505.1 Sphingomonas sp. | reverse complement strand
ATCATCTTTTTTCGGTCGGCCTCAACAACGATTTCCGCCTCGCCGAGCATACACATTTGCTCGCCGACCTGTCCTATTCGTCGAACAAACGCGACGAAACGGACATCGAAATTTTCGGCGGTTACGGATGCTGCAGCCGTCCGAGCTCGTCAGACGGAAGGACTCCCACCGGACGGGTGTTCGACAATTACGACCGGAGTATTCCGTTCAATGATTTCCTCCACGATACGAATTTCACGCTCAATTATGCAGATGCGAGCAAAGTCTCGCTTGGCGACCGCGCGGCGTGGAACGGTTATGGTCACGACGGGCATATGAAATCGCCCCACGTCAAGGAGAGGCTGGCCTCCGGCGATCTCACGCTTCGGCAGGACTTCGAAGGCTCGGGGATCGGAAACATCTTCACCAGCGCCGAGGCGGGCGTCGACTATACCCACCGCCACAAGGACAAGACGGTTTCCGAGCTCGATCTCGAGCTGAAGGACGGGCGCCTGCAAAGTCTCATCGGTCCGGAGTTCCTCACTGGCCCGACATCACTTGGTTTCTCGGGCAACATGGATGTTCTGGGCGTCAACGTCCCCGGACTGGTCGACAGCGGCCGTTATTATGACGTCATTCAGCTGCAGGATGCAAACCATTTCGACAAGTCCTACGACATCAAGGAAGACATCGTCACGTTCAAGGCGAAGGCGAATATCCATGCCGGCGACCTTCACGGGAATATCGGCGTCCAGGTAGTGCGCCAGAAGCAGGAATCCTCGGGCCTGCGCATCAACACGACGGTATCGCCAATCCAGCTGCTGGATGTCACCGATGGCGCAAAATATACCGACGTCCTGCCAAGCCTGAACCTATTTTACGACATCAACAGCCACAACCGGATCCGCTTCGCTGCTGCCAAGGTTATGGCGCGCCCGCGCATGGACGACCTGCGCGCCAACCTGGTTCCTTCCTATAACGGCGGCCTTTGCCACAACCGTCAGCCGCCTTTGCAACCGTGCGGGCCCGGCGTCACTGTCAATCCCTTTTCGGCGAGCGGCGGCAACCCTAAGCTTGAACCGTGGCGGGCCAAAGAAGTGGACGTCGGCTACGAATGGTATGGTGGCAAGGCGAGCTATTTCTCGGCCCAAGCATTCTACATGAAGCTTGACAATTACATCTATACGCAGCCGATTGCCGTCGACTTCACTGGTATAACGCCCCCGCCAGGTGATCTGGCCGCCCTTCAAAGTGAATGTGGCGGCTGTACGATAAGCAATCTCGGCAGTCTCTCCGGTCCCGCAAATGGTCAAGGCGGCTATATCCGCGGGGCCGAGGTTAGCGGCGCGTTCGAGTTCGGAAGGCTGAGCCATGTTCTCGACGGTTTCGGCGCTACAGGCAGCGTGTCCTACACGACCTACAAGCTCAAACAGGCGGCGGCGAACGGTGTCGGCAGCGTGCTCCCAGGCTTCTCGAAATGGGTCTACGACGCCACCGGTTATTATGAGAAGAACGGCTTCCAGGCGCGCGTATCGTACCGGCATCGGGCCGCCTTCAAGGGCGAAGTCGTCTCGCTGTTCTCCAACTTGGGCTTCCCGCTCATTGGTCCGGACAGCCAGATGGATGCACAGGTCGGGTACACCTTCCAGCCCGGCTCCAGTTTAAACGGGCTCGGCCTGTTGCTCCAAGCTGGTAATGTTCTGAACTCGCCGTACCGGACCTACTATGACGTGAACGGGACGAAAACTTTAGAGGCCTTCGAGAAATACGGACGATCGTGGCTGCTCGGCGCTAGTTATCACTTCTAGGCAGGCTCAGATGGATGTGATCAAAGCGGTTCGGTGTCCCCGGTCCAAGGCTTTCCTGTGGCTTGCGAGCACGGTGCTTATCTCGACCCCGCTGACGGCGGAGATTTGGCGGAAGCCGGCTCTAGCAGTCGCGCCGGACGCGGCTCTGGAGGCCCGCGTGCGCTCGATGGTAGACGGCATGACGCTCGAGCAAAAGGTCGGGCAGATGACCCAACCCGACATCCGCTCGGTTAGTCCAGACGACGTGCGCAAATATTATATCGGTTCGATCCTGAATGGCGGCGGCGCCTGGCCATCGATGAATATGCATTCGAGCGTCGCCGATTGGCTAAAGCTGTCCGACGCTTTTTACCGCGCCTCGATGGCGACCGACATGAAGGTTAAGGTACCTGTAATCTGGGGAACGGATGCCGTTCACGGACACAACAACGTCTTCGGGGCAACGCTCTTTCCGCACAATATTGGGCTAGGCGCAGCGCACGATCCCGAGCTGATAGAAAAGATCGGGCGAGCTACCGCAAGCCAGGTGCGCGCAACGGGAATCACTTGGGCTTTCGCTCCTACTTTGGCGGTTGTCCAAAACCCCCGTTGGGGCCGGACCTACGAGAGTTATAGTTCTGATCCGTCTCAAGTGCGCGCTTATGCCCACGCTATGGTGAGCGGACTTCAAGGGCAGCTCGGAACGTCAACCTCGGTGCTCGCGACCGCCAAGCACTGGCTTGGCGACGGGGGTACTTTTCACGGTGTAGACCAGGGCGAGACCCGCACTAGCGAGGCGAACCTCGCTCGCACCCACGCCGCGGGGTATTACGGAGCGCTCAGCGCCAATGTCCAAACGGTGATGGTCAGCTATTCAAGCTTTACCGACACGACGAGCGGCAAAAGCTGGGGCAAGATGCACAGCAACGCCCATCTGGTCGGCGACGTGCTCAAGAAGCGCCTTGGCTTCAACGGCCTTGTCGTCAGCGACTGGAACGCCGTCGGCCAAGTGCCGGGCTGCACAAATTGGCAATGTTTTCAGGCGGTCAATGCCGGCATCGATCTCTTCATGGTTCCCGACGACTGGAAGAAGTTTATAGTGGCGACAATTGCGGATGTCCGCGCGGGGCGAATCTCTATGAGCCGTGTGGACGATGCCGTCTCGAGGATTATCCGGGTCAAGATTGCGGCGGGTCTCTTTAACGCGTCGCCAGCCACGGGCCCTCGTCCGGATGCAGCGGTAATCCATTCCCCCGAGATCCGCTCTCTTGCCCGCGATGCGGTTCGAAAATCACTGGTTCTCTTTAAGAATAACCATGGCGTTCTTCCGCTCCGTCGCTCGGGAAAAATCCTTGTCGTCGGTAAGGGCGCGGAAAGCATTCCAATGCAGACGGGGGGCTGGTCGCTGACCTGGCAAGGCGATCAGACGAGCACGTCGGACTATCCCTATGCCGACACGCTCTTGTCGGCGTTTCGACAGACACTCGGTGCTGGCAAAGTCGACTACAGTCTGGACGGCAGGGGTGTCGATGTGCGCGCCTACAGCGCCGTCGTCATGGTCGCCGCCGAGGAGCCCTATGCGGAGGGCAAGGGCGACATCAGCTTTCCCGCGTCGATGCGCCACACCAGCCGTTATCCTCAAGACCTCGCGACGCTTGAGCGAGTGAGAGGCAAGGGCGTGCCTGTCGTGACGGTCCTCTATTCGGGTCGTCCGGTTGCGGCGAACGATCTGATCAATCGATCAGATGCGTTTATCACGGCCTGGTTACCGGGAACTGAGGGATTGGGTCTGACCGACGTTCTTCTCGCCGGTAACGATGGCCGGGCGGGCTACGATTTCCATGGACGCCTGTCGTTCGATTGGCCTGCGGGCGACTGCTTACCGCAGCACGGCGGAATTCAATTCCGCCGCGGGTATGGCCTGTCGCTGTCCCGATCGTCAAAGGTTGGCCAATTGCCCGAAACGGTACCTAAATTGACCTGCCCGCCCGAAAGCCGGTAACCGGATTTCATGAAGAAGATTCTTATCGTTGGCGGTGGCACTGCCGGTTGGATGACTGCGGCGCTTTTCGGGAAATTGTTTCAAGGGTTGTACGATATCGAGTTGGTCGAAAGTGAAGCGATCGGCACGGTCGGCGTCGGCGAAGCCACCATCCCGGCGATCAAGAAATACAACGAGCTGGTGCAGCTCGACGAAGCCGAGTTCATGAAGCGCACCCAGGCCACTTTCAAGCTCGGCGTCCAGTTCGTCGATTGGTGGAAGCCGGGCCACAGCTACATCCACGGTTTCGGAGTCATCGGACAGGACTGGGATTGGCTGCGCTGCCACCATTATTGGCTGCACGCGAGCCAACGCGGGCGAGCCAAGGACTTTGCCAATTATTCGATCAATACCGCTGCAGCGCTCGCCAACAAGTTCATGCATTCGCGTGCCGAAATGGCGGATTCGCCGATTGGGCAGGTCGCTCACGCCTTCCAGTTTGACGCCGCGCTCTACGCGAAATATCTGCGGAGTCTCGCAGAGCAGCACGGTGTCCGACGCACCGAAGGCAAGATCGTCGACGTTGGCCTGCATGAGACAGGCGATATTGCCGCCGTTACACTCGAAGGCGACCGCGTAGTCGAGGCCGACTTCTTTATCGACTGCTCCGGCTTCCGCGGCTTGCTTATCGGCCAGACGCTCAAGACTGAATATGAGGACTGGACGCACTGGCTTCCGTGCGACCGCGCGATGGCGGTCCCGTGCACGCGCGTCGCGCCGCTGACTCCCTACACCCGCGCGACCGCCCGCGATGCTGGCTGGCAGTGGCGGATCCCGCTCCAGCACCGCACCGGTAACGGCCTCGTATACTCCAGCAAGCATGTCGACGATGACGCCGCCGAGGCGCTGCTTCTCGCCAACCTCGACGGCGAACAGCTCGCCGATCCCAACAAGCTGAGGTTCACCACCGGCAAACGGCGCAAGATGTGGAACCGCAATTGCGTCGCGATCGGCCTTTCGGCAGGTTTCCTTGAGCCGCTCGAATCCACGAGCATTCACCTCGTTCAATCGGCGGCGATCCGGCTTGTGCGGCTGTTTCCCGACGGCACGAACGACCAATCGACGATCGACGAATACAATCGTCAGGCCGACTTCGAGTGGGAGCGCGTGCGCGACTTCATCATCCTCCATTACTGGGCGAACCAGCGCACTGGCGACTTATGGAAACATTGCCGTGAAATGGAGCTGCCAGCGACGCTCAAGGCCAAGATCGACCTGTGGTGCTCGAATGGCCGGATCTTCCGCGAGAACGACGAATTGTTCAGCGAGGAAAGCTGGATCGAAGTGTTCCTCGGCCAAGGGATCGTGCCGCGCGCCTATGACCCGCTGGTTGGGATCAAGAGTGACCCGCAGATCGAGCAGTTCCTCAGTAACATCGCGGCGACCATCGACCGATGCGTCGATATAATGCCCTCGCACGATGAATACGTGCGCAAATACTGCCAAGCCGAGCAGATAGCATGATATGCCTCACCTCTCGATGAAAATCCCGGGTCAACTCTCAGCGACAATCAACACACAGGGATCCGTCGTCAGAACATTTGGCGCAACTGGCGGCGTAGATTAGCGGAGTGTCGGCCTCGTCTGGGGGTTGATATTAGGCGGCGAGCTTGCGGTGCTGCAAGCGCCGATGTTCGATGGTCTGTCGTTTGATCCTTTCGCGCTGTTTTATGATGGTCTGGGCTCTCCCGAAGTAGGCGTCGGCAGGCGTCACATTGTTCAGGCTCTCGTGATACCGCCGGTGGTTGTAATGCTCGACGAACGCCTCGATCTGGCCTTCGAGATCACCGGGCAGGAAGTAGTTTTCGAGCAGGATTCGGTTCTTCAGGGTCTGGTGCCAGCGCTCGATCTTGCCCTGAGTCCGCGGATGATAAGTCGCGCCGCGCACATGGCTCATGGCTCTCGCTTCGATGTAATCGGCCAGTTCGCCCGCGATATAGTTTGGGTCATTGTCGTTGAGCAGTCGGGGCCTGTGGTGGACATGGGCATGGTCGCAGCCCGACGCCGCCGGTGCCAGGTCCAGCGTATCGGTGACGTCCTCGGTCCGCATGGTGGAGCACAGCTTCCAGGCGATGATGTAGCGTGAGAAGTCGTCGAGTACGGTCGACAGATACATCCAGCCCCACCCGATGATCTTGAAGTAGGTGAAGTCGGTCTGCCACATCTCGTTTGGGCGGGTGGTCTGAGTATGGAAGCGATCCGCCGACTTGATCACGACATAGGCCGGACTGGTAATCAGGTCATGCGCCTTCAGCAGGCGGCACCTAGCTCGCGACACGCGAGGCCGACCTGCTGCCAGTCGGCTACTTCCATGTCGTCTTCACGCTGCCGGCAGAGGTCGCCGACATCGCCCTCCATAACAAGGTGCTGGTCTATGACCTGCTGTTCAACGCGGCGTCGGAGACGATGCTGACGATCGCGGCCGATCGCAAGCACCTCGGCGTCCGGATCGGCATCACCACCGTGCTGCACACATGGGGCTCGGCGCTGACGCATCATCCGCACGTCCACATGATCGTGCCGGGCGGCGGTATCGCGCCTGACGGGAGCCGCTGGATATCGTCGCGCCCGGCGTTCCTGCTGCCCGTCCGGGTGCTGGGCAAGCTGTTCCGCCACCTGTTCCCGACTCGGCTGGTCGCGCTGCACGAGGCCGGACGGCTCGCCTTTTTCGGAAGCCTTGCCCATCTGGCCGACCGGCGCGCGTTCCTGCGGCACCTGTCGCTGGTCCGAAAGAGGCGCTGGGTGGTCTATGCCAAGCAACCATTCGCCGGACCCGAGGCCGTGCTGGCCTATCAGTCGCGCTACACCCACCGGGGCACGATCTGGAGCACCGCCTCATCCGGTTCGATGAGGACGGCGTCACCTTCCGTTAAAAGGATTACCGCCGTAGCGGCCCCGAGCGCCAGCAGTTCATGACGCTCGCCGCCGACGAGTTCATCCGTCGCTTCCTGCCCCACGTCCTGCCGCGCGGCTTCCACCGCATCCGCCATCATGGGCTGCTCGCCGGCTCCTCCCGCAAAGCCAGTCTGTCGCTCGTCTGCAAACTGCTGAGCGTCGCTCCGCTGCCCGATGACAATGTGATGGAGGAACCGGGCGACCTCCGTCCGCCTTGCCCGTGCTGCGGCGGGCACATGGTCATTATCGAGACGTTCGAGCGATAGCGCCAGCCCTGCGCACCCGCCGCCCGACATATCTCCGACCCGGGAGATCGTGCCATGACCGGGCATGGCCCAGCCTCGTCACCCGCCCGAACCATTACGCTTCGGGCAACGATCCCGCGCGCCCTGATCACCATCACCGAAGCCGTCGACGTTCCGTCCTGCACCCCGACACGCCAATCATATCGTCCGATCGGACGACAATGCGGCTCGTGCCCAGCAGGCATGCTCCTGACCGGAAGCGATCGCGCCACCTCCCAACACGCTAATATTCGGGCAGATTTCCGGCGTTGGCCTGGGCGAGGTGCCAGTCGGAACCCAAAGCTTAGTCCACCTCAACGCGCGTTCACAACGTCGTTGCCATAGTCGTGCAGCGTCCGGCGCTGTAGCTTCCCGGTAAGGGTTTTCGGCAGGGCGTCGACAAAGACGATTTCGCGCGGGAATTTATAGGGCGCGATGGTCGCCTTGACATGTTCCTTCAAAGCCGTGGCAAGGGCCTCGTCCGGCACGGCGTTCGTTACGACGAACGCCTTAACCAGCTGGTTGCGGCGGGGGCAGGGAGCACCGACCACCGCACATTCGACAACCGCAGGATGCGTGAGAAGCGCATTTTCGACCTCGGGCGGGCCAATATTATAGCCCGACGAGACGATCATGTCGTCGGAACGCGCTACGAACCAGTAATAGCCGTCTTCATCGAGGCGATAAGTGTCTCCGGTGACGTTCCAGCCATCAAGGACATAAGCCGCCTGGCGCGGATCGGCGAGGTAACGGCAACCGGTCGGGCCCCTGATCGCCAGCCGCCCAATGCCGTGCGACTGTGGCACGCCAGCCGCATCGAGCACGCAGCCGTGATAGCCCGCGACTATCCGCCCGGTCGCGCCAGGGCGTATGTCGGCGCCGGTGGCGGAGATGAAAACGTGCATCATCTCGGTCGCGCCGATGCCGTCGACGAGCGCCAGGCCAGTCGCATCGCGCCACTGTTGCCACGTCGCGGCGGGAAGGTGCTCGCCCGCCGATACGCACAGGCGAAGCGAGGCCAGCCGCGCCGGTTCGAGCGTTGCCAGCATTTCCTTGTAAGCGGTCGGCGCGGTGAACAGGGCGGTCACCCGGTCGCGCTCGATCGCCTCGAGCAGGGCCGCGGGCGAGCCAGTCTCCAGCGTCAGCGCGGTTGCGCGGGCGCGCAACGGAAAGATCAGCTGCGCGCCCAGCCCGAAGGTGAAGGCGATCGGCGCCGAGGAGGCAACGACATCATCGCGCGTGAGACCAAGCAGCTGGCGGGCATAGCCGTCGGCGGGGATGAGAATGTCGCGGTGGAATTGGATGCAGCCCTTCGGCGCGCCGGTAGTGCCTGAGGTGAAGGCGATGATTGCCGGATCGTCACGGCCAGTCTCGACCGCCGCCAGCGGCGCGAGCGCTTCGATCTGCCGTTCGATGTCGCCGCCTCCGCGGTCGCCATCGAAGGTCAGGATGCGCAGCGGCCGGCCGCTCTCTCGCGCCGCCACTTCGACCTCGCCGCGAAACCGTGCGTCGACGATCGCATGGTCGACCTCGGCCTTGGCGAGGATCGTTGCGATTTCACCGGCGCGCAGCAGCGGCATCAGCGTTACCGCGACCCCGCCCGTCTTGAGGATGCCGAGCCAAGCGGCGAATAGCATCGCGCCATTAGCACCGAAGAGCAGGACTCGATTGCCCGGCACCAGGCCTTCGCGCTCGGAAAGCAGCCGTGCGATCCGGCCCGAGCGGTCGGCAAGCTCGGCATAACTAGTCACGCCCAGCGCATTTCGTATCGCGATCCGCTCGCCGTCGCCCTCGGCCACCGCGCGGTCGACGAGTTCGGCGGCGGCGTTAAGCTGCTCGGGATAGGCATGTTGGGGCAGATCGAAGAGAAAGTCGGGTTGCAGGCTGGCCGGTGGAAGAGCGTCGCGGACGAAGCTGTCGTACGGCCCGGACATCACTCGTTGACGTCCGGGACGACCGCAGTCGCCTCGATCTCAATCAATGCGTCGGGTTCGACCAGTGCGACCACCTGGACGACCGCCATCGCCGGAAAATTTCGGCCGAGGAGCTCACGATAGGCGGCGCCGATCACGGGTAGTTCGGCGCGATAGGCGTCGACGTCGACCACGTACCACGTCATGCGCACGAGATGCTCGGGCCCGGCGCCCGCTTCGGCGAGGACAGCGAGGAGATTGATCAGAATCTGGTGGAACTGACCGGCGATCCCGCCCGGAGCGAATTCCTCCGCCTGGTTCCAGCCGACGAGCCCGCCGGTGAACACCGTCAGGCCCCGCGCCGCCACCCCGTTCGCGTAGCCGCGCGGCCGTGGCCAACCCGGCGGCAGGAGGCTGCGATGGACGCTCATAATCGTGCCTCGGCAAGATGCTGACGGGCGATGACCATACGCTGCACTTCGGACGCTCCTTCGTAGATGCGCAGTGCGCGGACTTCGCGGTAGAGCGATTCGACGATTACGCCATGGGTCACGCCGGCCCCGCCAAAAAGTTGCACGGCCTGGTCTATGACTCGCTGCGCCCCCTCGGTCGCGTGAAGCTTGGCGAGTGCCGCCTCGCGCGTGTTCCGGCGACCCTGCACGTCGCGTACCCAACCGGCGCGATAGATCAGCAGCGCCGCGCTATCGACCGCCAGCACCATCTCGGCGAGTTGCGCCTGGACGACGGCATTGTCGGACAGCAGGGTGCCACTGAGTTTTCGCCCGAGCACGCGCGAGGTTGCCTCGTCGAGCGCCCGGCGGGCGAAGCCGAGCGCGGCCGCGCCAACCGTCGTGCGGAAGACGTCGAGCGTCGCCATCGCCTGTCGAAAGCCCTCGCCGCGCGTTCCGAGCAGCGCGTCGCTGCCGACCCGGGCGCCATCGAATTCGATCCGGGCAAGAGGGTGCGGGGCAATCACGCGCAGGCGCTCGGCGATCGAAAGTCCGGGCGTGTCGGCATCGACGATGAAGCTCGACAGGCCGCGCGCCCCGGGCGCCTCGCCGGTGCGCGCGAATACAATGTAATAATCGGCAATGCCGCCGTTGGAGATGTAGGTCTTGGCGCCTTTAATGCGGTAGCCGCCGTCGCTTTCGGTCGCGCTCGTCTCGCACGCCGCGACGTCGCTTCCAGCATTCGGCTCGGTCAGTGCAAAGGCGGCGATTTTCTCGCCGCGCGCGACCGCCGGCAGGTAGCGCTCCTTCTGCTCGGGACTCCCGAAGAGGCTGATCGTGCCCGACCCGAGGCCCTGCATGGCGAAGACGAAGTCGGCGAGGCCCGAGTGGCGCGCAAGCGTCTCGCGAATCAGAGACAGCGAGCGAACGTCGAGCATGTCGTCGACCCCCCCATATTCGGCAGGCACGGCGTAGCGCAGCCACCCCGCTGCGCCCAGCTTGGCGACCAGCGCGCGGCAGGCGGCATCGACGTCGTCGACCTCGTGATGGTCGAGCTCGCTTGCACACCACGCATCGAGCTCGCGGCCCAGAGCGCGGTGGCGATTGTCGAGGAACGGCCACTCGAGGAAGCTGGTGTCGGCCATCAATTACCCTCGAATACCGGCGAGCGCTTGGCGGCGAATGCCTCAAACGCCCGGCGGAAATCATTGGTTGCCATGCAGATCGCCTGGGCCTGCGCCTCCATTTCGATCGCGGTTTCCAGGCTGACGTTCCACTCTGTGTTGAGCATCGTCTTGGTCATGCCGTGTGCGAAGGTCGGTCCGGCGGCAAGCGATCGAGCCAAAGCCAGCGCCTCACCGTCGAGCGCGTCGGGCTCTACGAGGCGATTGTGGAAGCCCCACCGCTCGCCTTCGTCGGCGGTCATCACGCGGCCAGTGAATAGCAGGTCCGCGGCGCGGCCCTGCCCGATCAGCCGCGGCAGGATCGCGCACGCCCCCATATCGCAGCCGGCAAGCCCGACTCGAGTGAACAGGAAGGCCGTTCGCGCGCGCGGGGTGGCGAGGCGCAGGTCCGAGGCCATGGCGAGGATCGCTCCGGCGCCGGCGCAGACCCCGTCGATCGCCGCGACGATCGGCTGCGGGCAGGCGCGCATCGCCTTGACGACGTCGCCGGTCATGCGGGTGAACGCGATCAGTTCGGGCATGGCCATGCGCGTCAGCGGGCCGATAATCTCGTGCACGTCGCCGCCCGAACTAAAGTTTCCGCCCGCCCCGGAGATGACTACCGCCTTGACCGACGAAGTGAAGGCAAGTGCGCGAAACAGGTCCCGAAGCTCTCCATAGCTGTCGAAGGTCAGCGGATTCTTGCGCTCCGGTCGATCAAGCGTGACCGTCGCCACGCCGTCGCAAAACGTCCAGCCAAAGTGGTTCGGCGAGAAAGCTTCAGGCTGCACGAACATTCTCCTCGCTCGATTCTTCGACGGAAGCGCGCAGCTTGCCCAGCGAGACGAAAAGTCCCTCCTTGTCGTCGGTGCCGAGGCCGGCGAACATCGCTTCGACCCACTGATGATGCTCGCGCGACAGGACCGCGAACGTGTCGGCACCCTTGGGCGTCAGGCGAGTGATGGTGGAACGGCCGTCGCGACTGCACTGCTCGATCGCGACGAGGTCCTCCTTGACGAGCCAGCGTACGAGGTGCGTGATATTGCCGTTGGACACGAACAGCTGGCGCGACAAGGCGGACATGGTCAGTCCTTCGGGATAACGTACGAGCGCCGCCATTACGTC
Organism: Sphingomonas sp.; assembly: GCF_025362505.1. Classification (GTDB taxonomy): domain Bacteria; phylum Pseudomonadota; class Alphaproteobacteria; order Sphingomonadales; family Sphingomonadaceae; genus Sphingomicrobium. The sequence goes on along the minus strand of NZ_JANYGG010000138.1, from coordinate 69,563 downwards.
GAACCGAGGCAGGGTCGAGGATCGCTCAGCGAGCTTGCGCCGCAGGCGCTTCTCGATGATCGTCGAACAGCTCAGCAGGCGCAGCCACAGCCGGATATCGGCCGGCCCGCCGCTGATATCCCCGTCAAGCTTCTCGCGAAACTCAGCCTTACTCACATCACTTCTCCACCAGCCACGGCGATGGCCTGACCGGTAATCGACTGGCTGTCACGCCGGCACAGCCACAATACCGCAGCCGCGACCTCCTCGGGCGCGATCAGTCGTAGTTGGGGGTTGTAACGCGTGAGTTCGGTGCGGGCCGCGTCCTCGTCGCGCCCGGTCGAGGCGCGGATCGTCGCGACCGCGCGGGTGACGAGATCAGTGTCGGTAAAACCCGGGCAGACGGCGTTGAAGGTCAGCGCCGTCTTGGCATATTCCGCCGCCAACGCGCGCGTCAGTCCGATCGCGCCATGCTTGGCGGCGACATAGGGCGCAACATAGCCATAGCCTTTTAGCCCGGCGGTCGAGGCGACGGTCACGACCCGCCCGACCGCCGCCGCTAGCAGATCGGGCAGCGCGGCCTGAGTGCAATGGAACAGCGCGTCGAGATTGACCGCCAGGGTCGCGCGCCATTGCTCGATCGAGACGTTCGCAAACTTTCCGCTAGGCGCGTCACCGGCGCAGTTGATCAGTATCTCGATGGGACCGTGGGCGTCGCGTGCGGCATCGAACGCCGCATCGACCGAGGGCCGGTCGGTGACATCGGCGGCAAACGCAAAGCCACCGATTGCGCGCGCTACGTCGGCGATGGGCTCGGGGCGCCGGCCAACGAGGCTCACCCGATTGCCGTCGCTGCCAAGCGCACGTGCAATTGCCGCACCAATCCCGCTGCCTCCGCCGGTGATGACCGCATGGCGCGCGCCGTCAGCCAGTTTCGATCGCTCCGCCTGCGGCGTCCCTGTGCCGTCGATCGAACTCATGCCTCTTCCTAACAACTTTAAGCTTGAAGTATTGGCGGTGCGAATGCAAGATGGGCCTCGCCTTGACACGCCATTGGCCGTCCAGGCCAATCACTTTGTATGCCGCAAAAGTCTATGCTTAAAGCAAAATCATTAGCCCGGGGAAATGCCCGACCGGGGGGAGATCAACGGATGGACATGGACCCTGTCACGAATCGAGAGCAGGGCCTTCAGCAGGCGCTGAGCAAGGCCCAGATCACGATGATCGGGCTCGGCGGTGCTATCGGCACGGGACTGTTTCTCGGGAGTGGGTTGGCGATCGGATATGCTGGACCGGGCGTTCTGCTAAGTTACGTTATTGCCGGGTTCATCGCGGTGGTGATGGTGTTCAGCCTGTCGGAAATGGCGGTAGTCCATCCGACCGCGGGCTCGTTCGGCATCTACGCCGAAACTTATCTCAACCCGTGGGCCGGCTTCATGGTCCGCTACACCTACTGGCTGGCGCAGGTCATCGCGGTGGGCGGGGAGGCAGTCGCCGTCGGCCTCTACATGAGCTTCTGGTTTCCCGAAGTACCGGTGTGGATGTGGTCGATCGGCTTCGCCAGCATCCTGCTTTATTTTAACTCGCGCTCGGTCGGCAATTTCGGGACGATCGAATATTGGTTTGCCTTCATCAAGGTCGCCGCGATCGTCGTGTTCATCATCGTCGGCGCATCGACCATCTTCGGCATCGGCCAGCCGGCGACCGGTGCGGCAAATCTCACCGGCCTCCCCGGCGGCTTCCTCCCCCATGGCCTTGGCGGGGTGTGGATGGGGGTGATCATCGGCATCTTCTCGTTCAACGGGATTGAGGTTATCGCGGTGACCTCGGGCGAGACGAAGGATCCTGTAACCGCCATCCCCGCGGCACTCCGCACGATGGCCTTCCGCCTGTTCCTGTTCTACATATTGGCGTTGGCGATCGTGGTCAGTTTCGTGCCGTGGACCGAGACCGGCGCCAAGGTCATCACCCAGAGTCCGTTCGTCAAAGTGTTCGAACATAGCGGCATTCGCCACGCCGCCGGCATGATGAACTTCGTCGTCATCACCGCCGCTTTGTCGAGCATGAATACCAACGTTTACCTCTGCTCGCGGATGCTCTTTTCGCTGTCGCGCGGAACTTACGCCCCGGCTTTCCTCGGGCGGTTGAGCAGCAACGGGACGCCCGTCGCGGCGATCCTCGTCTCGGGCGGAAGCATCCTCGCTGCGGCCGCGCTCTCGGTCGTGACGCCGCTCGCCTATAATTATCTGTTCGGCGTGGCGCTGTTCGGAGCGATCATCGTGTGGATCACGATCCTCGTCAGCCATCTGAGCTTCCGTCGCCACCATGGCAAGGCGGCGTTGCCGGTGCGCATGCCACTGTTCCCCTACATGCAAATCGCGGGGCTGTTGTTGCTCGGTGCGATCCTCGTGACGATGGGGCTCGATACCGAATTCTGGAACATCTCGTGGATCGTTGGCGTGCCGTGGCTCGGCGTCGTCACGCTCGCTTATTTCGCGTGGAAGCGTCGTCATCGTGATGCAGTGCCACTCGCCGTGTCAGCCGACCGCGCCGCCTGACGTGACGATCCGCGCCAGCAGCGCCGGGTCGAGGTTGCCGCCCGATACCACCGCGCAGACCCGCCGGTGACGGTGCGCGCCGTACAGCGCTGCGGCGACCGATACCGCGCCGGCGCCTTCGGCGATAACATGATTGGCGCTGACCATCGCGCGGATCGCTGCCTCGACCTGGTCGAGAGTCACCGTCACCACCTCATCGACCAGACCCGACACCAGCGGCCACATTTCGGGCAGGACCGCGCCATAACCGACCCCACTCACGAAGCCCGGCGCGGCTGGCACGGTCACCGGATGCCCGGCGGCCATCGCGGCCTTGAGCGGCTGTGCGCTGGCCAGTTCGCACACCACGATCCTGACCGACGGCCGCAACGCCTTGAGCGCGCACGCGATCCCGCTCGCCAGCCCGCCGCCGCCGAACGGGATGAAGACCGCGTCGAGTTCGCCCGCATCCTCGGCGATCTCGAGCCCGATCGTCCCGTCTCCGGCAAGCGCAGCGGGATCGCGCACCGCGTCGACATAAAGACCATCGAGGCCCTCATGATGACCCGTCTCGATCACCTGCCACCATTGCGCATAGGGCAGCACGATGATGTGAGCGCCAAGGTGGCGAAGCCCAGCCAGCTTGGCCTCGGGCGCATTGTCCGGAACCACGGCCGTCGCCCCGATCCCCAGTCGCCGCGCCATCCATGCCACCCCGAGCGCGCTATTGCCCGAGCTCGACGTATAGATGCCGCGGTCGAGCAGCGCCGGCTTGCGCGACAGCACGGCATTGCCGATCGGGCGCACCTTGAACGATCCGATCGGCTGCAGATTCTCCAGTTTGAGCCACAATTCGCGGCCGGCGGGCGCGGCGTCGCAGCGCAGCACCGGGGTGCGCACCGCAACCCCGCCGAGTCGCTGCTGCGCGACGCGGATGTCGGCAAGGCTGATCGGCTCGACGTCGGCGAACATGAAACGCTCCGGCTTGGGTGATGGGACGACTGATCATGGCCGATTTTGAAGAGCTGCGCAGTCGCTTTCCGCTGCTCGCCCAAAAGACTTATCTCAACAGCGGTTCCTATGCCGCGTTGGCGGACAGCGTTCGCGCTGCCTTTGCCGCCTACCTCGACGACCGGCTGGCTGTAGGCGCGAACTGGGACGTTTGGGTGACCAAGAACGAGGTGGTGCGGCGCGGCCTCGCGACCATCTTGCGCGCCGACCCCGACGAGGTTGCCGTGACGACCTCGACCACCGCCGGGATCAACGCCATCGCCAGCGCGCTCGACTTCAGCGGCGAGCGCGACACGGTCGTTACCAGCGATCTCGAGTTCCCGACCAACGCGCAGATCTGGCACGCGCAGGAACCGCGCGGGGCGCGCGTCGTCCACATGCCGCTCGACGCCGACGGCTGGATCTCGCCCGAGCGCTTCGCCGCCGCCATCGACGAGCGCACCCGACTGGTTGCGGTGACCCACGTCGGGTTTCGAAACGGTGCCAGGCTCGACGCCGCGGCGATCGCCCGCATCGCGCATTCGCGCGGCGCATTCATGCTGCTCGATTGCTACCAGTCGGTTGGCTCGATGACCGTCGACGTGAAGGCGCTCGACGTCGATTTCGCGGTCGGTGGCCTCTACAAATATCTGCTCGCCACCGCCGGCATCGGCTTTCTTTACGTGCGCGGGTCGCTGGTGCCGCAGATGCTGCCGACCGTGTCGGGCTGGTTTGCCCAGGCCGACATTGGCGCGATGAACATCGCCAGCAACTGCCCGTCGCCTTCCGCCCGCCGGTTTGAGGCGGGCTCGCCGCCGGTGGTCGCCTGCTATGCTGCCGAAGCTGCGCTGGCGATCATCGCCGAGGTAGGCACCGACGCGATCGAGGAGCGTGTTCGCCGCCTGTCTGGTGCCTGCATGGATCAGCTCGCTGCGATCGGCTGGCCCGCGATCACGCCGCGCGACGACGCCCGCCGCGGCGCGATGATTGCCATTCCCTCGCGCGACAGTGAAGGGCTCGACGCCGCGCTGGCCGCGCGCGGCATCGTCGTCTCGCACCGCGATTCGAACCTGCGCGCGGCCTTCCACTTCTATAATGACGAAAGCGATATCGCCGCCTTCATCGCGGCAATGCGCGAGCTGAAGGAGGTCTTCGCACAGTGACCGACCGGCCCACGATGGACATTCGCATCCTGCGCGGGCCCGACGTCCGCGCGCTTCTCCCGATGGCCGACTGCATCGTGCTGATGCGCACGACCATGATCGCGGTTGCCGAAGGCCGCGCCGAAATCCCGCTCCGTTCGGTGGTCAAGATGCCGGGCGACATCGGCATGATGGGCAATATGGGCGGCTTTCTAGCCGATCCCGAATGCTATGGTGTCAAGATCGTAAGCCTCAGCCCGCGCAACGTTGGAACCAACTTCTCCTCACACTTGGGGATCGTCTTGCTGTTCGAAACTGCCCACGGCCGCCCGGTGGCGGTGCTCGACGCCGGCGAGATCACCGCGATTCGCACCGCCGCTACCAGTGCGTTCGCAACCGACCTGCTGGCGCGCCCCGACGCCGGCGATCTTGCCATCCTTGGCGCCGGTGAACAGGCCGCAAGTCACCTCGAGGCCATGAAATGCGTACGGCCGCTGCGCCGGGTCCGCGTCTGGTCGCCGAATTTGGCAAGCGCGGAACGCTTCGCCGCTAAGCAGTCTGCCCACATGGGACTTACGATCGAGCCGGTCGCCGATGCCCGCGACTGCGTCGCCGGCGCCGACCTCATTTGCACCGTCAGCAAAGCCCGCGACCCGATCCTGTTCGGCGATGACGTCGCCCCGGGCGCGCACGTCAATCTCGTCGGGTCGAGCATTGTCACCACTGCCGAGGCGGATGTCGCGCTCGTTGCCAAGGCACGCTATTTCGTCGACTTCAGGCTGTCGACGATCAATGAGGCGGGCGAGTTCCGCCGCGCGCTCGACGCCGGCGCGATCGGCTCGGACCATTTGCTCGGTGAGATTGGCGAGGTCGCCAACGGCAGCCTCGCGGGCCGCACGTCGCCGCATGACATCACGCTCTACAAATCGCTCGGCATTGCCGCGCAAGACCTCGCTGCAGCCTATCTCGTCAACCAGCGCGCGCGGGAACGAGGCATCGGCCAGAGCGTCGACTTCTGATCGAGCACGAAGTCTTTTAGGTTTGAAGCATCTTGCCGTTTGGGCTATACTCGCGGCGAACGTTTCGAGGAACCAGTCTTGCGGATCAGCATCATCGGCAGCGGCCCCGGGGGTCTCTACCTCGGCATCCTCGTCAAGAAGGTGCGGCCCGATTGGCAGGTCGAGCTGTTCGAGCAGAATCAGGCCGACGACACGTTCGGCTTCGGTGTCGTCTTCTCGGACGAGACGCTGGGCGAATTCCTCAGCCGAGATCCAGAATCCTACGCGATGATCGCCGATGCCTTCGCCTATTGGGACGACATCCGCATCCGCTACAAGGGCCACGACATCCATTGCGGCGGTAATGGTTTCGCTGGTTGCGCCCGGCTGAAGTTACTTCAAATCCTGCAGGCCCGCGCCGATGCGGTCGGGGTCGAAAGCCACTATGGAGTATCGATCGACCCGGCGACGATCGAACAGCGTTTTGCCCAGTCCGACGTGATCGTTGCCGCCGACGGCACCAACAGCCGCATCCGTGACGCCTACGCCGCGGCGTTCGAGCCGGTGATAAGCCCGACCCGCAATAAGTTCACCTGGATGGGTTCGACCCGTCCTTTGAGCGACTTCACCTATTTCTTCCGCGAGACGCCGCACGGCATCATCGTCGCCCACTGCTATCAGTATGACCGCGATCATTCGACCTGGGTGATCGAGACAACGCCCGAGTGTTGGGCCGGTAATGGCTTCGACACGATGGACGAGCGGCAGGCGGCGCGAGCGCTCGAGGCGATCTTCGCTGAGGATCTCGAAGGTCATCCATTGCTCGTCAACCGATCGCTGTGGCGAAACTTTCCGCGGATTAGCTGCCGGCGCTGGACCCACGGCCGTATCGTGCTGCTCGGTGATGCTATGGCGACTGCTCATTTCTCGATCGGGTCGGGCACCAAGCTGGCGATGGAAAGCGCGATCGCGCTGGCCGATGCCCTGGTCGAGCATGAGCACGACGTGCCGGCTGCGTTTGATGCCTATCGGGAGAACCGTGCGACTGCGATCGAGATCACCCAGCACAACGCCGCCGTGTCGCTCGCTTGGTTCGAGCATGTCGCGTGTTCGTGGGACATGCCGCCGCAGCAGTTCGCGATGATGGTCATGTCGCGCGCTAAGTCGATCACTTGGGACAATCTAGAGCTGCGCGACCCGGCCTTTCTCGCCGCGGTCGAGGATGATTTTTACCGAAATTATGCCGCCGAGACCGGGATCGACGTTGCCGCCGAGCGTCCGACACCGATGTTCACGCCATTGAAGCTGCGCGGTCTGACCATCCCTAACCGCGTCGTCGTCGCGCCAATGGCGCAATATCTCGCGACCGACGGCGTGCCGGGCGATTGGCACCTGATGCATTATGGCGCCCGTGCCGTGGGCGGCGCGGGCTTGTTGTATGTCGAAATGACCTGCACGTCGCCCGAAGCGCGGATCACGCTGGGTTGTCCCGGGCTGTGGAACGAAACGCAGGAAGCGGCGTGGAAACGGATTGTCGATTTCGCCAAGGCCAACAGCGGCGCGAAGCTCGCGGTTCAGCTCGGTCACGCCGGGCGCAAGGCGTCGACCCAGCTCGGCTGGGAGGCCGCGGACCATCCGATCGCCGACCCCGCACTTAACTGGCCGATCGTATCTGCTTCAAACTTGCCATGGCTGCCGGGTGAAAGCCAGGCGCCAGCCGAACTGGACCGGGCGGGGATGAACGCCATCGTCGCCGACTTCGTGGCGGCAACGCGACGCGCCGATTGTGCCGGCTTCGATTTGCTCGAGCTTCACGCCGCGCACGGCTATCTCGTCGCCAGCTTCCTATCGCCGCTGACCAATCAGCGATCGGACGAATTTGGCGGATCGATCGACAACCGCTTGCGGTTTCCGCTTGAGTTGTTTGCCGCGATGCGCGCCGTTTGGCCACAGGCCAAGCCGATGTCGGTCCGCCTGTCTGCCACCGACTGGCGGGAGGGCGGGCTTGGCGAGGACGACCTCGTCGCCATCGCGCGCGCCTTCAAGGACGCCGGCTGCGACCTTATCAGCCTGTCATCGGGCCAGACCGTTCCCGACCAGTCGCCGGTCTATGGCCGGATGTATCAGGTGCCCTTCTCCGAGACCGTCCGCAACGAGGTCGGCATTCGCACCCTGTGCGTCGGCGCGATCACCGAGCCAGGCCAAGTCAACACGATCATCGCCTGTCGCCGCGCTGATCTGGTGGCGCTCGGTCGCGTCCACCTGACCGACCCCAATTTCGCGCTGCGCGCCGCGGCCTGGTACGCCACCCGCGCCGTCGCCGTGCCAAAACCCTATCTGTCGGGCGCCGCGCAATTGATGCGCGAAACCGCCAAGACGCGCGCGAAGCAGGCGGACCTCCAGCAGAAGGCTAAATCCCCACGCCATAAGCACACGGATGCGGTCAGCGTGGCGGCAGTCCGAAATTCGTAAACAATCGCTGCAGCATGCCGTTAAGGGCTGCAACTTCTGCCGCGGAGAAGCCGTCGAAGCCGTGGTAAAAGATCCTACTCGCCTGCGCATGGACGCTCACGGCAGCGTCGCGTCCGGCGACGGTTAGCCTGACCTCGGTCACCCGCCCGTCCGAGTCGCGCGGTCGAGTGCTGACCAGCCCGCTGTCGGCCAGGCGCTGGACGATCCGGGTCATCGTCGACAGGCGAATGACGGCGTGGTCACACAGTTCGGTCACGCTTGCCGGCTCATGCTCGGTCAGGATCGCGAGAACACGCCAGCGCGGCACATCCATCCCGATCGGCTTCAATACCATGTCCATGTCGAGCCGGTAGCGCCCCGCTACCCGCGCGAGCCAATATAGCGGCGAGTCGGCCAGCTTGAAGTTCGGACCGGCCGGGTCGGCTCGATGAAGGGCGTCGCGCTTGGAGGGCATCGCTTCCATCTAGTCCTCCGTGCAGCCGCTGTCATCACTTGACAATTCACGTAATTCGGGCAGCTTGGCGAGACATCATTTAAAGGAGAATGGCGTGTGACCGACGGCGGCGATCTACTCAATGGACTGGCGCTCGCGCTCGTCTCCGGCGCGATCAAGGTGGTCGATCTCACCCAGCCCCTCGAGCCCGCCACGCCGGTGCTCCAGTTGCCCGCCGAATTCGTCCAGAACCCGCCGTTCGAGATCGAGGTCCTGTCCGAATATGACGAGCGCGGACCTGCCTGGTACTGGAACTGGTTCAAGTGCGGCGAGCATACCGGGACCCATTTCGATGCGCCGATTCACTTCATCACCGGCAAGGATCACGAGAACAACGCGACCGATACGATCCCGGTCGAGCGCTTCATCGGTCCGGCCTGCGTGATTGATGCCTCGGCCGAGGCAGCCGCGAATCCCGATTTCCTCGTGACCGTCGATTATGTCGAGCAGTGGGAGAAGCGCCACGGCCAGATCCCCGAGGGCGCTTGGGTGCTGTTCCGGACCGACTGGTCGAAGCGCACAGACCCCAAGGAGTTTCTCAATTTTGCCGAGGACGGTGCCCACACCCCCGGCTGGCACCCGGCGACCATCCCGTTCCTCGCCGAACAACGCAAGGTGCGCGGGGTTGGGGTCGAGACAGTGGGCACCGACGCCGGCCAGGCGTTCGCTCTCGATCCTGCCTATCCCTGCCACACGCTGATGCATGGCGCTAACAAGTTCGGACTGGCCAGCCTTACCAATCTCGACCAGCTTCCGCCGACGGGCGCGATCGTTATCGCCCCGCCGCTCAAAATCGTACGCGGCTCTGGCAGTCCGCTGCGCGTGCTGGCGCTGGTCCCCGCCTGACATGGCCGAGCGCTCCTTCGCGAAAGAGGTCGAGTCGCTTCGCCTTGGTGCGGGCGAGACCTTTCACGGTGAAGGGATCCTTGCTGTCACCAAAGCCTTGCTGCAGTCGGGCGTGGCCTATGTCGGCGGTTATCAAGGGGCCCCAATCAGCCATCTGATGGACGTCTTCGCAGACGCTAACCCGCTGCTGATGGAACTTGGCGTCCACTTCGAGCAGTCGGCGTCGGAAGCGTCCGCCGCAGCAATGCTCGCGGCGTCGGTCAACTATCCACTGCGCGGCGCGGTAACGTGGAAATCGACCGTCGGCACCAATGTCGCATCCGATGCGCTCGCCAATGTCGCCAGTGGCGGGGTGACCGGTGGCGCGCTGATCATCGTCGGCGAGGATTATGGCGAAGGCTCGTCGATCATGCAGGAGCGAAGCCACGCCTTCGCGATGAAGTCGCAAATCTGGCTGCTCGATCCGCGGCCCAATCTGCCGATGATCGTCGACATGGTCGAGCATGGCTTCGCCCTGTCCGAAGCGTCGAACACGCCGGTGATGCTCGAACTGCGCATTCGGGCCTGCCACCTCCACGGCCGGTTCGAGGCCAAGGACAACCGCCGCTCGGCGATGTCGCTCAAGGAGGCGATGGATGCACCGGTTCGTGATACCAACCGGATCGTCCTGCCGCCCGCCAATTTCGCCCATGAGCAGGAGAAGATTGCCACCCGCTGGCCCGCTGCGATCGACTATATCGTCAGGCATGGGCTCAACGAGACCTTTCCCGGCGCACTGCATCCCGACCTTGGCATCATCGTTCAGGGCGGGATGTACAACGGCCTTATCCGTGCGCTGGAACTTGCCGGACTGGCCGACCGCTATGGCGAAACCCAGATCCCGATCCACGTGCTTAACGTGACCTATCCGCTGGTCGACGACGAGATTGCCGCATTTTGCAACGACAAGCGCGCGGTGCTGGTGATCGAGGAAGGCCAGCCGGAATATATCGAGCAGGCGATCGCCTTCATCCTGCGCCAGCGCGGAGTCGCGGCGAAGCTGTCGGGTAAGGATGCCTTCCCGCGCGCGGGAGAATACACCGGGCAGGTGATCGGCGATGCTCTGGCCGATTTCCTTAGCCACGCGATCGGTCGTGTGCCGCCATCTTCGCGCCCGCCCGCGTCGATCGCCATTGCCGACGTCCCCCAGCGCCCGGCGGGCTTCTGCACCGGCTGTCCCGAACGGCCGGTGTTCACCGCGATGAAACTGCTGCAGCAGGAGCTCGGGCCGATCCACGTGTCATGCGACATCGGCTGCCACCTTTTCTCGATCCTGCCGCCGTTCAACATCGGCAATACGACCATGGGCTACGGCCTTGGCTGGGCCGGCGCGTCGGCGTTCAACGTCAAGGATTCGGCGCGGCGGACAATCAGCGTGATGGGCGACGGTGGGTTCTGGCACAACGGTCTGACCAGTGGCGTCGGCAATGCGGTGTTCAACAAGAACGACAATGTGCTGGTCATCGTCGACAATGATTATTCGGCCGCAACCGGCGGGCAGGACCTGCTTTCATCGCGGGCCGAGAACACTGTCCGCAGCACCGGCCACGAGATCGAGCGGGCGGTGCGCGGGGTCGGGGTCGACTGGGTGCGGACCGTCCGTACTTACGACCTCAAGAAGATGAAAGGCACGCTCAAGGAAGCGATGCTGACCAAGCATTTTGGGCCCAAGGTGATCATCGCCCAGTCGGAATGCATGCTCAACCGCCAACGCCGCGAAAAGCCGTTATTCGCCAAGGCAGTCAAGCAGGGCAAGCGGATGGTCAAGCAGCGCTTCGGAGTCGACGAGGATTTGTGCACGGGCGACCATAGCTGCATCCGACTGTCGGGTTGTCCGTCGCTGACCGTCAAGCCCAACCCCGACCCATTGCGCGAGGACCCGGTCGCAGCGGTCAACAATGATTGCGTTGGATGCGGCGTGTGCGGGGAGATCGCGCACGCCGCGGTGCTCTGCCCGAGCTTCTTCCGCGCCGACATCGTCCACAATCCCTCGCGGTTCGACCGGCTTCGCCACCGCACTTCAGCGAGGCTCATCAGCTGGCTCCAGACTGGCAGCGAGCGGCGTCGGCAGGCGAGGATGGCATGAGCGAGGCGTCGCCGATCCGCCTGTCGATCAACGCGCTCGGCGGGCAGGGAGGAGGCGTGCTCGCCGACTGGCTCGTCGCCACCGCCGATTCCTGCGGTTGGCTCGTTCAGGCGACCTCAGTTCCGGGGGTTGCCCAGCGCACCGGGGCGACCGTCTATTATCTAGAATTCTGCCCGCCCGACGCCGCCGGCCGCTTGCCGGTCCAGGCACTGATGCCGGTCCCGGGCGATGTCGACATCGTCGTCGCCGCCGAACTGATGGAAGCCGGTCGGGCGATCGCCCGTGGCCTCGTGACGCCCGACCGGACCACGTTGATCGCGTCGAGCCACCGCATCTTCGCCATCGCCGAGAAATCGGCAATGGGCGACGGCATCACCAGTCCGGTGAGGATTCTCGACGCTTGCCGGATGGCGGCGCGGCGGCTGGTCCTCGCCGACTATCAGGCGCTCGCCGAGCGTGATGGCAGCGTGATCAGCGCGGCGCTGTTCGGTGCCCTCGCCGGATCGGGCGCGCTGCCATTTCCGCGCGCGGCGTTCGAGGATGCCATTCGCGCCGGCGGGGTTGGGGTCAATTCAAGCTTGCGAACCTTCGCCGCCGCCTTCGACCGAGCGCTTGCCCCGGTCGAGCGGGAGGATGCGGCACCGCCGCCGGTAGTGCTGACCGGGCTTTCGCACCTGCGCACCATCCTTGCCCAGCGCCTGCCAGAGGCGGCCTGGCCGACCGCGACGATCGGCATCGAGCGGCTCGCTGATTACCAGGATGCCGCCTATGCCTCGCTTTATCTCGACCGACTGTCGGCCGTCGCTGATGCCGAGCGCCAGCTGTCGCCCGATCCTGACTGGACCCTGACCCGCGAAGCCGCCCGCTACCTGGCCTTGTGGATGTCCTATGAAGACGTCATCCGCGTTGCCGACCTCAAGACCCGCGGCAGCCGCCTGGCGCGCGTGTTGGTCGAGGCCCGCGGGCAACCCGAACACATCGTCGACGTCACCGAATATATGCACCCTCGTTTTGAGGAACTATGCGACACGCTGCCGTGGCGGGTCGGCGAACGGTTACTTGCCTCGGATCGCAGCCGGCGTCTGATCGCGCCGCTGCTCGAACGCGACCGGACTATCACCACCTCGCGCATTAGTGGATTTCTCCTGCTCCACGGCATTGCCCGGCTGCGCCGCTGGCGTCGTGGAACGCTTCGCTACCGGCTTGAACAGGATCGTATCATCGGGTGGCTCACCTCGGCCCTGAACGCGTGCCGGACGGATCATCAGCTGGCGGTTGAGATCATCCGCTGCCAGCGGCTGGTCAAAGGCTATGGCGACACCCACGCGCGCGGACTCCATAACTTCGCAATGATCATGCGCAGCCTGCCCCAACTTGTTGAACGGCCCGGTTCGGCGGCGCTCGTGCAGACCCTGCGCGAGGCCGCGCTCAAGGACGACGAGGGCCGTGCACTAACCCGCGCCATCGCCGATCTTGGCCAGGCCGCGGTGCCGCGTGCAGCCTGATCAGGACTGATAGATAATTAGAGCCTGATTTACGCTCTCGCCGGAAGCGCGAAGCGCTTCCACCTCAAACGATCAGGCACTAGTAATTAATGGCGGGCGACATCGTCGGGTAAAATACCCCGACGATCATCATCCCCTCGGCGCTCGTGCATTCGACCGAATGCGACTGCTTGCGCGGTAGGAATATGGTGTCGCCCGGTCGGATCACCGTCTTGGTCGTGTCGGTCCACATCACCCCTTGGCCCGACAGCACGGTCAGCGTTTCTTCGTAAAGGTGGCGGTGGTGGGCGGCACGCGAGAAGGGGATGTGGCCGATGAATTGGGTCACTTCGGTGCCCTGCTTTTCACCGTCGACGAGTACCTGATAATATCGATCAGCCATCGCCGAACGCTCCGAAGCGTCGACCGGTTCGACCCTCTTCTCGACGGCATCGTCGAAGATCTGCGGCATCGTGTCGAGTGTTTCGGGAAGCGGTCCCAGTGGGCAGACGGTGATGTTGAGCGCGATCGCATCGTCGGCGTGGATCCGAAACGCTTCGCCCTTTCGAACATAAGCGCCGCTCTCCGCCGGAAGCGCGAAGTGCCGCGATCCAATCTCGATCGTGCCGCTGCCCGAGATGACGTAAATTACCGCATCGGCGTCAGCGAAACGGACGATCGGCCCGGCGCCCTGGGCGAGCGATCCAGCGAACTGGCTCAATCGCCTCGCCCCATCACGCGGCCCAATCACCTGATACAGCGCGAGCCCGCCGGCATAGATTTCGGCGGCGCCACGCGGGGTGATGACGAAACAGTTGGCATCGAGCGCGGCGCGACTCGCGCCATTGCCGAGGTCGCTCGGCTCGACCATCGCCGCGTCGGAGGCGATTTCGTCCATCGGCGCGCCGTAGCTCGCAGTCAGGCTGTTATGCGATCCGTCACAATAAGGCGGCGACTTGGTGCGCTTACACGCGCACAACAATTCCTCGTCGGTCTCCTGCGCCTTGAAAAGGATCGGCTTGAACCCGGTGCCGACGTGCGAGTTATCGCAGAACGGTTGGTTCTTGCTCAGCCCGCAGCTGCACCACGAATAGCGCCGTCCCTCGACGAGGGCGACGAGGCATGGCTTGGTGGCGGCAACTGCGGGCTCGTCCATCTTGTCCTCGTCAGAATTTGCGAGCGGCGCCGATACCAATCGTCCGCGGTCGGACAGTGATATAGGCGAGCGGGTCCTGCGACGAGAAGATGGCATCGACCTGCGCCCGTTTGTCGAACAGGTTACGGACGAACGCGGTGACGGTCCACACCCGGTCGCTGACGCCCGCGCGCAGGTTGACCAAGCTATAGCTCGCCAGATGGACATTGTTCGGGTCGATGCTGCGGCGCAGCTTGGTGTCGGAACTTCCGCGATAGGTGACATCGCCGTGGAGCTGGTAGTTCCAGCGCTCGCTAATCGGCCGGTCGACGTCGAGGTTCACGCTGCTGTTGAAGCGCGGCACGTTGGGCAGCCGGTCGCCGCTTAAGCCAAGGGTGATCGGTCGTGGCGTCGCTCCTGGCTGGTCCGAGGTGAGCCGGGCGTTCTGGTATGAACCGCCCACTTCCAGCGTCACGCCGCGCGCCAGCAGCGCGTTCAGGTCGGCCTCGACGCCGTCGACCTTCGCGGTCCCGGCATTAGTTGTAAAGGGGAAGGCGCCGGTGGCATCGACCGCGCCGACCTGGATGTTCGACCAGTCAATGCGATATGCCGCAGCGTCAAGCCGCAGCTTGCCGCCGAGCAGCGTCAGCTTGGTCCCGACTTCGTAATTCCACAGCGAATCCGAGCCGTAGCTGCGTGGGATGAACGACGAGAAGGGCAAGTCGGCCTGATTCAGACCGCCAGTACGAAAACCCTGCGCGGCGGTCACATAGAGCAATATCTGCTCACTCGGCTTCCAGCTAACGTTCCCCTTGAAGGTCGTCTTATGGTCGCTTGCCTCATTGCGCAGCACCCCAGGCGGGTTGGGCCCAAAACCGCCGAACGGGTGAGTTGTCTCCTGAACCGAACTGAGCTTCGAGTGGAAATAGCGAGCGCCGATGGTCGCCTTGACGGTCGGGGTAAAGGCAAAGGTCGCCTCGCCGAACGCGGCATACTGGTTGAGGCGGTTGTTGTCGTAGCGGCCAAAGAAAGTGTTGCCGTTGGGGTTCGACAGAGCGTCGTCGGCGTTGAGGCCACTAAACGGTCCAGCGGGGTCGCCGAACGCGTTGATCTTGACAACCTGAACGTCGAAGTTCGATTTTTCCTTGCTGTAGAAGCCGCCGACCACGAAGTTCAGCGGGCCGTCGAACTTGGACGCATAGCGCAGCTCGTTCGACCAGATCTTGCGCGACTGCGGTTGGATGGTGATGCCTGAGATCGGCACGCCAAAATAAAACAGAATCGGCGAGCTGTCGAAATTGAAAAGGAAGCTGCGGTCGAAATAGTTGGTTGTCGCGACGATGCTGCCGTGATCGAAATTATATTCGCCGGTCAGACTGAAGATCTTGACCTTGTCGTCGAGCGGACTGCGCGACAGGTCGGTGTTGAGCAGGTCGCCACCCGCCACCGGCGGATAGCCGACGGTCGAAAAGCTCTGGGTCCCAGCGGGCGTGTAGCGCGACGAGCCGTTGGAATGGGTCTTCTGGTACGTCGCCGAAGCAGTAACCGACAATTGGTTGGTCGGCGTGAAGCGCAGGCTCGCGCGGCCGCCCCAGGTGTCGTCATTGTTGACGTCGTTCCTGCGCCCTGCGGGGAGGCGGATCTGGTCAATATAACCGCTGTCGTCGACTCGCCAGCCGACCAGCCGCAGCGCCAGCTTGTCGGTTGCCAGCGGCAGGTTGACCATGCCGTTGAGGTTATAGTTGGTGCCGCCCTTGCGGGTCTGCGACAGTTCGCCGGCGAGATAGCCGCTGAACTCGCGGCTGTTGGGCTTGTTGGTGATGATGCGGATCGTGCCCGATTCCGACGAGGCGCCATAAAGTGTTCCCTGCGGCCCCTTGAGGACTTCAATGCGGGCGATGTCGTACAGCTTGAGATCGACGTTGCGACCGCCGCCGTCGTTGCGATTATCGGCGCTGATCACCGCTTCGTCGTAATAGGCGCCGACGGTCGCAGCGCCGGTCGAGTTAACACCGCGGATGACATATTTCTTGTCGCCAGGCCCGAGGTCCTGGAACGACAGGCTCGGCACGCGCCCGGCATATTCGCTAAACTGAGTAATGCCGGCCTTGGCGAGCGTGTCGCCGGTCAACGCCTGGATCGCGATCGGCACGTTGCGCAACGCCTCGTCGCCACGCTTGGTTGCCGTGACGATGATGTCGGGAATTGAATTCTCGTCGGGCTTGGAGGTCGAGGTGACCGGGGCACCGGTCGCTTGGTCGCCCGGCGCCGGGCGGGCGGGTGCCGGGACTTCGGGACCCGACGCGGGCTGAGCCAGCGCCGGCTGGGTAAGTGCCGCGAGCACCAGCCCTGCGGTCGTTGCGAATAGTCCCTTGCGCAGGTCGGTCATAAGTCCCCCTTGTCGAACATTGGCTCGATCCCCCGACAAGCATGACGCCATGCCGTCGGCCGTTGAACGATCGCAGGCCAGTGCCGACGATCGTCATGGCAAAACATGACTGGATGAAATTTATTTTCAACCTAAAACATCTAGCGGGAACGCGGACGACTGCTATATTCGTGAAACTGCGACGGCCTGTTGCTTTTAGATCACATATTCACGTGAATTCCGACGTAGTTCAATGCTCTATTCTCAATGCAAGGCAGGAACCATGACCGACTCAACCGTTGCCATCGCCCCCGACTGGAACGCCCTGCGCGCGCGCTTCCCGCTGCTTCGCCGTCAATGCTTCATGAACAGCTGTTCCTATGGCTTGCTGTCGGACTCGGTCGAGGCCGCCTATCTTGAATATCTCGCCGATCGCCACGCCCATGGTAGCCATTGGGACGCATGGATCGGTCGCTATGAAGCCCTGCGCGGCGATGTCGCGCGACTGCTCGGATGCACCGCCGATGAAATTGCCGTGACCGGTTCGGCCTCGGCCGGGATCAACGCCGTCGCCTCGGCGATGACCTTCGACCAGGACCGCGACAAGGTCGTCATCACCGACCTCGAGTTTCCGACCAACGCGCAAATCTGGTATGCGCAGGAAGCGCGCGGAGCGACGGTTGAACGGGTCGTCGCCAACGGCAACACCAGCTTGCTCGAGCGGCTCGCGGACGTCATCGACGAACGCACGCGGATCGTCGCCGTGACCCACGTCTGTTACCGCAACGGCGAGAAGCTCGACGTCGCCGCGATCGCGCAGCTTGCCCGGGCGAAGGGCGCTCATGTTCTGATCGACGGGTTCCAGGCTATCGGTACCATGCCAATCGACATGACTACCCTGGACTGCGATTTTTACGTCGGCGGGACGCTCAAATATCTCCTCTCCTCGGCCGGCGTCGCCTTTCTCTACGCGCGCAGCGCCACCACTGCAGCGCTCCAGCCGACCGCCACCGGCTGGTTCGCGCAGGAGGACATCGGCGCAATGGATGCCCGCGCGCATCATCCTGCTGCCAGCGCGCGGCGATTCGAGGGCGGAACCCCGCCGATCCCCAATGTCTATGCCGCCCGCGCCGGCCTTGCAATCGTCGAGGAGATCGGGCTTGCCGCGATTGGCGAACGGATTGCCGGCCTAACGGCCTCGATCGCCAACCACGCTCACGCCGCCGGAATCCCGATGGCGACGCCCGATGAGCCGACGCGGCGCGGGGCGATGGTCGCCCTGCGCTCGCACGATGCTCCGGCAATGGTGGCTGCGCTGCACGAGGCGAACATCGTTACCTCCTCGCGTGACGGCAATGTCCGCCTCTCGCCGCACTTCTACAACGAGGAGGGCGATGTCGAGCGAGTGTTCCACGCGATCGGGTGCCACCGCGCGCTGATGCTCTGACGATGCGCCGGCTCGTCCCGCTCGCCTTGCTCGCGCTGGCGGGGTGCGTGACATCGCGCCCCGCAAGTCTTTGGCCGGCTTATGAAGCGAACTTCGCCCACGCCAAATATATCGACCTCACCCACGCCTTCGCACCGGGCGATCCAAAGTGGGCGGGCTTCGGCCGGTTGTCGGTGTCGGCGGCACGCGCGGCGATCGACGTCCCCGGGTTCATCGGCAGGGGAGAGCCTTTCGGCTACGCCCGCCACGGCGCCGGAATTACCGCCTACCAGCTGCCGACGGACCAGGTCGGAACTCAGCTTGATCCCCCGGCCCACGGCAATCCCCTTGGCGCCACGATCAGCGATTTTCCCGCGACGATCGCCGTCCGCCCGCTGGTCGTCATTGACCTCTCGGCCGCGACCCGCGCCGATCCTGGTCATGTCGCAAGCGTCGCCGACGTGCTTGGCTGGGAGCAGCGCCACGGCCGGATCCCGGCGGGATCGGTGGTCATGTTCCGGACCGACTGGTCGAAGCGATGGAACGACCCCGAGCGCTTCACTCGCCGGCCGTTCCCGGGCATTTCGCTCGATGCGCTCAAGCTGCTTCACCTTGACCGCCACATCCTGTTCCATGGCCACGAACCACTTGACACCGACACGACCGACGATTTCGTGGCCGAGCGCTGGCTGCTCGGCCACGACTTCGCTCAGGCCGAGGGGGTCACCAACCTCGACCACGTGCCCGAAGCCGGTGCGCTGATCTCGATCGGCTTTGCCCGACCCGAGGGCGGTACGGGCGGGCTTGCACGGTTCGTGGCGATCGCTCCCCCATCCTGGCCTTATGGGACGACGATCGATGCCGCCCCTGGTGCACCACTACCGCGCCAGTCGGCACCGCTCGTCCGCGGGACCGACGGCGTGCTTCGCCCAAGCCGCTAGCAAGTCCGAGTTGCGACGAGCGGTGCGGAATTAACAGAGCAAAGGCACCAGTCTTAAGGGCAGGCGAGATTGGACCGAGGGGCTCGGATATTTATATGGCAATCAGCCGGAAGCGAATGAGAAATGGCCAATCTGACAATGCCTTGAATCGGCTCCAACGAGGTGAGTTACGCCGACGACCGCCTTTGCCATAAAATTTGCCGATGTTGTCGCGTCGATTTGTGCCGATTGGGGGAATGCTCTCCGGGCAAGCCGGCATGTCGCTGGGCCAGGTCATCCGGACAATATGTGTCGGCGTAGCACTTTTCTCCGCCCGCACGTTTACGGTGCTTCACGACAGTGGCGCAAATGTTCCGTCAGGCCGTCAGGACGTGCTTCGGCAATATTCCAGCCGACAACGCCGCCAGTCCATATCATTGTGCCGCGCGCGACGATGCCATTGGAATATCCTTTCTGGCGGGCCAACCGGGGGGAGGGTAGGAGCGTGCGATGCACGGTCACGATGCCTTGCCCCCGGCGACCGAAGCGAACACTGGCAAAACCCGTGTTACGTCAGCCCAGGGATGAGGACGGCCGGTATCGACATTTATCTGCACCACGGTCTGACTCACGGAGAAGCGTGGCTCGCCATCGCGTGTTACTTCGGTTTGGAACGTCAACGAGGTTCGTCCGAGTTTTACCGGTTTGATCTCGAACGTCAGCAATTCGCCCAAGCGGCTGGGCTGAGCGAAATGGACCTGGAGGTCGATGGTCGGAATGCCCAGCCGCTCGCGCAAATGCGTTTGCGCCCGATCTGCTCCGGTCACTTCGGCCATGAAATCCTCAACCGCGCCGTCGAGCATTTCCAGCAAACGCGGGAAATACCCAATCCCAGCCGGGTCGCAGTGCGCAAAGCGGACGGGGAAGGTGTATTTAAATGTCATCTGGCGCTGGCTTTCAGATGTTCCCACGCAATGATCATTTGTTGGACCTCGTATGGTCGCCGAGTGCGTCGTCATGCTTTTCTCGGATTTGTCGTTGCCGGTCGAAGGGCAGCAACTCGCCCTTTTCCTATAATTCCGTTCGCGGCGTGCCTTCTTGAAAGCAAGCGATCGCCAAATTTCGAATTGCACACCTATCGTATCGCCGTTGATTTGGTATCGCTGCCCTCGTTTGTGAACGAGCCATTTTGAATGATGATCCGGAACGCTTTAATCCAAGGTGAGAGGCTTTTAATACAAGATCAAACCCCTGCGACATATTTAGGGCGTTGTCAGGTTAAATCCGAGCGTGTGGATCGGCGGTGAAACTGGAACCTGCCAGAGCCTTGCTTACTGAATTGATTTCTCTTTCTAAATCGGCCCAAGGCCGGGGTCCCCATCGGCGCCGACGGGGACCCCGGCATGGTGACAGTTTTCGTTGCTAATTCATGGTCGTAGACCTGAATCGACGGGGGTCCAGCGTCATCGCCAATCCACAATCAGGCGCACCGCCATCATCGCCAGATAGGCCATCATGTCATTGTCGCCGAGGAAGCCACGCATCGCGTTCAACAGGTCGAACGCCTTGGTATTGCCGCTGCGCGCGACCTCGTCGAAGGCTTGCTCGGCATGCTCATTCCAGTGCCAAGTGTCCTCAAACGCCTCGATCTGCGCGTCCGATCCGTCGCCAGTCTTAGACTTGAACAGTATATTGTAATTGGCGTTCGAGTTGAACGGGGGATCGAGGTAAATCAGGTCGACACTGTCGCTGGCGATATGGTCGCGCAGCACGCCGAGATTGTCGCCGTAGAAAAGCTTGTTCAATGGAGACCCCTACGGCTGCGTGGTAACGGCTAATCGTAGTGGGTAACGCACACTCCACAAGGGAGCTTGAAGCTCCTCGCTGACGCACTCTGCTACGCCCGAACCCGGCCTTTCGGGCTGAAAGGGCCGCGTCCGCTAGAAATTGTTTTTTGCACGCGTAAACGGCCTCAGAAAAGTCCCGGTAATCCGCCATTTTCGGAAGTCTACTTAGCACTGCGACAGCTCGCAATCAGCGCATTGGAGCGCACCAGCACCCCTTTGTAACCCCGGTGTAACCCCGAACTGACTGATCGGAAAGGGCCGCGTCGTGAAAATTTAATGTTTGTTTTCAGTAGCTTAACAGGCTGGTGACCCCTACGGGAATCGAACCCGTGCTTCAGCCGTGAAAAGGCCGCGTCCTAACCGCTAGACGAAGGGGCCGTGAGGCGTGGGCGGGCGATTAGGCGAGGGGGCGGCGAGGGTCAAGCCGGAGCGAGTTTTTGTGGGAAGAACCAGACTTCACACAAACGCCGCATCATCGAGGTGCATTTCGGCCGCGTTGCCGCCGGTCCATTCGTCGCGCTTTATCGAGCCCGCCAGCCACCAGCGGCGGTCGGGGCCGCTGGCGAGGAGGGCGTGGCCGAGCGGGGTGTCGGCGGCGCGAAAGGCGATCCACTTGAAGCTCTTGCCGTCGTCGCCGGACGCGATGCCGCGGACGTGGCTGTTGCCGACGGTGGCGACGCGCAGCAGGCGGGCGGGGCCGGCGGCGACGCGCGGACTCGGCCAGCCGGCGCCATAGGGACCGCCGGCGTCGAGCTGGTCGCACAGGGACGCCGCTACCCCGCCGGGGGAGAGCAGGGCGTCGAGGAGGAGCGAGCGGGTGCCGCGGGCGACCTCGAGATCGGCGGCGAGGCGGTCGTGGAGGAAGGCGCGCAGGGCCTCGACGCCATCTGGGCGGACGGTAAGTCCCGCGGCCATCGCGTGGCCGCCGCCGGCGACGAGCAGGCCGCTGTCCTTCGCGGCGAGGATCGCGGCGCCGAGATCGACCCCCGAGATCGAGCGACCCGAGCCCTTGCCGGTGCCGTCCTGTTCGATGGCGACGACGATCGCCGGTCGGTTGAAGCGTTCCTTGAGGCGGCTGGCGACGATGCCGATCACGCCGGGATGCCAGCCGGTGCCGGCGACGAGGATAAGCGGCGCGTCGGCTTGGCGCTCGGCGGCGGCGGTGGCCTGTTCGATGACGATCAGTTCGATCGCACGGCGCTCCTCGTTGAGGCGGTCGAGTTCGGCGGCGAGCGCCTCGGCCTCGGCCGGGTCAGTGGTGGTGAGCAGGCGCACGCCCAGGTCGGACTTGCCGACGCGGCCGCCGGCGTTGATCCGTGGACCGAGCGCGAAGCCTAAATCGCGGCTGGTTGGGGCACGGGTCAGGCGGGCGGCGTCGGCGAGTGCGGCGAGGCCGATGTTCTGGCGGCCGGCCATGACCTTTAGTCCCTGCGTGACGAATGCACGGTTGAGGGTTTTGAGGCGCGCGACATCGGCGACAGTGCCGAGCGCGACGAGGTCGAGCAAGTCGATGATCTTCGGCTCGGGGGTGGCGGCGAAGCGGCCGCGCTGGCGCAATTCGCGGAGCAGCGCGGTACCGAGCAGGAACGCCATCCCGACCGCGGCGACATGGCCGTGGGCGGCGCCGATCTCGCTCTCGTCGAGGCGATTGGGGTTGATCAGGGCGTGCGCGGTGGGGAGCGCGGAGGCGCACTGGTGGTGATCACAGACGATCACCTCGAGCCCGGCGGCGGCGGCCTCGGCAAGCGCGTCGAATGCCTGGGCGCCGCAATCGACAGTGACGGCGAGGGTCGCTCCGCGCGCGTGAAGCTCGACGAGGGCTTTACCCGACGGGCCGTAGCCCTCCATCAGCCGGTCTGGGATGTAGACGATCGGCTCATTCCCGAGGCGGCGCAGGACGAGGGTGAGCAGCGCGGCGGAGGTCGCGCCATCCACGTCGTAGTCGCCGAAGATGGCGGTCGTCTCGCCGCCCTCGACCGCGTCGGCGAGGCGGCGGGCGGCCTTGTCCATGTCAGCGAAGTGCGACGGGTCGGGGAGGAAATCGCGGATCCGCGGGTCGCGGTGGCGGGCGAGATCGTCGGCGGCAATACCGCGCGCAAGGAGCAGCTGATCGACGAGGTCGAGGCCGAGGTCGTCGCCGCCCGCATCCGGGCCCCCCTGGCGCCGCCAGCGCCACGGTTGGGAAAGGACGGAAGAGCTTACGCCACAGGCATGATCATCGCGGCTCATGCGGCCTTATGGGGCAGGGACTGGCCCGGCGGAAGGTGGCATGAGGCGGGATCAGGCATGGCCCTTGTGGTGTTCGCCGGTGATGCGGCGGACGGTGCCCGAGCTGGCGCGCATGACGATGCTTTCGGTCTTGAGCAGGCCGCCGCGGAGGCGCTTGACACCGGACAGGAGCGAGCCGTCGGTAACGCCGGTGGCGGCGAAGATGCAGTCGCCGCTCGCCATTTCCTCGAGGCGGTAGATGCGGTCGAGGTCCTCGATCCCCCAGCGGCGGGCGCGGGCGCGCTCGTCGTCGTTGCGGAAGAACAGCCGGCCTTCCATCTGGCCGCCGATGCAGCGCAAGGCGGCGGCGGCGAGGACGCCTTCGGGGGCGCCACCCTGGCCGAGGTAGATGTCGACGCCGCTATCGGGGTTGGAGGTGGCGATAACTCCGGCGACGTCTCCGTCGGGGATTAGCATGATGCCGCAGCCCAGCGAGCGAAGCTCGGCGATGATGCCCGAGTGGCGCGGGCGGTCGAGGACGCAGGCCATGATCTCGCCAACGGGCACGCCCTTCGCGGCCGCGAGCGCAGTGACGTTTTCGGTCGCCGAGCGGGCGAGGCCGACGAGGCCGGGCTCATAGCCGGCGCCGATCGCGATCTTGTCCATGTAAGTATCGGGCGCGTTGAGCAAATGGCCATGTTCGGCGATGGCGAGGACGGCGAGCGCGTTGGGGCCGGCCTTGGCGGTGATGGTGGTGCCTTCGAGCGGGTCGAGCGCGATGTCGATCTTGGGGCCAGTGCCCTGGGCCGAACCGACTTTTTCGCCGATGTAGAGCATCGGGGCTTCGTCGCGTTCGCCCTCGCCAATGACGACGGTGCCGTCCATCGGTAGTTCGTTGAGTGCGGCGCGCATCGCTTCGACGGCGGCGGCGTCGGCGGCTTTTTCATCGCCGCGGCCGACTAGACGCGAGGCGGCGATCGCAGCGGCTTCGGTGACGCGAACCATCTCGAGGACGAGGACGCGGTCGAGGACGGTACTGGCCGTAACGCTACTGTTATTGGTCATGTTCTCTCCCGGTATTCGTGGTCGGGATAGGAGCGGGCTATGACCTTGTCGAGACTCTGCACGAGAGGCTGTGCGTCGTCAGTCGGCGTCCTCGGGCTGATGTTCGAGGATGTGGGCGCGGACGCGGACGGCGCGGATGCCGAGCTGGGTTTCGTGGAGGAAGGTGGCGAACCCGAGCCCGGTCGAAATCATCGCGGCGATGAACAGCAGCGCGACTGCCTTGCCGAAATGCAGACCAGTGAGCTGGCTGCCGAACAGCAGGATGACGACGAGGCAGATCAACACCGCCGCGCTGACCGAAAGGAAGACGGCGGTGTTCACTACACGGATGCGGCGGTCGAGAATGTGGAGTTCGGCGATGATCCGATCATGTTCCTTGCCGCGGCTGACGAGCAGCCTGGGCTCGAGCGCGCGGGCGCGATCGACGATGCGGGCGAGGCGGCCGACGCAGACATTGAGGAAGGCGCCGATGCCGGCGAGCAGGAACACCGGTGCGACCGCCGACTGGATGACCTGCGCGACCTCGGCGTTGCTGGTCGTTAGGTCGGTGAGGCCGGGGAGCATCAGCCTTTCGCCAGCAGTTTCTTGATGCCGCGCGCGGCCTGGCGGAGGCGCTGTTCGTTTTCGACGAGCGCGATGCGGACGAACCCTTCGCCTTCCTCGCCGAAGCCCACGCCCGGCGCGACGGCGACCTTGGCTTCGGTCAGCAGGCGCTTCGAGAATTCCATGCTGCCGAGCGCGCGATATTGTTCGGGGATCGGGGCCCAGGCGAACATGCTGGCCTGGGGAACGGGGATGTCCCAGCCGGCGCTGGCAAAGCTTTTGACGAGCACGTCGCGGCGCTTTTTGTACAGCGCGCGATTTTCGGCGATGATGTCCTGCGGGCCGTTCAATGCGGCGGTCGCGGCGGCCTGAATCGGGGTGAAGGCGCCATAGTCGAGGTAGGATTTGACCCGGGCGAGCGCACCGATGAGCCGGGCGTTGCCGACCGCGAAGCCGATCCGCCAGCCGGCCATGCTGTAGGTTTTCGACATCGACGTGAACTCGACCGCGACTTCCCTGGCGCCGTCGACCTGGAGGATCGACGGGGTCGGCTCGTCGCCGAAGTAGATTTCGGCGTAGGCGAGGTCGGAAATGACGACGAGTTCATGCGCGCGGGCAAAGGCGACGAGCTTTTCGTAGAACGGCAGGTCGGCGACGTAAGCGGTCGGGTTTGACGGGTAGCCAACGACGAGCACCTTAGGCCGCGGCACGGTGTAGCGCATCGCCATCTCGAGCCGGACGAAGAAGTCGGGGCCGGGCGCGGCGGGTATCGAGCGGATCGCGGCGCCGGCGATGATGAAGCCGAAAGTGTGGATCGGGTAGGACGGGTTGGGGGCGAGGACGACGTCGCCCGGCGCGGTGATCGCCTGCGCGAGGTTGGCGAGGCCTTCCTTGCTGCCCAGCGTGACGATGACCTCGCTGTCAGGGTCGAGATCGACGTTCCAGCGGCGCTTGTAATAGGCGGCCTGGGCCTTGCGCAGGCCGGGAATGCCTTTCGAGGCGGAGTAGCGGTGGGCGGTCGGCTTCGACGCGACTTCGCACAGCTTGTCGATAACGTGCTTGGGCGGGGCGCCATCGGGGTTGCCCATGCCGAGGTCGACGATGTCCTCGCCGCGCGCGCGCTCCGCCGCCTTCATCGCGTTGACTTCGGCGAAGACATAGGGAGGGAGGCGGCGGATGCGGTAGAATTCGTCCATGGGATCCTGTTTGGCGGATTTTGCTGCGCTGCGAAAGAGCGATGGTCAGCGTTCCGAATAGCCGGGGAGCTTGAGGCCCGTGGTAATGGCGAGTGCCCGGAGCGCGAACGCCGCGATGAAGGCGATCGCGGCGGCCGGGAGGGCGGGGAGGCCGACGACGTGGAGCAGGACGAACAGCGCCGAGGATAAAGCGGCGGCGGTGACGTAAATTTCGGGGCGCATCAGGATCGACGGGTCGCCGGCGAGCACGTCGCGAATGATGCCGCCGGCGCAGGCGGTCAGCACGCCCATCGCAAAGGCGGGGACCGGCGCGACCTCGAACGCCAGCGCCTTCGACGCGCCGTAGGTCGAGTAAGCCGCGAGGCCGAGTGCGTCGAACCACAGGATCGCGCGCTCATTCCAGCGATGGCGCGCGGTGAACCAAACCGCGAACCCGGCGGCGAGGCAGATGCCGAGCGTCGCGTTGCGGTGAACACACCATCCTGACAGTTGCATCCGCAGTTTTCTGAGGTTTTTGTTGCCGGCTGGCCCCTACGTTTGCGGAACGCCTAACTTTGTGTGGAGCCGTGGTTCGTTCCGTTTTTTTGCGGTATGTGAGCCGAGGAGGACTTGGTATGCTGATGAACTTCGAGGTTAGCCGTTCTCAGGATGGGGTGGTACTGGAAGCAATGGGCGAAACCGCCTGTCTGGCAACACCAACTGAAATCAGAATAGCGGTTGAGCGCATCCGTGAAAAACTGGACTTGGCTGCTGCGGTTGCTGAAAAACGACTGCTGGCCGTTCAATCAGGTAAGACTTAAGCCTAGTACCAAAGATAGAATGTGCTTGCTGGGGGACCTGAAGATGTGGAAACGTTTCACTCCATTACAATGGCTATGGATAGCAGCATGCGCGGCCTTTGCGGTCGTGCAAAGCCTCCCG
Organism: Sphingomonas sp.; assembly: GCF_025362505.1. GTDB lineage: Bacteria > Pseudomonadota > Alphaproteobacteria > Sphingomonadales > Sphingomonadaceae > Sphingomicrobium. The sequence goes on along the minus strand of NZ_JANYGG010000138.1, from coordinate 42,868 downwards.
CCCTTTAATAAAGATGGCCAGATTACCTTCGCGACCATTGGTTCAGCTGTAGGAGGTGGCCTGTTTGGTGCGATCACTGCTTCTATAAATCGGCGACGCAAGAAGGGCGACCAATCTACCGATTAAAGAGGGCGTTGCCGCTTTAGTTCAGGGCCTTCATCTGCACACGTCATCTTGAACGATCGCGCTTCCTGCCACCCACAGTCCATCAAATCGGGGCGCTGGATCATTAGAGCGGTGCGCTAGATAAGTGTCTAGAAACGATACTTTTTCTTCTTTTAGGTGTGACGAGGCCTGTGGACCCAAAACACCGGGGCGCCGATCAGCAGGTCACGCACGGTGCCGCCGCCGACCCCGGTGACGACCGCGAAGAACAGGAAGGTGACGAGCGTCTGGCGCTTCTCGGCGGCGAGCAGCGCGCCCGAAATGGCGAACACCGCCAGCCCGAAATAGTCGAGCAGGTAGAGCGCGTCAGGCAGCGACGGGGTCGGGAGCACCGGGGTCATGACTCACCGTAGCGCGATCCATGCTAGAGTTCGACCAAGAGGTGAGCCGATGACCGATAAAGCCGATTCGACGACTGCGGCCGATGCTTCGCCGGGAACGATTCCGGGTCTCGAGGACTGGCAGCACTGGACCTTGGTCACGGGCCGCGCACAGCAGATGCTGATGGAGGCGTGGGCCGACGGGCTGGTCAAGGAGGGCGGGATCGCCAAGCCGCTGGCCGACCCGCTGCCGATGCTGACCGCGGGGGCCGAGGCGTGGTCGAAGGGGCTTGAGGTGTGGGGCCAGATGCTGACCGGGTTCGCCGAGGCGGGCGAGGCGAAGGACCGGCGGTTCGGGGCGGCGGAGTGGCGTGACAATCCGCTGTTCGACACGATTCGCCAGTCGTATCTGGCGATTTCGGACCAGCTGCTCGGGTCAGTCGACAAGATCGAGGGGCTCGACGAGGCGGCGCGGCACCGGCTGCGGTTCGCGACGAAGAGCTTCGTCGAGGCGATGAGCCCGGCCAACTTCGCGCTGACCAACCCCGAGGTGATGCACCGCACGATCGAGACCCGCGGCGACAATCTTCTCAACGGGCTCAGCAACATGCTTGGCGACATCAAGGCCGGGCAAATGAGCCAGAGCAAGGCCGGGGCATTCGAGGTCGGACGCAATCTGGCGATGACGCCAGGCAAGGTGATCTACGAGACACGATTGTTCCAGCTGATCCATTATGCGCCGACGACCGAGAAGGTGCTCGAGACGCCGCTGGTCGTGTTCCCGCCGTGGATCAACCGCTTCTACATCCTCGACCTTACGCCCGAGAAAAGTTTCGTGCGGTGGACCGTCGAGCAGGGCGTTTCGCTGTTCATGGTCAGCTGGAAATCGGCCGACGAGAGCATCGCCGACGTGACCCTCGACGATTATGTCGCAGCGCAGACCGAGGTGGTCGACGTGATCCGCGAGCAGCTTGGCGTGAGCAAGGTTCACACCATCGGCTATTGCGTGGCGGGGACGACGCTGGCGGCGACGCTGGCGCTGCTGGCGGCGCGGGGCGAGGCGGACAAGGTCGCGTCGGCCACTTTCTTCACCGCGCAGGTCGATTTCGAGAAGGCCGGCGACCTGACTTTGTTCCTTGGCGACGAGGTGATGGAACTGCTTGGCCAGCTGACGACCGAAAGCGGGGTGCTCGACGGGCGCTACATGGCTGCGACGTTCAACCTGCTGCGCGGGCGCGACCTGATCTGGAACTATGTCGTCAATAATTACCTGATGGGGCAGGAGCCGACGCCGTTCGACCTGCTCCACTGGAACGGCGACACGACCAATTTGCCGGCGGGGTGGCACCGCAATTATCTCGAGACGCTTTATCGGCAGAATTTGCTGGTAAAGCCGGGCGTGATCGTCGTCGACGGGACGCCGATAGACCTCAAGAAAATCGAGACCCCGGCCTATATTCAGGCCGGACGCGAGGACCATATCGCGCCGCCCGAGAGCGTGTGGCGGATGATGGGCCTGCTCGCCGGACCGAAGCGGTTCGTGCTCGCCGGGTCGGGGCATATCGCCGGCGTGGTCAATCCGCCTGCCGCCGGGAAGTATCAGTACTGGATCAACGACGCGTCGCCGGCGAGCTTTGACGAGTATGTCGCCGGGGCGACCGAGCATAAGGGCAGTTGGTGGCCCGACTGGATCGAGTGGCTGCGCGGGCGGGCGGCGGGGACGGTCAAGGCCGACGGCGCGCGTGTGCCCGGCGCGGGCAAATACAAGGCGATCGAGGATGCGCCGGGGCGCTACGTGAAGTCGCGCTAGCCCGGGATTTCTGCTTAAATGATCCCGCCGCCGAGCATCAGGCGGAGGATGCCGACGACGATCACGAACAGGTTGAGGTTGCGGCCGGTCTTCGATGCGCTCGCCGCGCCGACAATCGTGCCGACGAGCGCGAGCGGGATGATCAGCCAGTTCATCCAGCCGAGCAGCGGAATGAAGGCGACTAGCGCGAACAGGAAGGCGACGAGCCCGATGATCAGCGAGACGAGGTTCAGCATTCGCCGAGCATGACCGCTTCGCCTTCCTTCGGCAAGCGGTCGCGGCGCGCAGCGGTGACCAGCGCGATGACGTAGAGCACGAGCGCGGTCCAGATCGCGGCGAAGGCGATGGCATGGGCGCGGGTGAACGGTTCTCCGTAGAGGAAGACGGCGAGCAGGAACTGGAGCGTCGGGGCGAGGAACTGGAGCATACCGAGCGTCGAATAGGGCAGGCGCCGGGCGGCCCCGGCGAAGAGCAGCAGCGGGATGGTCGAAATAATGCCGCTCAAACCGATGAGCAGGCTGACGTGGGAAGTTGGCGCCAGCAGTGGGGCACCGGGGACGTGAGTCAGGAGCAGAAAGGTGAGGGCGGCGGGGAGCAGGAAGCCGGTCTCGATAGCGAGGCCGGTGAGCGCGTCGGCGGCGACGATCTTGCGGACGAGGCCGTAGCTTGCGAAGCTCGCGCAGAGGGTGAGGCTGATCCACAATTGGCCGAGCGCGCCGGCGGCGAGGACCGCGATCCCTGCCGCGGCGATGGCGACCGCGACCCACTGCAGTCGCGAGACTTTTTCCTTGAGGAAGAAGCGGCCGAGCAGGATGTTGGCGAGCGGATTGAGGTAATAGCCGAGGCTGCCGGCGAGGATGTGACCGTTGTTGACAGCGTAGACGTAGAACAGCCAGTTGACTGCGATGAGTAGCGCACTGAGCGCGAGCAGGCCGCGCACGCGCGGGTTGGCGAGCGCCGTGCGCACGGCCGGCCAGCCGCGCACCGCGCTGACGAGGACGGCGAGAACGAGCACGGACCAGACGACGCGCTGGGCGACGATTGCGATCGGCTCGACCGACTTCACCAGCTTGAAGTAGATCGGGAGGAAGCCCCAATAGGAATAGGCGCCGATGCCGAGCAGGAAGCCGAGGCGTTCGGGATGATCGATACGGGTCTGGGACGAGGGTGTGTTCACCCGGTGGGGCGCTAAGGCGGGACAAGGCGAAGTCAATCCTTGTGGTGACCGGCGTGTTTGTTGAAACTGTCATCGGTGCCTGACACGGTGTAGGCAGGTGCCGTCTACCCGGAAGGAATCATTCGTGCCGCGTTCCTTTCTTGCCGTGTCCCTGATCGCACTGGCGCTGGCCGGTTGCGTGACTAAGCCCAGGCCACCGAGCCACCTCGGGGCGACCGTCACCGTCGCGCCGCCGAGCAAGGCCGATGTATGGCAACGCGTTGCCAGCGCCGCCGACGCGGCACGGATCGCGCGGATCGGGTCGGCGTGGAGCGAGGGGCTGGCTGAGGCGCGAAGCCGCGGATTTGGCGATGAGGTTAAGAAGGAAGCACTGCTGCTCAGGTCCGGCGCGGCGTTGGCGCGACCAGCGCCGACTCCGGGAAGCTATTCGTGTCGCATGGTCGAGATCGGCAGCACGCCGAAGAAGAAAGTCGCGTTCGAGCGGTTCAAGCCGTTCTTCTGTTATGTCGAGGTCGAGGGCGAGCTTCTGACGATCGTCAAGCAGACCGGCAGCCAGCGTCCGGCGGGGCGGCTGTGGGAGGACGATGTCGCCAGCCGGCTGGTCTATCTCGGGAGTCTTGCACTGGGCGAAGAGGACCAGCCCAAGGCCTATGGCGAGGATCCCGCACGCGATATGGCGGGGGTAGTCGAGCGGGTCGCGCCATTCGTGTGGCGGCTGGTCATCCCGTATCCGCGAAATGGAGCGAAGCTCGACGTGTTCGAGCTGACGCCGGTGACCGAACAGCCCAAGTGACGGTTAGCCAAGTGACGGCTAGCATAGGCGATCCGCACGAGGTCAGGGCGCACCTCGTCGCGGCGGCGTCGGCGGGGCATGCGCTGACCTATTCGGAGCTGCTCGAGCTGCTCGGCCATGGCTTTTCGCGACCCAGGATGCGGGCGCTGTGCGTGACGCTCGGCGTGGTCGATCGAGCGTCGGCGGAACGGGGCGAGCCCGCACTGGCGGTGCTGGTCGTGCGCCAGTCGGACGGGCTGCCGGGGCAGGGCTGGTGGGTAGCCGGCGGGGCGAGCGATCATGATTATGTCGGGCCGTGGGAAGGGCCGCGGGCGGCGGCGCTGGTCGAGCGGCTGCAGCGCGTGGCGTTCGCCTATTGGGCCGGGCGCTCGCCTTGACGGGCGACCTCGGCTAAGCGCCCGGGGATGACCGAACGCACATTCACCGTCGCCGAGGATGACGACGGCATCCGCCTCGACCGCTGGTTCAAACGGCACTTGCCCGACACGAGTTTCAATACCGTGTCGCGCTGGGCGCGGACCGGGCAATTGCGCGTGGACGGCAAGCGCGCGGCGCCGGGCGACCGCGTCGAGACCGGGCAAGTCTTGCGCGTGCCGCCGCCCGAAGCCGCGCCGGCCGAGGGCAAGCGCGTCGCGCGGCCGGTGGTGCTGCTGACCGAGGAGGAGGAAAGCTTCGTCCGCGAGATGGTGATCGAGAAGACGCGCGACGCCTATGTGCTGAACAAGCCGCCGGGGCTGGCGACGCAGGGCGGGACCAAGACCCACCAGCATCTCGACCGGCTGCTCGACGGGCTGGCCAACGAGGAGGGGCAGCGGCCCAAGCTGGTCCATCGCCTCGACAAGGATACGTCGGGGGTGCTGCTGGTGGCGCGGTCGGCGCGGGCGGCGGGGCATTTCGCCAAGACCTTTTCAAGCCGGACGGCGCGCAAGGTCTATTGGGCGCTGGTGATCGGGGTGCCTTCGCCGGAAGAAGGGATGATCGACGCGCCGCTGGCCAAGCAGCCGGGGTCGGGCGGCGAGAAGATGCATGTCGACGAGGAAAATGGCCAGGCGTCGAAGACCCGTTTCCGGACGATCGACATCGCCGGCAATCGCGCGGCGTGGGTCGAATTGCAGCCGTTGACCGGGCGGACCCACCAGCTGCGCGCGCACATGGCGGCGATCGGGCATCCGATTGTCGGCGATGCGAAATATGGCGGGGCGGACGCATTCCTGACCGGCGGGGTCAGCCGCAAGATGCACTTGCACGCGCGGCGGCTGCGGGTCGACGGGCTCGACGGCAAGCCGATCGACGTGACCGCCGAACTGCCGGCGCATTTCGCCGAGAGCCTGGGCATGCTCGGGTTCGAGGCAATGGCGGGCGACATGATGCCGATCGATACGCCCGACCCGGCGAAGTCGACCGAGGTCAAGATGAAGCGCGTCGCGGCGGCGGCGAAAACCGCGCGCAAGGCCCGTAAGGGCGAGCGGCGCTCCCGTGGTGCCGCGCCCGTCGGCAAGCCATCAGGAAAGCCGCCGAGCAAGGGCGGTAAGCCGGTCGCCCGCAAGCCGGCCCGGAAGCCGCGCTAAATGCATCCCGATCGCGTGTTCCGCTGGGACCATGAGCCGGCGATGCTGGCCGCCGGGGTCGAGCGGAGCGGGGCAGGCGAGCTGGCGGCGCTGATGCGGGGCGCGCAATGACCCGGCTGGCGATCTTCGATTGCGACGGAACATTGGTCGATAGCGGGGCGACGATTTATACGGCGCTGAAGACCAGCCTTGAGGCGCATGGCCGCGCGGCGCCGCCTGCCCGCGAGGCGCGGCGGGTGGTTGGGCTGAGCCTGTTCGAGGCGATGGCGATGCTGGTCCCGGATGCGGCCGGGAACGAGCTCGAAGCGTTGGCGGAGACCTATCGACTGGCGTTCCAGCGGCTGCGCTTGGCGGGCGAGGTCGAGGAGCCGTTGTTCGATGGAATCGCCGAACTGATCGAGGCGCTGGCGGGTGACGGCTGGGCGCTGGCGGTGGCGACGGGGAAGTCGGATCGGGGCTTGCGCCATTGCCTTGAAACCCACGGACTGCATGGGCGGTTCGTTTCGCTGCAGACCGCCGATAGCCACCCGTCGAAGCCGCATCCGGCGATGGCGCTGGCGGCGATGGCGGAGGCCGGGGCCGAGGCGGCGCAGACGGTGATGATCGGCGATACGGCATGGGACATGGGCTGTGCGCGCGGCGCGGGGATCGGCGCGATCGGGGTCGGCTGGGGCTATCATGAAGCGGACGAATTGCTCGCCGGGGGCGCGCAGGTCGTCGCCGAGGAGCCGGCCGATGTGCTCGGGCTGGCGCGAACGTTGGTGAGGAGGGCGGCATGAGCAAAGTCAGCGAAGCGGAGTGGAAGCGGCGGTTCGCGCTGTTCGCGCTGGTCCGGTTGGGCGGCGTGGCGACGGTGATGCTTGGCATTGCCGTGGCGTTGACCGGGCTGGTCCGGCCGGGCGGGATGCCCGCGCTTGGCGCCGTGCTTGGATTGGTCGGGGTAGTCGAGGCGATCTTCCTGCCGCGGCTGGTGCGCAAGCGGTGGGAGCGCGAATGAAGCGGTTCTGGACGGCGGCGCGGGCGGTCGAGGCGGAAGACGGCTGGGGAGTCGAACTCGACGGACGCCCGCTCAAGACGCCGTCGCGGGTGGCGCTGGTGGTGCCGATGCGGGATTTGGCCGAGGCGATTGCGGCGGAATGGTCGGGAGCGGGGGAGGCGGTCGATCCGCGCGCGATGCCGCTGACCGGGCTCGCCAATGCGGCGGTCGACCGGGTTGCGCCCGATCCCGTGACGTTCTCGGGAGGGCTGGCGAAATATGCCGAGGCGGACCTGTTCTGCTATCGCGCGGCGGGGCCGGCGAAGCTCGTCCAGCGGCAGGCGGCACAGTGGGACCCGCTGCTGGCGTGGGCGCGGCGGCGGTTTGAGGCCGACTTCGTGGTGACCGACGCAATCGTCCATATCGGGCAGCCGGCGGCGACGGTGGCGCGTCTCGGCCAGGCGGTGGCGGCGCTCGATGCCTATCGGCTGGCGGCGCTGTCGCCGCTGGTGACGATCGGCGGTTCGCTGGTTGCGGCGCTGGCGGTGGTCGAGGAGGCGATGCCGCTGGACACGATCTGGGAAGCGGTCAGTCTCGACGAACGGTGGCAGATCGAGCAGTGGGGCGACGATGACGAGGCGGTGGCATCGCTCGCCAATCGCCGGACGGATTTCGAGGCCGCGGCGCGGTTTCTGTCGCTGCTGGGTTAGCGCTGGGCGACGAGATCGCGGACGAAGGCGACGAGGCCAGCCTGGCGCCAGCGCTTCAATCGCTCGGCGGCAAGGATCGCGCGGACGTCGGCGAGGCAGGTCGCCGGATCCTCGTTGACCAGGACATAATCATATTCGGCCCAGTGGCTGATCTCGCCCGCGGCGCGGCTCATCCGGCTGGCGATGATCTCGGCGCTGTCGGTGCCGCGGTCGCGCAGGCGGCGCTCGAGTTCGACCATCGACGGAGGGAGGATGAAGACGCGGACGAGGTCCTCGCCCATCGCCGCGTGAAGTTGCTGGGTGCCCTGCCAGTCGATGTCGAAGAGGACGTCGCGGCCGGCCTTCAGCGCGGCCTTGATCGGGGTCTGGGGCGAGCCGTAATGGTGGTCGAACACCGGCGCCCATTCGGCGAATTCGCCCTCTTCGACCATGCGCTTGAAATCGACTTCGCTGACAAAATGATAGTCGCGGCCCTCGACTTCGCCGGGGCGAATCGGGCGGGTGGTAGCAGAAACCGACATGGTCACGTCGCGGTCGGCGTCGAGCAGCATCCGGCTGATGGTCGATTTGCCCGCTCCGGAGGGCGATGACAGGACGATCAGCAGGCCGCGTCGCTTGCGGCCGATCGCCTGATTCTGGTCGAGGTCCATGACCGCTGTTGCCGCGCCCGTGTCAGCACGTCAAGAAGGCTTTTGCTGCAGTGCAACAATTTTCTTGCAACCCTTTGACGACTCGCGTATTGTGCACCGCAACATAGGAGTTGACTAATGAGTGAAGTTTCAACCGCCGTCGAAGGCGCAGTCGATACGGCGACCAGGAATGTTACCGATGCAGTAGCCGCCAACGCGACGGCCCCCATCAAGGCCGACACGACGGCCGCTCTTGTCACCAAGCCGATTGCGGCGAAGTCGGCCCCGCTGGCGGTAAAGGCCGCCGCCAAGCCGCGCATTGCCCGCATCAAGACCCCGGCGACTGCGGTCGTCGAGGCAGTCCGCAAGGTCAATCGCAAGGCGAGCGCAACCGTCGCCAAGCGCAAATATGTTCGCAAGGTTGCGTCGCCGATCAACGCCGCCGCCGTCAAGCCGCTCGCGGCCCCCACTTCGAACACTTATTTTCAAGGAACCAAGACCATGACCGATGCCACCAACTTCTTCGCCGGTTTCACCCAGTTGCCGGGCGCCGATCAATTTCAGACCCTGTTCGCCGATGCCGGCGAGAAGAGCCAGGAAGCCGTTCGCAAGAGCCAGGCATTCGCCGGGCAGCTGACCGAAGCCGCCAAGGCCAACCTGGAAGCGGTCGTCGAGGCGAGCCGCATCGCCACCGCCGGCGCGCGTGACCTCGGCACCGAGATCGTCGCCACGACCAAGTCGAGCGTCGAGCAGACCACCGCCGCGGTAAAGACGCTGACCGAAGCCAAGTCGCCGACCGAGTTTTTCCAGCTGCAGTCGGAAATGGTCCGCGCCTCGTTCGACCGCATGGTCGCCGACGGTTCGAAGTTCACCGAGCAGCTGGTCAAGCTTACCGGTGAAGCGGTGCAGCCGCTGTCGAGCCGCGCCAGCGTCAACGCCGAGAAGTTCAGCGAGCTGACGGCGTAACAAGAGCCTGATCGTTCGAGGCAGAAGCGCGTCGCGCTCCTGTCGAGAGCGTGAATGACGGTCTCGTCGAATACCAAGATTGGCTGACCTTCTCTCCTCGGTCAGTCATCAGCGGCCGCTCCCCCTGTATCTGGGGAGCGGCCGTTTCCGTTTTTTTGGCACTGTGGCAATGGTTTTCCGTTTAAAGGGGTGCGCGCGTCACTCTCGCCTTGCAGCAGGATCAACCATTGCCATATTCGTCGTGATGATGAGCAGAACCAGCATGGCGGGCGATGAGCCGGGACGCGGCGGCGACCAGGGGATCGATGACGGCCGCGGCGGCGGTGGCGGCGGGCGCGAGGACGGCGAGACCGGAGTCGTCACCCGGACCCGTCCGCGCACCAAGAAACCGAGCAACTACAAGGTGCTGATGCTCAACGACGATTATACGCCGATGGAATTTGTCGTGCTGTGCCTGCAGCGCTTCTTCTCGATGGGGATCGAGGATGCGACGCGGGTCATGCTCCAGGTCCACCAGCAGGGCCTCGCGGTGTGCGGGGTGTTCACTTACGAGGTCGCCGAGACCAAGGTCAGCCAGGTGATCGACTTCGCGCGGGAAAACCAGCACCCGCTGCAGTGCACGCTGGAGAAGGCGTAGACTTTTTCCCTCCCTTGCAGCGAGGAAGGTTTGAATTTACCGCGCTTCGATGGACAGCATTCACATCGTCGGCGGGCAGCGGCTCGAAGGGCAGATTCCGATCTCGGGGGCGAAGAACAGTGCGCTGGCGCTGTTGCCGTGCGCGTTGCTGACCAATGAGAAGCTGACCCTCGCCAACCTGCCACGGCTGGCCGATGTCGACAATTTCTCGCACCTGCTCAACGGGCTCGGCGCGTCGACCAAGGTTGACGGGGTCAAGCCGGGCGAGATCGGACGGCGGATGACGTTGCAGGCGAAGGATCTCGCCTCGACCGTCGCGCCCTACGACATGGTGCGCAAGATGCGCGCGTCGATCCTCGTGCTCGGCCCGATGCTGGCGCGGGCGGGAGAGGCGACCGTCTCGCTACCGGGCGGCTGCGCGATCGGCGACCGGCCGATCGACCTGCACCTGCGCGCGCTTGAGGCGATGGGCGCCGAGATCGAGCTTGCCGCCGGTTATGTGAAGGCGACCGCGCCCAAGGGCCGGCTGCCGGGCGGCGACTACAGCTTTCCGGTGGTGTCGGTCGGCGCGACCGAGAATGCGCTGATGGCGGCGGTGCTGGCCAAGGGGAAGACCCAGCTGTTCAACGCCGCGCGCGAGCCGGAGATCGTCGACCTGTGCAATTTGCTGGTGGCGATGGGCGGGAGGATCGACGGAATCGGCTCGTCGCACCTGATCATCCGCGGGGTCGAGGGGCTGCACGGCTGCGAATATGAGGTCATGCCCGACCGGATCGAGGCGGGCAGCTATGCCTGCGCGGTTGGGATCACCGGTGGGTCGATTGAGCTCGTCGGGGCGCGGCCGCACGACATGCTGGCGATCACCAACGCGCTCGCCGCGGCCGGGCTGATCGTTGAATTCAGCGGCAAGGGGATCCGCGTCACCGCCGACAAGCCGCTGCGGCCGCTCGCCATCTCGACCGCGCCTTACCCCGGCTTCCCGACCGACATGCAGGCGCAGTTCATGGCGATGATGTGCCTCGCGCAGGGCGAAAGCTTCCTCGAGGAGACGATTTTCGAAAACCGATACATGCACGTTCCGGAACTGCGCCGGATGGGAGCGAGCATCGACGTCCGCGGGCGGTCGGCGATCGTCCATGGGGTTGCCGGGCTGACCGGGGCGAAGGTGATGGCGACCGACCTGCGCGCGTCGATGAGTCTGGTGCTGGCGGGCCTCGCGGCCGAGGGCGAAACCGAAGTGCTGCGGGTCTACCACCTCGATCGCGGTTACGAGCGGCTCGAGGAGAAATTGTCGGCGGTCGGCGCGAACATCGAACGGCGCGGGAGCTGAACCTGGCGGGTAAGTGACAGGCAAGCAGGCAGCCGCTACGCCTCACCGATGAGCAACGCACCCGTCACCATCCGTCCGGTTGTCACCAAGGCCGATCGCAAGCAGTTCGTCGACCTCGCATGGGAGGTCTACAAGGACGATCCCGCCTGGGTCCCCCCGCTCAAGGACGAGGTCCACGGGCTGATCGATCCGAAGAAGAACCCGTGGTTCGGGCACGCCAGGGCGCAGCTGTGGCTGGCGGAGCGGGGCGGCAAGGTCGTCGGCCGGATCAGTGCGCAGGTCGACCAGCTGGTGCTCGAGCATATGGGGCCGGGGATCGGCCACTGGGGGATGTTCGAGGCGCTCGACGGCGTGGCGGCTGCGGCGCTGATCGCGCAGGCCGAGGAGTGGTTACGGGGCGAGGGGATGACGCGGTCAATGGGACCGATCAGCCTGTCGATCTGGGACGAGCCGGGGCTGCTGATCTCAGGTTTCGAGCAGCCGCCGATGGTCATGATGGGGCATCATCTTGCCGCCTACCAAGGGTGGATCGACGGCGCGGGCTACGCCAAGGCAAAGGATTTGCTGACCTATGAGGTCGATATTCGGCCGCCGGCTGAGGGGGTGATGGCGCGGCTGGTCGCGGCGGGGGACAAGAACCCGCGGATCGTGCTTCGCCCGGTCGACAAGTCCAAGTTCGAGCGCGATTCGGCGATCATTTTGAACCTGCTCAACGATGCCTGGTCCGACAATTGGGGTTATGTGCCGCTGACCCCCGACGAGATTGCCTATGCCGGCAAGAAATTGAAGCCGATCATCTTCCCCGAAATGGTGCTGATCGCCGAACTGGACGGGGAGCCGGTGGCGTTCATGCTGACCATTCCCGACATCAATGATTTGACCAAGGATTTGAACGGCGAGCTGTTCCCGTTCAATTTTATCAAGCTGCTGTGGCGGTTACGCAAGCCGAGGACGGCGCGGGTGCGGGTGCCGCTGATGGGGGTAGCGAAGAAGCTCCACGGGACGCGGATGGCGGGGCAGCTGGCGTTTATGCTGATCGAGCATATCCGCCGCGCGATCGTCGCAGATTTCGGCGCGACTCATGGCGAGTTCGGTTGGATCCTTGAGGACAACCAAGGGATGATGTCGATTGCCGAACTGCCCGGTGCAAAGGTCAATCATACCTACCGGATTTACGAGAAGACGCTTTAGGCGAGGTCGACCCACACCGGGGTATGGTCGCTGGCTTTCTCCTCGCCGCGCGGCCAGCGGTCGACGCCGGCGGCGCGCAGGCGGTCGACGGCTTGCGGGCTGCACAGGAGATGGTCGATGCGGAAGCCCAAGTCGCGCTGCCATGCGCCCATCGTATAGTCCCAGAAGGTCCACAGCTTGGGGTCGTCGGGGTTGAGGACGCGCAGCGCGTCGGTCCAGCCCTGGTAGAGGATGGTGCGGTACGCAGCGCGCGTTTCGGGCTGAATCAGCGCGTCCCCCGCGACCGCCTTCGCGGAGAAGACGTCGCGGTCTTCGGGGATGACGTTCCAGTCGCCGGCGAGGATGGTCGGCTTTTCCTCGGCGAGGAGCGTGGCGGCATGGGCACGGAGGCGCTCCATCCAGGCGAGCTTGTAGGCGAATTTGTCGGTGCCGACCGGATTGCCGTTGGGGAGGTAAAGCGAGGCGACGACGAAGTCGCCGACCTCAGCCTCGATGTAGCGCGAATGGCTGTCGTCGGGGTCGCCGGGAAGGCCGATGTGGCGGAGCATGGGAGCGTCGCCTTTCGCCAATATCGCGACGCCGTTGAAGCCTTTCTGGCCATGCCAGACGGCGCCGTAGCCCGCCGCTTCGATGTCGCCGATCGGGAGTGCTTCGTCGGCGCATTTGAGTTCTTGCAGGCAGACGACGTCGGGCGCCGCGCGGTCGAGCCATTCGAGCAGGCGGGGGAGGCGGGCGCGGATGCCGTTGACGTTGTAGGTGGCGATTTTCATGATCGCCGGTCTAGCGGCGCGGGGTCAGATCGAAAAGCTCGACCCGCAACCGCAGCCCGACGCCGCGTTGGGGTTGGTCACCTTGAACGCCGATCCGCCCATGTCCTCGACGAAATCGACCGCCGAGCCGCGGACGAGGTCGAGGGTCATCGGGTCGACAACGAGGCAGACGCCGTCGGTTTCGACGAGCATATCATCGGCCTCGGGTTCGCCCAGCGCGAACTTGTAGCTGAAACCGGCGCAACCGCCGCCCTCGACCGCGAGGCGGAGCACGGCGGGCTTGTCCTGCTTGGCCGCGATAGCGGCGACGCGCTTGGCGGCGCTGGCGGTGAGCTGAACGTCAGTCATAAGATGGAGATAGGGGTCGCGAACGCTATCAGCAAGCTTATCAGGCGATTGTAGCTGACGGCGAGCCGTTAGCGTTTCGGCCCACCCATCGCGATCTGGTCGAGCGCGGCGCCCGAGCCGGCACGCATCGCGAGGAGGTAGTCGGTCGACTTCATGAACGGGATCGGATTGACCGGTCGGCCGTCGATGCGAACTTCATAGTGAAGGTGGCTGCCGGTCGAGCGGCCGGTCGAGCCCATGCGGCCTATCTGCTGGCCACGCGTTACATGCTGTCCGGCCGAGACGAGCACCGCCGACATGTGGCCGTAACGGGTGGCAATGCCCTTGCCATGATCGAGCTCGACGAGGTTGCCGTAGCCGCCACCGTTCCAGCCCGCGCGAAGCACGGTGCCATCGGCGGTGGCGTAGATCGGGGTACCCATCGCGCCGGCGAGGTCGATCCCCGGGTGCATCGCGGCGCGTGCCTGGAATGGGTCAGAGCGGACGCCGAAGCCCGAGGTGAAGGAGGCGGTCCTGACCGGCTTTTCCGACGGGACGGCGATCGCGCTGTCCTGCAGGCTGTCGAGCTTCTTCCAGCTGGCGAACAGCGCCTTGAAGGTCGGGTCGGCCCGCACAGAGTTAATCGACACGCTTTCGAACGGGCCGCCCTCGCCGGTCTGGCCGAGGCGGGCGGGGGTCAGGCCGAGGCGCTTCAGCTCTGCGGTAGTGACCCGGTAGCGGACGTCGAGCGCGCTGGCGACGAGCGCGGCCTGCTGCAGCTGAGCGGTTTCGACGCGGGCGAGGGCGTCTTTGCCGGCGACGTTCGCGGGAGCGAGGCGGCGGCCGGTCAGTGCGGCTTCGATCAGCGCCTGGCGCTGCTCGATCTTGCGCGTGCGGGCTTCGGTCGAAGCGGCAATGGCGGGGGAGATGGTGGCGGGCCGCGCGGCGGGGCCGGCTAACAGGCGGGCAGCGGAATAGCCCGAGAAAGCGATCAGTGCGGTGAGGATGGCAAGGAACAGCAGCTGGACCGGGGCCGACAGGCGCAGGCGGCGGAGACTGGATCCGTCATGGACGAAGAAATCACGGTCGCGAATGAGCGATTTCGATACGGCGAAAACTGCGGTCATCGGTGCTCCAAACTCGTCCGTCGCGGCGAATCGCTTTGCCGCTTCGTCCCAATTGCAAAGGAGCTCCCCAGCCCCGTCGCCGTGCCGTTCGAATGCCCTTCGAGCGGTGGCCGGGACTTGAGACCGCGAATGGTTAAGCAATTCAACAGCTAGTTCCGCTGCACGGGACGAACCGTCCGCACCCTGCGGTGAACCGTTTCAACGGGTTGCGCGAGGTTAGTCGGTTGGCGTGAAAGCGATGTGCGAATCCCTGTCGCCAGGGTGCGTCTTTGCAGTGCAGCATTGGCTTGCACTGCAGCATTTGACCGCTATTAGCGGCGACGGGCCACGCCGTCCCAACGCGGCGCGAGCTCTCTGTGAGGAGAGACTGAAAGTGACGAAACCTGCCACGCGCCCCGCGCGTCCTTATTTCTCGTCCGGGCCATGCGCCAAGCCGCCCGGCTGGGATGCTTCCAAACTCGCTACCGAAAGCCTCGGCCGGTCGCACCGGTCGAAGATCGGCAAGGCGCGCCTGCAATACAGCATCGATTTGATGCGCGAATTGCTGCGGCTGCCCGACACGCATCGCATCGGGATCGTGCCCGGATCGGACACTGGCGCCTTTGAAATGGCGATGTGGACGATGCTCGGTGCGCGGCCGGTGACGACGCTTGCGTGGGAGAGCTTCGGCGATGGCTGGGTGACCGATGCGGTCAAACAATTGAAGCTCGACCCGACCGTGATTCGCGCCGATTACGGGCAGTTGCCGGACCTGGGCCAGATCGACTGGGCGAACGATGTGCTGTTCACCTGGAACGGGACGACGTCGGGGGTGCGGGTACCCGATGGCGATTGGATTGCGGATAACCGCGAGGGGCTGAGCTTCGCCGACGCGACCAGCGCGGTGTTCGCTTACCCGATCCCGTGGGACAAGATCGATGTTGCGACCTTCTCGTGGCAGAAGGTGCTCGGCGGAGAGGGCGCGCATGGCGTGCTGATCCTCGGGCCGCGGGCGGTCGAGCGGCTGGAAACCTACACGCCCGCGTGGCCCCTGCCCAAGCTGTTCCGGCTCGTGTCGAAAGGCAAACTGACCGAAGGCGTATTCAAGGGCGAGACGATCAACACGCCGTCGATGCTGGCGGTCGAGGATGCGATCTGCGCGCTTGAATGGGCGAGGTCGGTCGGCGGCGCGGACGGGCTGATCGCGCGGAGCGATGCCAATGCGGCGGCGCTCGGCCAGATCGTGGCCGAGCGGTCGTGGCTGGGGCATCTCGCGGCGGATCCGGCGACCCGGTCGACGACCAGCGTATGCCTGACGGTCGAGGGCGCTGACGAAGCGCTGATCAAGAAATTCGCCGGGCTGCTCGAGGCCGAGGGGGTGGCGTATGACATCGCTGGGTATCGCGATGCGCCGCCGGGCTTGCGCATCTGGTGCGGGGCGACCGTCGATACCTCGGATATCGAGGCGCTCGGGCCGTGGCTCGATTGGGCCTGGGCCGAAGTGTCCAACTAACGCGCTGCGGCGACCCCTCATCCTCCCACGCATTCGGCGCGGGCCCTCCCTCTCCCGCAAGGGAAGAGCGGCAAAGGAACACATCATGACCACCCCCAAAGTTCTCATCTCCGATTCCATGGACCCGCGCGCCGCATCGATCTTTCGCGAGCGCGGCATCCATGTCGACGAAATCACCGGCAAGACGCCCGAGGAACTGGCCGCGATCATCGGTGAGTATGACGGGCTCGCGATCCGCTCGTCGACCAAGGTGACCTCGAAAATTCTCGAGGCAGCGACCAATCTCAAGGTCGTCGGCCGGGCCGGCATCGGGGTCGACAATATCGACATTCCGGCTGCGACCGCGCGCGGCGTGGTGGTAATGAACACGCCGTTCGGCAATTCGATCACCACCGCCGAACACGCCATCGCGCTGATGTTCGCGCTCGCCCGCCAGCTGCCCGAGGCCGACGCCTCGACCCAGGCCGGCAAGTGGGAGAAGAACCGCTTCATGGGGGTCGAGGTGACGGGCAAGACGCTCGGGCTGATCGGGGCGGGCAATATCGGTTCGAACGTCGCTTCACGCGCACTTGGGCTGAAGATGAAGGTCGTCGCGTTCGACCCGTTCCTGACACCGGAGCGGGCGATCGAGATTGGTGTCGAAAAGGTCGAACTCGACCAGCTGCTCGCCCGCGCCGACTTCATCACGCTGCACACGCCGTTGACCGATCAAACCCGCAACATCTTGTCGCGCGAAAACATTGCGAAGACGAAAAAGGGTGTTCGTATCATCAATTGTGCGCGTGGCGGGCTGATCGACGAGGCGGCGCTCAAGGACGCGCTCGACAGCGGGCAGGTCGGTGGCGCGGCGCTCGACGTGTTCGAGAGCGAGCCAGCCAAGGCCTCGCCGTTGTTCGGAACTCCGAATTTCATCTCGACCCCGCACCTCGGCGCCTCGACTAGCGAAGCCCAGGTCAATGTCGCGATCCAGGTTGCCGAGCAGATGAGCGATTATCTGCTGCTCGGCGGGGTGACCAACGCGCTGAACATGCCCTCGCTGTCGGCCGAGGAGGCGCCGCGGCTGAAGCCATACATGGCGCTGGCCGAGAGGCTCGGCAGCCTGGTCGGGCAACTTGCGCATGGCTCCATCGGTTGCCTGTCAATCGAGACCGAGGGGGCCGCCGCGGCGCTCAATGCGAAGCCGATCACCGGGGCAGTGCTCGCCGGGTTCATGCGGGTCCATTCGGACAGCGTAAACATGGTCAATGCTCCGGTGCTGGCCAAGGAGCGCGGGCTCGACGTGCGAGAGGTGCGCCATGACCGCGAGGGCGATTACCACACCCTGCTGCGCGTTTCGGCGCGCACCCAGGCGGGAGAGCGGACGGTCGCGGGGACGCTGTTCGGCAATTCGGCGCCGCGGCTGGTCGAACTGTTCGGGGTCAAGGTCGAAGCCGATCTGGTCGGCGACATGCTGTACATCGTCAACGAGGATCGACCCGGGTTCATCGGCCGGCTGGGCACGCTGCTCGGCGAAG
Organism: Sphingomonas sp.; assembly: GCF_025362505.1. Lineage (GTDB taxonomy): Bacteria > Pseudomonadota > Alphaproteobacteria > Sphingomonadales > Sphingomonadaceae > Sphingomicrobium. The sequence continues at coordinate 25,366 of NZ_JANYGG010000138.1, read as the reverse complement.
CGAACATCAACATCGGCACGTTCCACCTCGGCCGGCTGGCTGCGGGCGGCGACGCGGTGCTGCTGCTGTCGCTCGACGAGCCGGTCGGGCCCGAGGTGGTGCGCAAGGTCGAGACGCTGCCCGGCGTCAGGCTGGTCCGCCCGCTGAAATTCTGAGCGGCTTTCCCATCTTTGACCCCAGCCCCCCGCTCCCCTAGAGCGCCGTCGCAATCAAAGGAATTTTCGTGGGAAATGTTACCGTCATCGGCGCGCAGTGGGGCGACGAGGGGAAGGGCAAGATCGTCGACTGGCTCGCCAGCCGGGCCGATGTCGTGGTGCGCTTCCAGGGCGGGCATAATGCCGGGCATACGCTGGTCGTCGGCAACCAGGTTTACAAGCTGTCGCTGCTGCCGTCGGGGATCGTGCGCGGCACGCCATCGGTGATCGGCAATGGCGTGGTGCTCGACCCGTGGGCGCTCAAGGCCGAGGTCGAGCGGCTGGCGGCGCAGGGGGTCGAGATCACCCCGCAAGTGCTGATGGTCGCGGAAACCTGCCCGCTCATCCTGCCGATTCATCGCGACCTCGACGCGTTGCGCGAGGACGCGAGCGGGGCGGGGAAGATCGGGACGACGCGGCGCGGGATCGGACCGGCTTACGAAGACAAGGTCGGGCGCCGCGCGATCCGGGTGTGCGACCTCGCGCATCTCGATCAGCTCGACCCGCTGCTCGACCGGCTGTGCGCCCACCACGATGCCTTGCGCGCCGGGTTCAACGAGCCGCCGATCGATCGCGCGCGCTTGAAGTGCGACCTCGCCGACATCGCCGATTTCGTCCTGCAATTCGCCCGCCCGGTATGGCGCGACCTCGACGCGGCACAGCGCAGCGGCAAGCGGATCCTGTTCGAGGGTGCGCAGGGCGTATTGCTCGATGTCGATCACGGGACGTACCCGTTCGTGACTTCGTCGAACACGGTTGCCGGGACGACTGGGCCGGGGAGCGGGATGGGGCCGTCGGCGGCGGGCTTCGTGCTGGGGATCGTCAAGGCCTATACGACGCGAGTCGGCAGCGGGCCGTTCCCGACCGAGCTCGAGGACGAGACCGGGCAGCGGCTTGGTGAGCGGGGGCATGAGTTCGGGACCGTGACCGGGCGCAAGCGGCGCTGCGGCTGGTTCGATGCGGTGCTGGTGCGGCAGTCGGCGGCGGTGTCGGGGATTACCGGTATCGCGCTAACCAAGATCGACGTGCTCGACGGGTTCGAGACTGTGAAGATCTGCACGGGGTATCGGATCGGCGACACTGTGTACGATTATTTCCCGGCGCACGCGGCGGACCAGGCGCGGGTCGAGCCGATCTATGAGGAAATGGACGGCTGGGAAGGCATCACGGCGGGCGCGCGGTCGTGGGCCGACTTGCCGGCCCAGGCGATCAAATATGTGCGGCGGATCGAGGAGCTGATCCGCTGCCCGGTGGCGCTGGTGAGCACGTCGCCAGAGCGTGATGACACGATTTTGGTAAGGGATCCGTTCGCGAGTTGAGTCCCTCCCGCTCTGGCGGAAGAGGAGAAAGTTACACCGTCGAGATATCCGGGGCGTCCTCGGCTTTCATGCCGATGACGTTGTACCCCGCATCGACGTGGTGGATTTCGCCGGTGACGCCGCTGGCAAGGTCGCTGAGCAGGTATAGCGCCGCCCCACCGACATCCTCGATGGTGACGTTGCGGCGCAGCGGGCTGTTATACTCGTTCCACTTCATGATGTAGCGGAAGTCACCGATGCCGCTGGCGGCGAGCGTCTTGATCGGGCCGGCGCTGATCGCGTTGACGCGCAGGCCGCCGGGACCAAGGTCGGCGGCGAGATATTTGACCGAGGCTTCGAGCGCGGCCTTGGCGACACCCATCACGTTATAGTGGGGAATGACCTTTTCGGCGCCGTAGTAGGACAAGGTGAGCAGCGACCCGCCGGGCTTCATCATCGCGCGGGCGCGCTCGGCGACGGCGACAAAGCTGTAGACCGAGATGTTCATCGTCATCAGGAAATTGTCGAGGCTGGTCTCGACATATTTGCCGCGAAGCTCGTTTTTGTCGGAGAAGCCGATGGCGTGGACGACGAAGTCGAGGCTGTCCCATTTCGTCTTCAATTCGGCGAACGCGCGGTCGAGCGCGGCCATGTCGGACACGTCGCAATCGATCAGCAGGTGGGAGCCGAGCTCGGCGGCGAGCGGGCGGACGCGCTTCTCGATCGCCTCGCCCTGGTAAGCGAAGGCGAGCTCGGCGCCATGCTGGCTAAGGTGCTTGGCAATCCCCCAGGCGAGCGACCGGTCGTTGGCGAGGCCCATGATCAGCCCGCGCCTGCCGCTCATCAGGCCGCCCGCCATCAATCCGCTCATACTTCGCTCCCCTTCAACCCCGCCCCGCCCGATTTGACCGACACCGGTTCAGGCGCCATGTCCTCCCCAGGTTGGGGCTCCTCGACCTCCAGTTCGTTGCTGAAAGGTCCCGAATAGACTTCGCCCCTTAGCGCTTTGCTGCCCGCGTCCGCCAGCGCCGCGTTCAACTCGGCGGCGATGGTGACGCCAAGGCCGGCGAAAAAGAAGAAGATCAGCGCGACCATGACTCCGGCGAGGCTGCCGTAGGTTTTCTGGTAGCCGCCGAACCAGGCGATGATCCGCGGCAGCAGCTCGACCACGACCAGCCACCACACGGTGACGAACAGGGCGCCCGGCCATTTGCGGCAGCTTTTCTTGCGGTAGCGGGACGGGGTTAGGGCGAGGAACAGGAAGTAGAAAGTGCCGTAGAGCGTAACCGCGGGGGCGAGGCGGTAGAAGCCGAGCTTGCTGGCGAGACCGCTGGCGAACGGGAACCAGGCGACGACCGCCTGATTGAGCGAGGCGAGCACTACCGAGGCACCGAGCGCAATCATCATCAGGAGGACGGCGCCCATGATCAGCGCGAGCGAGCCGAGGCGGTAGGTCCAGAAAGGCGCGCTATACTGGACGCCGTAGGAGCGGCGCAGGATGTCGCGGATGGTTTCGACGAAGCTCGCCGCGGTCCACAGGCCGACAAACCCGCCGAACCACAGCAGCGGGCCGGTGCGCACGGTCAACACTTCGCGGATCGGGTCGCGCATCAGGTCGGCAACGTTGGGGGGCAGGCGCTGGAGCACGTTGTTGACGGTGAGGATCGCGTCCTGGCCCTGGCCGAGCAGATGGGCGACCGCAGCAGCGAGGATGAAGAAGGGGAATAGCGCGAGGACAGCGAGATAGGCGAGGTTGCCGGCGTGGATGAAGCCGTCCGAATAGACGCCGACAGCGACGCGCTTGGTGATGATCCACGGGGTGGTGGTCGGGCGGAACTTGTCGGCGACCTCGCTACCGAACTTGGCCTTGAGTTCCGCCAGACGCTTGCGCCGTTCCTCGGGCGACTGGGGAGATACGCTCTTCATACGATCGTCAAACTCCGAGCGATGCCCGTGGGTTGCTTGCCGCCGTCCAGTCGGCAGCGAAAGCTTCGAGCGCGGCGTCTCCGGCGGGAAGGTCGACCGCCAGCGTAATCAGCACGTCGCCGCGCTTGCCGGCCTTGTCGGTGAAGCCGCGTTCCTTGAGCCGCATGACCTTGCCCGAGGTCGAGCCCTTGGGGATCGAGAGGATCACCGGGCCGTCGGGGGTCGGCACCTTGACCTTGGCGCCGAGCACCGCCTCTGGGAGGGTAACTGGGAGGGTCAAACGGATATTGCCGCCGTCGCGGGTGTAGAAGGGGTGGGCGGCGATCTCGACCTGGACGATCGCGTCGCCCTTGCCGCCCGCGCCGTCCTGTCCCTGGCCCGACAGGCGGATCTTGGCGCCGTCCTCGACCCCGGCGGGAAGCTTTAGATCGAGAGTCTTGCCTCCGGCGAGGGTGACGCGTTGCGGTTTGAGCGCGGCCGCATCGACGAACGGAACCTTGAGGCGATAGGCGACGTCGGCGCCCTTGGGCGGAGGGGCGCTGCGGCGGCCGAAACCCGAGAAGCCGCCGCCGGCGCGCGCGCCGCCGGGCTGGGCACCGCCGAACAGGCCCTCGAACAGGTCCGACAAATCGGCCGCCTGGGCGGTGTCGAAACCCTCGGGGCCACCTCCGGCAAAGCCGCCGCCGGGGCCGGGGCGCGGGCCGCCGCCGCCGAAGCCGCCGCCACCGAACGGCATCTTGGGATTGCCGTCCTCGTCGATCTCGCCACGGTCATAGCGGGCGCGCTTGTCCTTGTCGGACAGCAGGTCGTAGGCGTGCGTCACCTGGCTGAAGCGCTCGTTGGCTTTCGGGTTGTCCTTGTTGCGGTCGGGGTGGAGCTGCTTGGCGAGGCTGCGATAAGCCTTCTTGATCTCGGCCTCGGTCGCGCCGCGCTTTATCCCCAGGCGTTGATATAGGTCCATGCGGTTCCTTAGGCGGAGAATACAGCGGCTGCCAGATGGGGCAGCGCGGGCGCGGCGACAAGCGTGTTGCGGTGCGGCATGGCGGGCGAGTAAGGCTGGAGGATGGCCAATGACCCCTTCGCCCTGTTCGACGCGTGGTTCGCCGAGGCACGGGCGAGCGAGCCCAATGATCCGGACGCGATGGCGCTGGCGACGGCGGATGCCGAGGGGCGACCGTCGGTACGGATGGTGCTGCTCAAGGGGCATGGGCCGGACGGATTCGTGTTCTACACCAATCTCGACAGCCGCAAGGGCGGGGAGCTGGCGGCGAACCCACATGTGGCGTTGCTGTTCCACTGGAAGTCGCAGCGCCGGCAGGTGCGGATCGAGGGCGCGATCGGCGCGGTCGGCGAGGAGGAGGCGGACGCCTATTTCGCGAGCCGTGGCCGCGCGTCGAAGCTTGGCGCCTGGGCGAGCGATCAGTCGCGCCCGCTGGCCGATCGGGCGACGTTCGAAGCGCGGTTCGCTGAGGTCGAGCAGCGGTTCGAGGGCCAGGACGTGCCTCGCCCGCCGCGTTGGTCGGGATTCCGGGTGACGCCAGAGCGGATCGAATTTTGGAACGACCGCGCACATCGACTGCACGAACGGCGACTGTTCACGCGTTCCGGCGAGGGCTGGAGCGAAGGAATGCTTTACCCGTGAGCGGCGGTCACGGAAATGGCCCCGGCCATCGCCATCATCACCTGGCGCATGACGAGCGGTCGTCGCTATCGACCCGCGCCGCGCTCGCGAGCGTGGCGACGGCGCTGCTGCTGCTCGGACTGAAGGGCTGGGCGGCGGTCGAGACGGGGTCGATGGCGATGCTCGGCAGCCTGGCCGACACCGGGCTCGACCTGCTCGCCAGCATGGTGACGCTGTTCGGGGTGCGGATCGCGGCGCAGCCGGCCGATCACGACCATCGCTTCGGGCATGGCAAGGCCGAGGCGCTGGTCGCGCTGGCGCAGGTCATGATCATTACCGGGTCGGCGGTGGCGATCGCCTTGCAATCGGTCGAACGGCTGCTGCATCGCACCGAGACGTCGCATGCCGAACTCGGCATCGGCGTGTCGTTGGTCGCGATCCTCGTTACCCTTGCGCTGACGATGTACCAGAAGCATGTCGTGCGGCGGACTGGATCGGTCGCGATTGCTACCGACCATCTCCATTACCAGTCGGACATGCTGCTCAACGGCACGGTGATCATCGCGCTGGTGCTCGACCAGTATCTGCACCTCAGCGGGACCGATGCGCTGTTCGGACTGCTGCTGGCGGCGTGGCTGGCGTGGGGGGCGTGGTCGAGCTCGAGGCATGCCTTGTCGCAACTGATGGACCAGGAGTGGCCCGAGGCCGAACGCGCCGAATTCCTTGCCGCCGCCGCCGAGTTTCCGGAACTGGCGGGTCTGCACGATCTGCGTACGCGGAGCAGCGGAACGCACCGCTTCGTCCAGTTCCACGTGTGGGTGCCGGGTGAGTGGACGGTGCGCGAGGCACATGACCGGATCGATGCGGCCGAGGAGCAGCTCCAGCGGCGCTTTCCCAACACCGAGATACTGATGCACCTCGACCCCGAGGGGCATACCGACCGCGAGACGATGCTGTCGTCGCATCTCACCGAGACGCGCTAGGCCATTTTTCCCGAGGCGATCGTGAGTGTGCGGCCGCCGACCCAAATGGTGCCGTCGGCGTCCTGATCGATGCTGACCCGGCCGTTGCGTCCGATCGCGGTGCCTTGCCGCGCAGTGTAGGGCGGGGTGAAGCGACCACTTCGGGTGAGCCACTGGGCGAGCGAAGCGTTGAGGCTGCCGGTGATCGGGTCCTCGATGATCGCTCCGTGCTGGCCGCTGAAGAAGGAGCGAACCTCGTACGCCGCCGGTCCGCCCGGCGCATGAGGGCCGACGACGCCGAGCTCGATGCGGCGCGACGAGGTCGGTGGCGGTTCGAGGGCGAGCACGGCATCGGCCGAGGAGAGCAGGACCGCGACCCAGCCGGGACCGTTGTCGACCCATTGCGCGTCGACGATGTCGCTGCGGGCGATGCGCAGGAAATCGACAATCTCGGTGATGTCCTCCTCGGCGACCGCGCCCGAGCGAAGCAGCGGCGGAGCGGCGAAGGCGAGGGTGCCACCAGACCGGCGCAGCGAGACGAGGCCGGCGCCGCATTGCTGGACGACGGTGGCGCTGTCGCGGGGCAAGCCGCCGCTCGCCAGCCAGGCGTGACATGAACCGAGCGTCGGGTGGCCGGCGAAGGGCAGTTCGCGGTCGAGGGTGAAGATGCGAACGCGATAGTCGGCGGCGGGATCGGTCGGTGTCAGCAGGAAAGCGGTTTCGGAATAACCGAACCAGCGGGTGATGCGCTGCATGTCCTCGGTCGCAAGGTCATCGGCGTCGGCAATAACCGGGAGGGGATTGCCCGAGAACGGCTCGGTGCCGAAGACGTCGACAAGGGAATAGGCTTTCGCCGCCGGATCAGCCGAGTTTGCTCGAAACGTTGCCATACAGGTTGTTCACACCGGAGCCGAGGTTCGACATGGCGAATACCGCGGCGGTGGCGATCAGGCCAGCGATCAGCGCATATTCGATTGCGTTGGCACCCTTTTGGTCGCGCAGCAGTCGGGCAAGCTGGTACATTTCTAGGCCCTCCACTCGGCCACCGGAAATTGCCGCCAGCAGGGTTAAGAAAGACTTGCGGTCAGGCCGCCCGGGCAAAGGTTCCGCGAGTTTCACCGATCGTCCCGCCGCCGATCAATCTCTCCTCATCGTAAAGGACCGCCGACTGGCCGGGTGCCACGCCAAATTCGTTTACCAGAAAGCTTAGCCACTCGCCGTCCCATTCGGCCTCGACCGTGCGGGCAAGCGAGCGAACTTTGGCTTTAACATTGCGCTGGCCTTCACCAAGCCAGTTGACGCCTTCGACGCGTGCCGCCGAGACGGCCAACGCCGCCCGCGGACCGACGACGAGACGGCGCGACTCGGGCTCGATCCGGACGACGTAGAGCGGCACGGGCTGGCCGCCGATCTCGATCCCGCGGCGCTGGCCGATGGTGAAGTGGACGACGCCGTCGTGGCGGCCGAGCGTGCGGCCGGCAAGGTCGACGATGTCTCCGGGCGCGGCCGTCTCGGGGCGGAGACGCTTGACGAGGCCGGCATAGTCGCCGTCGGGGACGAAACAGATATCTTGGCTGTCGGGCTTGGCGGCGACGGTCAGGCCAGCCTCCTCGGCCAGCCGGCGGACCTCGCTCTTGGGCAGGTCGCCGAGCGGGAAGCGGAGGAAATCGAGTTGCTCAGCGGTCGTGCCATAGAGGAAATAGCTCTGGTCTCGCGCGGGGTCGCGCCCCTTCCATAACTGGGCACGGCCATCGGCGCCGATCACGCGGCGGACATAATGGCCGGTGGCGAGGCAGTCGGCGCCAAGCTCGCGGGCGAAACCGATCAGGTCGGTGAATTTGACCCCCTGGTTGCACAGCGAACAGGGGACCGGGGTGCGCCCGGCGGCATATTCGTCGGCGAAGCGATCGATCACGCCGGTGCGGAAGCGACTTTCGTAGTCGAGCACATAATGAGCGATGCCGAGCCGGTCGCAGACGGTCTTGGCGTCGTAGATGTCCTGTCCCGCGCAGCATGAGCCCGAGCGCTTCACCGCTTCGCCATGATCGTAGAGCTGTAACGTCACGCCGATCACCTCGGCGCCGGTCTGCGCGGCGAGCACGGCGACGACCGATGAATCAACCCCGCCCGACATGGCAACGACGATGCGCGCCGCGCTGGCCGGTCGGGCGAGGCCGAAGTCGATCATGGTGTCAGGGGACATTAGGCGGCGCCTTTACCCGATGTTCACCCTGTTGGTCTAGCTCATGACCAATCGGTAACGTTGCGGGGACAGGCATTTGTCGCAGTTCGAGGGTGGGTTTCAAGCGGCCGGCGACGGTGCGCTAGAGCTTTCGGAGCTGCTGCGGATGATTGGCGATGCCGTGGTTCCCGAGGAACGGCGGCAGGCGGCGATCGCCTGCTACCTGTCGGCGAGCGAGGGATGGCGCGATGCCGGACTGTTGCTCGGCGGCGCCTTTGCCGGCGAGTCACGAGGGGGAAACGCAGCGGCGCAAGGGCCGGAGAACAGAGTTAAGCGAAACTAAGGAAGCATGACGGAACCATTTACCAGCGGCATTACATATTTGTTGAAGCCGACGGGTTAATCAGGGTCCCAGACACAGAGTAAATCAGGTTTAAGGACGCCAATGCTCGAGAATCAGAAATTTCGACCTGCGCAGGTAATCGGGCCGCTCGGCGAACCGCTGACGCTCGACTCGCTGCCGCCCGCCGGTACCACGCGCTGGGTCGTACGCCGCAAGGCCGAAGTCGTAGCGGCCGTTTCCGGGGGATTGCTGACCGTCGACGAGGCGTGCCAGCGCTACACGCTGAGCCTCGAAGAGTTCACCAGCTGGCAGCGCGCAGTCGATCGCAGCGGCATGCCGGGCCTGCGCGTCACGCGCATCAAGCATTATCGCGACCAGTACGAGCGACAGCAGCGTTATTGATCTTCGATCAGGGCAGAATCGAAGCTTGGTGCGGACCATTTGCCGGTCGTTTCGTAACCGACACTAGACAGAGCGTTCCCCATGCGGAACAAGATGCGGGCATCACGCGTCTTGATGCCGGAAGGTCGCCCCAGCGGCGGTCATGAACAGGAGGGAACTCACCATGGGACTCATCATCTGGCTGGTAATTGGCGGTATCTGCGGCTGGCTCGCAAGCCTGATCATGCGCACCGACGGTCAGCAGGGAATCATCCTCAATGTCATCGTCGGCATTGTCGGGTCCGTGATTGCCAATTTCATCTTCAATCGTGAGGGCCTCAACGGTGCTCCGCTCAGCGTCACTGCGTTCCTGTGGTCGCTGCTCGGCGCCGTGATCCTGCTCGCGATCGTCAACCTGGTTCGCCGCGGTTCGGTCCGTTAGACCAGCGTATCACCAAGACAGAAAGGGGCCGCGCGGGATGACCGGGCGGCCCCTTTTTCGTTCGCAGTGAACATATGATCAGGCTCTACTGAAGCTCGAAGGCCATCGCAACGCTGATCTGGAGTTGCTGTTCGCCCGGGTCGATCGAAGTCTTGGCCTCGGCCACTTGCGCGCGGGCCATCATCGGCTGCGGCGGCGGCGAGGAGTAGCCGCCGCTCTCACTCACCGAGATCACGCGGATAACGCGCATGCCCAGAGCGCGGGCATAGAGATCGGCGCGCGCGCGGCCGGTGGCGATCGCCTTGCCGCGGGCCTCGTCGAGCGCGGCTTCGGGGTGGTCGATCGTCAGATTGGGCCCATTGATCTGGTTGGCGCCCTCGCCGACTAACGCGTCAAGGATCTTGCCCGAGGCGCGGATATCCCGGAACTTGACGCTGAGCTGGTTCGACGCCTGGTAGCCAGTCAGGATCGGCGCCTGGTTCTCGACATATTTATACTGCGGCTGGAGGCTGATCGAGGCGGTCTGGATGTCGCGGTCGGCGACGCCGGCGCGCTTCAAGGCGGTACGGACGCGCTCCATGCGGGTCGCGTTCTGGCCGAGCGCGTCGGTCGCGGTCGCGGCTTGCGTGGTCACGCCGGCCGAGATGATCGCGATGTCGGGGCCGCGGGTCGCCTCGCCCGTTGCGCTGATGTCGAGTCGCGTGCCGCTGATCGGGGTGGCGAGCGTGGTGGTCACCTGCGCGGAGGCCGTCGCGGCCGGGACGAACATCGCTCCGGCAAGCAATGCGCTGACGATCAGTCTCATTTATTGGTCTCCTTGAATGCCGACATCCCGCCACACTGGGCGCGGCGCGATGGCTCGCGCCTGAACGTTACGTCGGCGTATCGTGTGCGTTTACATTCAGCGGCGGCGAGCGATCAGCCGGTAGATGAACAGGATAATGAACGCGCCAACGATCGCTCCGATGAACCCGACCGCGTCGTTCGGGCCGTAGAAATTGAGCATTTGGCCGAGGTAGCCCGCGAAGACCGCTCCGGCGATGCCGAGGATGATCGTGATGATGCACCCGCCAGGGTCGCGGCCCGGCATGAGCGCCTTGGCGATGGCGCCGGCCAGCCCGCCGATAATGATCCAGCCAAGGATTCCATGAGCACCAAGCATAGTTTCTTCCTCTTGCAGGCGCCCATCGCGGGCCCGGTTGCATTGCGTCAACGTTGGTTCGTATCACAGGTGCCGCCGTTGATCGAAAAATGCTTTTGAAAAGCTAAAGCCATGGGCAGTTGCCGCGAGTGACTTATTCGGATAATACAGTGGGCGATGGTTGCCGAGGTGGTGAACCTTGTCACGGGTTCTTGAGAGAATGGCGGACATGAACCGGGAAACCAGTTTTGAAACATCCGACAGGTTGATTGTCATCGATCGCTCCAGCAGGCGGCGGACGATGCTGATCGCCGCAGTGGTGATCGGTGCGATCGCGGTCGCGCTGGCGCTGGCGATGATAATGAAACGCGGAAAAAGTGCTGATGCGCCGGGTATGGCGACCGCGATGGGCGCCGGCGGCACGACCGGCCAGGTTCCCACGGTGAGCGTGATCGTTCCCGGCCAGAGCTCGGTCGGGCGGGTGATCACCGCCTCGGGCGCGCTGGCGGCGCGGCGCGACCAGCCGGTCGGCGTCGCTGGCCAAGGCGGCCGGGTGACGCGGGTGCTGGTCGATGCAGGCAGCTGGGTCAAGGCGGGGCAGGTGCTGGCGACGGTCGACCGCTCGGTCCAGGCGCAACAGGCGGCGCAACTGGCGGCTCAGGTTCAGGCGGCGCAGGCCAATGCGGCGCTCGCCCAGTCTAACCTCGCGCGGGCGCAAGCGCTCATCGCTGGAGGATTCGTGTCGAAGGCTGACCTCGACGCCAAGCGCGCCGCGCGGGACGCGGCGGCCGCGCAGGTGCGGGTCGCGCAGGCCCAGCTCGGCGCGGCAAGTGCGCAGATCGGCCAGCTCGATATTCGCGCGCCGACCTCTGGCCTGATCCTGTCGCGCAGCATCGAGGTTGGACAGATCGTCAGCCCGGCGTCGGGCGCGCTGTTCCGGCTGGCGCTCGGCGGGGAGATGGAGATGCGCGCGGTGATGTCGCAGCAGGATCTCGCGATGGTCCGTGTTGGGATGCCTGCGACGGTCACCCCACTCGGGCTCGACCGCAACGTCGCCGGATCGGTGTGGCAGGTTGCCCCGGTGATCGACCCGCAGTCGCGCCAGGGCGAGGTGCGCATCGCGATTCCCTATTCGGCGGCGATCCGCCCGGGTGGCTTCGCCGAGGCAAAGATCACCGCCGGATCGACCACCGCGCCGATGCTTCCGCAAAGCGCGGTGCTGAGCGACGACAAGGGCAATTACGTGTTCATCGTCAATGCCCGCAAGCAAATCGAAAGGCGGGCGGTGAAGATCGGGTCGATCAACGAAGCCGGAGTGACGATCATGGCCGGGTTGAGCGGGCAGGAAGCGGTCGTCCAGTCGGCCGGGCCGTTCCTTAATTCGGGGCAGAAAGTTCTGCCCGTCCGCGCCGCCGCGCCAAGCCTTTAGGCCGAGCCCTCACCGGGAAGCGAATGTCATGAGTTTCCGCAATATCTCGTCATGGTGCATCAAGAATCCGGTGCCGCCGATCGTGTTGTTCATCGGCCTGATGCTGGCGGGCATCATCGCCTTCATGGGCATGACCGTGACCAACAACCCGGACATTGATTTTCCGGGTGCCGTGATCGTCATCTCGCAGCCCGGCGCGGCTCCGGCCGAGATGGAAAACCAGATCACCCAGAAGATCGAGGCGGCGGCGCGCGGCGTCACGGGTGTCGAGGAGATCGACAGCTCGATCCGTGAAGGCAACAGCCAGACCTTCGTCCAGTTCAAGATCGGGACGCCAACCGATCGCGCAATCAATGACCTGCGCGATGCGGTGTCGCAGGTGCGCGGCGATTTGCCCGAGGGCATTCTCGAACCGCAGGTCCAGCGGATCGACATCGCGGGCGACCCGATCGTCTATGTCGCCGCCGAAACCAGCGACATGACGCTTGAGCAATTGTCGTGGGCGATTGACAATGACGTCGCCCGCCAACTGCGCGGCATTAGCGGTGTCGCGGCGGTCTCACGCGAGGGCGGGGTCGACCGGCAGATCAGGGTGGTGCTCGACCCGGGGGCGCTTCAGGCGCAGGGAATTACCGCGGCCGCGGTTAATACCCAGCTGCGCCAGGTCAACCTCAACGCCACCGGCGGCCGCGCCGAGATCGCCGGTTCCGAGCAATCAGTCCGGGTCATTGGCAATGCCAAGACCGCCTTCGCGCTGTCGCAGACCCAGATCGCAGTCAGTGGCGGAAGGACGGTCCGGCTGTCCGACATCGCGCGGGTCGAAGACAGCTATTCGGAGCAGCGGACGCTCGCCAAGCTCAAGGGCCGGCAGGTGATCAGCTTCAACGTCCAGCGGTCGAAGGGAAGCTCCGATCTCAGCGTCTATGACGACGCCTGGAAGGAAATGCACAAGATCGAGAAAGCGGATCCGCGGATTCATTTCAGCGAAATCTCGAATTCCGTCGACTACACCAGGTCGCAGTATCGATCGTCGATCGAGGCGCTGCTCGAGGGCGCGGCACTCGCGGTGCTGGTCGTGTACCTGTTCCTGCGCGACGGCCGCGCGACGGCGATTTCGGCCCTGGCGATCCCGCTGTCGGCAATTCCGAGCTTCTGGGTGATGAGCCTGCTCGGCATCAACCTCAACAGCCTGTCGCTGCTCGCGATGAGCCTCGTCGCGGGTGTCCTGGTCGATGACGCGATAGTCGAGATCGAGAATATCGTACGGCACATGCGGATGGGCAAGAGCGCCTACGAGGCGTCGATGGACGCGGCCGACGAAATCGGCCTCGCGGTGCTGGCGACAACCATGGCGATCGTTGCGGTGTTCCTGCCGGTGGCGCTGATGCCGGGCATTTCGGGGCAGTTCTTCAAGAGCTTCGGCTACACCGTCGTAATCTCGGTGACATTGAGCCTGTTCGTCGCGCGGATGATAACGCCGTTGATCGCGGCCTATTTCCTCAAGTCGCACGGCCATCAGGCGCATGCGTCGGGCAAGGCGATGGAGCGCTACCTCGGCCTGCTGCGATGGACGCTGGACACGCGCCGGGCCGACCGTTTTCGCGCCGGGCATCCCGGTCCCCGCGGGCGGGCGATGGCGTGGTTCTTAGACCACCGAGTGTGGATGGTCGGCGCCGGCCAGGTCGCGCTGGTGGTGACGCTGGCGTTGCTGTTCACCTTGCCGATGACGTTTCAGCCCAAGACCAATGTCAATTTCTCGAACGTCCAGATCAGGTTGGCGCCGGGCGCGACGCTCGCCGAGACTGAAGACGTGGCAGACCGCACCGCGGCGGTTGTCCAGCGCGATCCCGACGTCGATCGCGTGTTCGAGCGCATTTATGTCGGGTCTGCCTATCTCAACATCGTGCTGAAGCATGATCGCAAGGTGCCGAGTTACGAGATCGAGCGGCGCCTGGCGCCGAAGCTGGCAGCCATCCCCGATGCGCAGGTGACGGTGTTGTCGATGGACGGCGGCGGTCCCGGTGGGGCGTCGCGTGACATTATGCTGTTCCTCGGCAGCGAGGATCCGGCGCTGCTCAAACAGGCGGCGAACAAGATCCAGGAGGAAATGCAGCGTGTTCCGCTGATCCGCGCGCCGCGCGTGGCGGGTGACCTGGTGCGGCCCGAAATCACGATCAAGCCGCACTTCGACCTCGCCGCCGACCTCGGGGTCACGACCAGCGCGCTGTCGCAGACGATCCGTATCGCTACGATCGGGGACATTGCGCAGAACAGCGCCAAATTCTCGCTGTCGGACCGCCAGGTGCCGATCACCGTCTCGTTGTCCCCCAACGACCGGCGCGATCTTACGACGCTGGAGAATTTGCCCGTGCCGACCACCAGCGGCGGCTCCGTTCCGCTGAAGTCGGTCGCCGCGATTGGCTTCGGGGCGGGGCCCGCGAACGTCCAGCGGACCGATCAGGTGCGCCGCATCGCGATCGGCGCCGACCTTGTCGCGGGAGCTGTGTCGGGCGACGCATGGAAGCAGATCGACAAGCTGCCGACGGTCAAGAACCTGCCGCACGGCGTCACCCGGCTCAATCTGGGCTCGCAGAAGTGGCAGGCGGAGCTCGTTTACTACTTCATCATCGCGCTGGCGTCCGGCGTGCTGCTCGTGTTCGCTGTGCTCGTGCTGCTGTACCGCCGTTTCCTGTCGCCGTTCGTCAATATGGGCGCGCTGTTGCTGGCGCCGCTCGGGGCGGGGATCGCGCTTCATATCGCGGGGCAGCCGCTGTCGCTGCCGGTGTTCATCGGCATCCTCATGCTGTTCGGGATCGTCGCGAAGAATTCGATCCTGCTGATCGATTTTGCGGTCGAGATGATCGGGCATGGTATGCCCAAGGACGAGGCAATCGCGGAGGCCGGTCACAAGCGCGCCCAGCCGATCGTGATGACGTCGGTGGCGATGGTCGCGGGGATGGTGCCGGTGTCGCTGTCGCTGAGCGGTGATGGCAGCTGGCGCGCGCCGATGGGTATCACCGTGATGGGCGGGCTGATCTTCTCGACGATGCTGACGCTGCTGCTGGTGCCGGCCTTCTTCTCGATCGCAATCGATATGGAAGCGTGGGTGGCGCGCAAGTTCGGACGGCTGATCGACAATGGTGAGCCGCATACGATGGGGGCGCCGACGGGCGACGGGCCGCGTAGCACGCCGCTTCCGGCGGAGTGACAAGCGGGCGAAGCCTCTCCTAAAAGGGAGCGATGACCCGACGTCCGCTTTCCCGCTTCAACCCCGCGCAGCCCGGCGCGGCGGGGATGAAGGCTGCCGCCACCGGTTTGCTGGTGGTGATGGCGATCGTGTTCATTGTCGCACGCGCGGTCGAGCCGACTTATCCCGCGGCGAGCTGGGTCAAGGCGTTCGCCGAGGCCGGGGTGGTCGGTGGGATGGCCGACTGGTTTGCGGTGACAGCGTTGTTCCGCCACCCGCTTGGCCTGCCGATCCCGCACACCGCGATCATCCCGCGCAACAAGGATCGCATCGGCGCGGCGCTGGCTCACTTCCTCAAGGAGAATTTCCTGATCGCGCCGGTGGTGGCGCGGCGGATGCGCCATATCGACCTGGCCGGCGCGGCGGGGCGGTTCCTGCAGGCGCCGGCGGGGCAGGAGACGCGGATTCGCAAGGGCGCGTCGCGGCTGATTGCCGACCTCGCCGAGAGCCTTGACGACGAGCGGCTGGGCGGGCTGGTCAAGGGAGCGATCTCGGCGCGGCTGAAGGCGATGGAGGTAGCGCCGTTGCTCGGCCATGCGCTGGCGAGTGCGATCAACGAGGATCGCCATGTGCCCATGCTCGAGGGCACGATCCGCTGGATGGCGCGGGCACTCGACGCCAACGAGGAATTGATCCGCGAGATGGTCCACAAGCGGGCCAACTGGGTGCTCAAGCTCGCCGGGATCGACAGCCGCATCGCCGACGCGGTGATCGACGGGCTGAAGAAGCTGACGGTCGAAATGGGGACCGATCCGGCGCACCCGGTCCGGGTCAAGATCGAGGGGGCGCTGGCGCAGCTAGCCAACGATCTGCAGACGCGGCCCGAAACCCGCGAGCGGGTCGAGGCGATGAAGGACGAATTGGTCGCCAACAAGTCGGTCGGGCTGTGGCTCGACACGCTGTGGCAGAAGGGCCGCGCGGCGATCATTGCGGCGGCGCGCAACCCGGATACGGCGATGGCGGGCAAGCTCGGCGAGGTGCTGAAGTCGATGGGCCAGAGCCTCGAGCATGACCCCAAGATGCGCGGTGCGATCAACCAGTTCGCGCGGCGGGCGGTGGCCGGGATGGCGGCGAGTTATGGGAGTTCGATCGTCAAGCTGGTCAGCGAGACGGTGCGCGGGTGGGATGCGCGGACGGTAACCGACCGGCTCGAGAGCGCGGTCGGGCGCGACCTGCAATATATCCGGATCAACGGGACGCTGGTCGGCGGGCTCGTTGGCCTTGTGCTGCACTTTCTCGACCGGCTTTGAAGTGGCTGTCGTTACGGACCTGCACTTGTCACGCCATCTTCGCGCCATTATTTGCTGCAATTGCGAGCAGGGACAGCAGCTTATGACCAAGACAGCAATCCTCGAGCGCCACGAGGCGCAAGCCGGACCGGTGGCGGGACCCGCTGCGTCGCGTCGGGCCGTTGACGACAAGGCGCTGCTGCGCGCCGCCGCCGAGGCTGCGCGGGACCTCGCCAAGGCCAACCCACGGATTTACTGGGCCGACATGCTCGCCTCTGCGCTGGTCGGCTATGCCGCGCTCGCGGGAGCGATGCTGCTTCATCCGACCGGGTTGGCGCTGTTGGCCAGCGCGATCGCGATACTCGCGCTCTATCGCGCCGGGAGCTTCATCCACGAGCTGACACACATTCGCCCCAACGCGCTGCCCGGGTTCCGCTTTGCGTGGAATGCTTTGGTCGGCATTCCGCTGCTGTTGCCAAGCTTTCTCTACGAGGGGGTTCACACGCTCCACCACGCCAAGACGCGTTACGGCACGATCGAGGATCCCGAATATCTCCCGCTCGCGCGGATGAAGCCGTGGACGCTACCGCTGTTCGTCGTCGCGTCGGTGCTGGCGCCGGTCGCGCTGATGTTCCGCTTTGCCGTACTGACGCCGCTGTCATTGCTGTCGAAGCGCCTGCGGACGATCGTGACCGAACGTTATTCGGGACTGCAGATCAACCCCGCCTTCCGCCGCCGCCCGGCCGAGCGCGACCTCGCGCGATACTGGCGCTGGCAGGAGGGGGCAGCGAGCCTGTGGGCGATCACGCTGCTCGCGCTGGTCATCACCGGGGTCGTGCCGCTGCGCGCGTTCGCGATCTTCCTCGCCGTCGCGGCGGGGGTGATGTTGCTCAACCAAGTGCGGACGCTGGTCGCGCACCTGTGGGAGAATGAGGGTGAGGCGATGACCGTCACCGCGCAATATCTCGACAGCGTCAATGTCCCGCCGCCGGGGGCGCTGCCGGCGCTGTGGGCTCCGGTCGGGCTGCGCTATCACGGGTTGCACCACCTGCTGCCGAGCGTGCCCTATCACGCGCTGGGCGAGGCGCACCGCCGGCTGTGCGCCGAGCTAGGCGAGGACAGCGTCTATCACGCGTCTAGCCATAGCGGACTGGTGCCACTGGTCGCGCGGCTCGCGGCCAGTACGTGGCGTGGTCAGAAGCCGCGTTAGGCTCCGCGCCGATTTGGTTTCAACTCGCCTGAGCTACTCTTCGCTGCGGATCAGGACCGTTTCGCCGATCAAGAAGAAGAGCAGCACCGGCGCCCACGCGGCGAGGAATGGCGGGTAAATACCGACATTGCCCATCGACAGGCTGAAATTGTCGACCACGAAGTAAGTGAAGCCGAGTGCCATGCCGACGGTGGCGCGGAGGAGGACCTGGCCCGAGCGGGCGAGGCCGAAGGCGGCGATCGCGGCGAGCAGCGGCATGAGGATGGTCGAGACCGGCGCGGCGAGCTTGTGCCACAGCCCGGAGCGGGCCTCGTCGGTCTGGCGGCCGGCCGCCTCGAGCTCGGCGATCGAGTGGCGCAACTGCCAGAAATCCTGTTCGGTCGGCGCGACCTTGGCGAGGGTGAAGCGCAGCGGGCTGATCCCGCGCAGTCCGATCGCGCGGTCGCTGCGGCTGACCACCCCCATCGCCGAATCATAAGTGGTGAGGTTGCTGAGCGCCCAGCCCTGCTCCCCGCCGCCGGGGAGCTGGTCGGCGCGGGCGACGTCGATGACGCGCTGGAGCACGCCCTTGTCGCGCTCGTAAATCGTCACCCGCTCGAGGTGCAGCCGTGAACCCGCGCCGCCGACATGGCGTGCGCGGACGAGGTCGTCGCCGTCGAGGATCCAGACGTTGCTGAGGAGGCCAGAATCAGGCGGCACGGTGCGGTAATCGGCGTCGCTCCAGGCATTCACCGCGCGCGTCGAGTTGACCACGATGGTCTCGTTGAAGACAAAATTGACGCCTGCCATGGCGATGCTGGCGAGAATCAGCGGCGCCAGGATCTGGTGCGCGGAAATGCCCGCAGCCTTCATCGCGATGACCTCGCTATGCTGGTTGAGCCCGGCGAAGGCAATCAGCGTGCCGAGCAGCGCCGAAAAGGGTAGGAAGCGGGCGACGAGCATCGGCACGCGCAGCACGACATAGTGAAGCAGTTGCGCCTGCCCATTGCCCGGCGCGGCGAGAATCTTGCCACTTTCGCCGAGCAGGTCGAGCGTCATCAGGATCATCACCAGGCTGACCAGCACCGCGAGCGTCCGCGTCACGAACAGCCGCACGGTGTAGCGCGCGATCGGGCCCGACGGCATGAAGTTGAAGTTGATCATGGCGCGGGGGTCGGCGGACGGCGCTTGGCGAAGTGCTTCAGCAGCTTGCCGGCCTTGGCGAAGAAGCGCTCAAGCGCGCCGATCGGCTGGCCGCCCGGGCGGTGGGCGACGACGTGATACATCCACGCGATCAGCGCCAAGAGCGCGAGGAACGGGCCCCACAGCGCGATCAACGGATCAATCCGCCCCTGCGCGCCCATCTGTTCGCCGTACTGGTTGATCTTGTGGTAAGTCACGACCATCACGATCGCGACGAAGATGCCGAGCGACGAGGTGCTTCGTTTGGGCGGCACGGCCAGCGCGATCGCCAGTAGGGGCAGCATCAGCATCATCAGCGCTTCGACCAGCCGGTAGTTGGTATTGGCCTGCGCCCGGTTGCGGTCGTCGGCGGCGAGGCGGTGGCTGTAGCCGCGCCGAAATACCTCGATCAGGGTGAGCTCGTCCTCATTCTTGCCACGGCCGCGGAATTTGTCGATCGCGGGGAGGTTGATCGGTAGGTCATAGCTGTCGAAGGCGAGGCTGCGCGGCGCGGCGAACTTGTCCATCTGCTGGACGAGGCGGCCTTTTTTCAGGCGAAACAGGATCGTGTTGGGGTCGTCGGTGGCAAGGAAGCGGCCCTCCTCGGCAGTCGCGGCGACGGTCGATCCGGGCTTCTCGTCGACCTGGAGGAAGATGCCGCGGAGCTTGGTACCGTCCTTTTCGCTGCCTTCGATGCGCAGGATCATTCGCTTGCCGAGCCGGTTGAATTCGCCGACCTTGATGGCCGCGCCGAGCGCCCCCGACTGGAGGTCGAAGCGGAGCCGTTCGTAACGATAACGCGCCCACGGTTCGATGTAGCCAACGATCCCCAGGTTGAGCAGGGTCAGCGCGATGGCATAAATATAAGGCACACGGAGCAGCCGCCCAAAGCCGATGCCGATGCCGCGCATCGCGTCGAGTTCGGAAGTGGTCGCCAGCTTGCGGAAAGCGAGAAGTATCCCGAGCAGCAGGCCGATCGGGATACCGAGCGCGAAATATTCGGGCAGGAGGTTCGCGAGCATCTGCCACACGACGCTGACGGGTCCGCCCGCGTCGATGACGAAGCTGAACAGTCGCAACATCTTGTCGAGCACGAACAGCATCGACGCGAGGACCAGCGTACCGATCAGCGGGACGGCGATCGAGCGCGCCAGGTATCGGTCGATCATTGCCGGCAAGATATTGTCGTCCCAACACCATGATTTGGCCGCAAACTTGGCCGATAGAGCGTAACGGGGCAGTCTGTCCCCGTTGTGGGTGCTGCCTCCTTATGTTCATAGCGAAGCGGTTCGGAAAATCATGCGGAAATTTGTTGCTTCCTTTTTCGCCCTGGCCACCGTCGTGGCGCCGGGCAGCGCCGCCCCCGCCAGCGTGGTCGGGTCCGATGCGGCCGCCTGCGTGGCCGGCAAGCCGTCGGTCGAGGTTGTCGTCAGCGGCTTCAAGCAGCCAGCGGGCACGATCAAGGTGACGCTCTACGACGGCGATCCCAAGCGCTACCTCGTCAAACGCGGCAAGCTGCACAACGTAATTGTGCCGGTTCATTCGACCGCCCCGATCGAGATCTGCATCGGGGTGCCGGCGCCGGGGCTGTACGCGATCGCGCTGCATCACGACCTCAACGGCAATGACGAAAAGGACCGCGCCGACGGGGGTGGCTATTCGCGCAATCCGAAGCTCAGCATCTTCAACCTGAAGCCGGGCTTCAACAGGACCGGTTTCCGGGTCGGTGACGGACCGACGCGCACCGCGATCACGTTGCAATATGTCCGCGGCCTCTCGATCGGGCCGGTGAGGAGCTGATGGTGCGCGCGCGCATTGCCTTGCTGTCGAACCCCAAGTCGACCGGCAATGTCGCGCAGCTGCCGCGCATCCGCGCTTATTGTGCTGAGCATCCCGATATCTTCCATTACGAGGTCGAGCGCGTCGAGCAGATCGGCGAGGCGCTCAAGACGATTGCCCGGGTCAAGCCGGCGATGCTCGTCATCAACGGCGGCGACGGCACCGTCCAAGCGGCGCTGACCGAGCTCTATAATGGCGGTCATTTCGGCACGACGCCGCCGCCGGTGGCGGTGCTGCCCAACGGCAAGACCAACCTCATTGCGCTTGATCTGGGGGCGCATGGCGACGTGATCGAATCGCTCGAGCATTTGGTGCGGCTCGCGCAGGGTGATCTGTCGCAGCACCTGGTGGCGCGCGAACTGATCGCGCTGCGCTGGGGCGCGGCGGGAGGCAAGCCGGTGATCGGCATGTTCCTCGGCGGCGCGGGGCTGGCGGACACGATGCTTTATTGCCGCCACAAGATCTACCCTCTCGGCCTGCCCAACGGGGTCAGCCACGTGCTCGCCGCGATCGCGTTGATGGTGCGCCACTTGTCGGGGCTCAAGATGAGTTTCCTGCCGCCCGCGCCGAGCCATTTGAGCGTGTCGGTACGGCGCGACGGTGAGCTGACCGGGCGGTTCGCGCTGCTGCTCGTGACGACGCTCGAGAAATTGCTGCTCACCTCGGACTATGGCGGGCCGACGAAGGGGCGGCTGAAATTGCTCGCGGTCGAGCAGCGGCCATTCCTGTTGTTGCGCGCCTTCACCGCCAGCCTGTTCGGCAAGCTTGGACGGACCAAGATGGCGGGGGTCCACCTCGAGGGAGCCGATGAGATCTCGATCGAGGGCGAGGCGTCGGACGTGATCCTCGATGGCGAGACGTTCCGCGCCGAAATCGGTCAGCCGATCCGCCTGACCACCGCCACGCCGCTGTCGTTCGTGCGCCTCGCAGCCTGAGCGCATGATACTCGAAGAGCTGGTCCGCGCCGAACTGGCGGTGCCGGTCGATTTGCGTGTCAGTGCAATGGCAGGAGCAATCGCCGCCGAGTACGGCGACGCGAGCAGGGCGGTGCTGTTTTACGGATCATGCCTGCGCGAGGCGCAGCTCGACGGGCTGATGCTCGATTTCTACCTGATCGTGTCGGACTATAGCGCCGCCTATAAGCAGCGGTGGCTGCGCGCCGCCAACCGCCTGATCCCGCCCAACGTTTTCCCGTTCGAGCATGGCGGGCTGGTGGCCAAGTATGCCGTGCTGAGCGAGGCGGATTTTTACCGGTTGAACGGGCCGGAGACGCGCAACGTGTCGGTGTGGGCGCGGTTCGCGCAGCCGTCACGGCTGGTGTGGGCCAAGGACGACGCGGCGCGGGAGCGGGCGATCGCGGCGGTCGCGCGGGCGGCACCGACCCTGCTCGGTGCGGCGATCCCCAACGCGGGTCCGCTACGCGACGATCTCGACCTGTGGCGGCAGGCATTCGCGCTTACTTACTCCGCCGAGCTTCGCGCCGAGCGCAAGGGGCGCAGCGGGTCGGTGGTCGACGCCGACCCCGAGCGCTATCGGCGGTTCACAGCCCCGGCGCTCGCGGCTGCGATACCCGGGACGAGCGGCTGGACGCGGCGGCGGATCGAGGGGAAGACGCTGTCGTTGGTGCGGCTTGCCAAGGCCAGCGCGACCTTCGCCGGCGGAGTCGATTACATCGTTTGGAAGATCAACCGCCACGCCGGGACCGACATCGCGGTCAAGCCGTGGCAGCGCAAATATCCATTGCTCGCCGCGGTCAGCCTGCTGCCGCGGCTCCTCCGCTCGGGCGCGATTCGCTGACTGTGCGCATCAGGGCCGATGCAACTGCGCTCGCCAGCGCACCGACGGTGAAGGGCTTCCTGAGCAACTCATAACCGGCGAGGTCGTCGGTCTCGCCCTCGCCGACATAGCCGGTGACGAACAGGATCGCGACGTCATCGCGGCGGGCCTTGAGGATGCGGATCAGTTCGGGGCCGGTCATCTCGGGCATGATGACGTCGGAAATGACGAGGTCAAACGTCTGGCTGTCGAACAGCGTGATTGCTTCCTCGCCGCTCGAACAGGCGATCGGTTCGTAATCGAGGTCCTCGAGCGCGCCCATCGTCGCGGCGCGGACGCGGGGGTCGTCCTCGACCAGCAGAATGCGCGCGCCGGGGACGGTCGCCTCGACCTCGCCGCGCTGCTGCATCGACGGGTGGAGGCGGACGGTCGAAGCCGGGGCGTCGGTGCGGGGGAGGAAGATCGAGACGGTGGTGCCCTCGCCGAGCACGCTTTCGATGCCGACTTCGCCGCCTGACTGGTGGGCGAAACCGAAGATCTGGCTGAGGCCGAGCCCGGTGCCCTTGCCCACCGGCTTGGTCGTGAAGAAGGGTTCGAAGGCGCGGTCGAGCGTCTCCTGGGTCATCCCACAGCCAGTGTCGCTGACGGCGAAGCGGATGTAATCGCCGGGCTGGATGTCGCCGACCGCATTGGCGCCGAGCGTGACGTTGGCGGTTTCGATGACCAGCGTCCCGAAGCCGTCCATCGCGTCGCGCGCGTTGACCGCGAGGTTGACGATCGCGTTTTCGAGCTGGTGCGGGTCAACGAAGGTCGGCCAGGCGTCGGCGGCGAGGCGGTTGCGGATGGTGATCCGCTCGCCGAGCGTGCGGTCGAGCAGGTCTGACATGCCGGCGACGAGGGTCGAGCTTTCGACCCGCTCGGGAAGGAGCGGTTCGGAGCGGGCAAACGATAGCAAACGGCGGGTCAGCGCAGCGGCGCGAGTGGCGCCTTCCATCGCGTTATTGAGGTGGACCATCACTTCGCGACGCGGACCGTTGAGGCGGCGGCGGGCGAGGTCGATGCCGCCGACGACGACCGCGAGCATGTTGTTGAAGTCGTGCGCGATGCCGCCGGTGAGCTGTCCGACCGCTTCCATCTTCTGGACCTGACGGAGTTGCGCCTCGGCGGCCTGTCGCTCGATCGCCTCGGCCTTGAGCGATTCATTGGCGACGCTGAGTTCGCGGGTGCGCTCGGCGACCGCCTGCTCGAGCGCGAGCGAGCGCTCATATTCGCTGTCAGCCTCGCTCCGTGCGGCGGCATTCTGGCGTAGCGCCTGGATCGCGACCGAGCCGAGAATAATCCCGCCGACCCCGGCGAGCATTCCGAGCCAGCTCAAGTAATCGGTCAGGCGGTCGGCGCGGGCGGAGAAAAACTGGGTCTGCGCCATGTGCGTTTCAAGCGCCGCCCGTTCGCTGTCGGCGATTTCGGTCAGCTTGGCGGCGAGCGTCGGGCCGACCGGCGACTGGGTCGCGGCATAGTAGAAATTGATCGCGATGGTGCCGTTCTTGCCCGAGACGGAGCGGGCGGCGGTGGCGAACTCGGTTCCGCGCTGGCGGTAAAGATATTCGAGCTGGTCGACACGGCGGCTCTGCTGACGATCGTTGGCGACGAGCTTGTCGAGCTGGATGATCTGCTCGCCGGCGAGGCGCCACTGGCTGTAATAGATGTTCCCGCTCGTCGCCGCTTTTTCGTCGAGTACGAAGGTGCCGAGTGCATTTTGCGACCGTTGCAGCGTGGCATCGACGTTGCGAGTGAGCAGGTTCACGTCATAGGCGTGGCGTTCGCTCTCGAGCGCAGCGTCGCGTGCCTTGTTCGACATCGCGACGAGGACGACCATGCCGAGCAGGATCAGCGTCGCGAGGAACGCGCCGGCGGCGGCCCAGCCACGTCCCCAGTCGAACGTTCGTTCTTCCCCCAATGTCATGCCGTGAACCTACCCTGTTGCAGGCGGGAGTTAAAGAGTCAGCTCGCCGACGCCGCGATGCAGCCCGTCGCACGGCCGGCTGTTTCAAACATGCCGAGGATCTGGTCGACCTGCTCGACGCTATGCTCAGCGCACAGCGAGCAGCGCAGCAGGGTCATGTTGCCCGGGGTCGCGGGCGGGCGGGCGAGGTTGACGTAAAGCCCCTCGTTGAGCAGCGCCTCCCACATCATCGCGCCCTTTTGGAGATCGGGCATGATCACTGCGATGATCGCCGACTGTGGCTCGTCGGTGCCAAGCTGAAAGCCGAGGTTCTTGAGCCCGGCGTGGAGCTTCTTCGAATTTTCGAGCAGGTGCGCGCGCTTGTTGCCGCCGTGCATCAGCTTGCGGATTGACGTTGCGGCGCACGCGACGACGCTCGGCGGGAGCGAGGCGGTGAAAACATAAGGACGGCAGACGAGGCGGAGAATCTCGAACTTGGGATGGTTCGAGACGCAGAAGCCGCCGACTGTGCCGACCGATTTGGAGAAGGTGCCAACGATGAAGTCGACGTCGCCGATAACGCCCTCGGCCTCGGCGACGCCGCGTCCGTTCTCGCCGATGAAGCCCATCGAATGCGCCTCGTCGACCAGCACCATCGCGCCGGCCGCCTTTGCCACAGCGACCATTTCCTTGAGCGGCGCAACATCGCCGAGCATCGAATAGACGCCCTCGAGCACGACCAGCACGCCGGCGCCCTCGGGGATCCGCTTGAGGCGCTTCTCCAACGCCTCGACGTCATTGTGGCGGAAGGTCACGATCTGGGCATTGCCGAGCGCGCAGCCGTCATAGATCGAGGCGTGGCTGTCGATGTCGAGGACGACATAATCATCCTTGCCGGCGACGGTCGAGATGATCCCGAGATTGGCCTGGTAGCCGGTCGAGAAGACCATCGCATGGTCCATCGCGTAGAAGTCTTTCAACGCGTCCTCGCACGCGCGGTGGCCAGCGTAAGTGCCGTTGAGCACCCGGCTGCCGGTCGTGCC
>NZ_JANYGG010000110.1 GCF_025362505.1 Sphingomonas sp. | reverse complement strand
GGGCGGGCTCAAGTCGCTGCCACTGCGGTGGAAGGCGGCTTGAGGCGCCGGGTGATTTCGCAATTTTTTGAAAGCGAATTGAGGTATATGCGCGAGTTGGCATCGATGCAGCCGATGTCTGTCAGCATGATTTCGACCGGCACTTCCCCGGCTTTGCCGCGGTCTTGGGCCATGATCGTCCGTTTTTTTGACATTTTGGGCGATGATCGACTATTTTGGTATGGCACCCTTTCCAGGTTCGCAAGCACGTGCCGTGCGTGGCTGGGTTAGAATGGCCGAGCCTCAAAATGCGGAACGCATGCCGATGACCCAAACGATCGACCGAACAGACGCATCTCTCATTGCCACGCTTGAAACGCTCGACAGCCGGTTGCGCTGGCTTTCGTCGTGGACGATCCACAACGCCAACCACTTGCGCGAAAGCCGCGACGGCCTGAAAGTCGGCGGTCATCAGGCGTCGTGCGCGTCGATCACCGCGATCATGACCGCGCTGTATTTCCACGCGCTTGGCCCGAACGACAAGGTGGCGGTAAAGCCGCATGCGGGGCCTGTGCTACACGCGATCCATTACCTGCTCGGCAACCAGACGCTGGACCAGTTGCAGCGCTTCCGGGCCTTGAGTGGCGCCCAGAGTTATCCTTCGCGCACGAAGGATCGGATCCCGGTCGATTTCTCGACCGGCTCGGTCGGGCTTGGGGTCGCGGTCACCGCCTTTGCCAGCCTGGTCCAGGATTATCTCATCGCGCATGGCGACATGGCCGAGGCTGACGCCGGGCGGATGATCGCGCTGATGGGCGACGCCGAACTCGACGAGGGCAATATCTACGAGTGCCTGATCGAATGCTTCAAGCACGATATCCGCAACTGCTGGTGGATCGTCGACTATAACCGCCAGTCGCTCGACAGCACGACCGCCGACCGCATGTTTCGCCGGTTCGACGACATTTTCGAGACGTGCGGGTGGCGGGTCGAGACGCTCAAGCAGGGCAAGATCCAGCGCGCGACCTTCGCCCGACCGGGCGGGACGGCGATCTCCGATTGGATCGACAATTGCCCCAACGCGGAGTTTGCGGCGCTGACCTATCAGGGCGGTGCGGCGTGGCGCGAGCGGTTGAACCGCGACCTCGCCGGGTCGCCGAAGTCATTGAAACTGATCGCCGACCATGATGATGCTGCCCTCGCGACGCTGATGACCAACCTTGGCGGGCACTGCATCGAGACGTTGCTCGAGTCGTTCGCGCGGTGTGACGACGAGCGGCCGACCCTGTTCATCGCCTATACGATCAAGGGGTACGGACTGCCGTTTGCGGGGCACAAGGACAATCATTCGGGGCTGATGAACCCGACCCAGATCGAGGGTCTGCGCGCCGCGATGGGGATCGCGCCGGGGGACGAGTGGGAGCCTTATGGCGGGATGGGCGACAATGCCGCCGCCGCGGCGCGCGCCGTCGTGGAGGGCAGTGCGCTGGCCAAGGCGAAGGGTGAGCCGGATGCCTCGCTAGTCCCGGTTCCAGACATCCCCACCCCCGACGGTACCGAGCAGGCGACGCAAGCCGCGTTCGGGCGGATCCTGCTCGACCTTGCGAAATCGGGCGCCCCACTCGCCAACCGCATCGTCACGACGTCGCCCGATGTCACCGTCTCGACCAACCTCGGCGCGTTCGTCAATCAGCGCGGGCTGTTCCGTCGGCAGGAACTTCGCGATGTGTTCGCGGCCGCGAAAATCCCGACCGCACAGAAATGGGCGGGGCATGGCGCGGGCCAGCATATCGAGCTTGGCATCGCCGAAAATAATCTGTTCCTGATGCTCGCCGCGCTTGGTCTTTCGGCGCCGTTGTTCGGGACCCGGTTGATTCCGATCGGGACGGTCTATGACCCGTTCATTGCGCGCGGCCTCGATGCGCTGAATTACGCCTGTTACCAGGACGCGCGGTTCCTGCTGGTGGCGACGCCGTCAGGGCTGACCCTCGGTCCCGAGGGAGGCGCGCACCAGTCGATCAACTCGCCGCTGATCGGCATCGGCCAACCCGGCCTGACCTATTTCGAGCCGGCGTTCGTCGACGAGCTGGCGCTGATCATGCGCTGGTCGTTCGAGCACATGCAGGCGGATGACGGGGGTTCGGTCTATCTGCGCCTGACAACCCGCGCGATCGAGCAGGTCGAGCGGGTCGACGACAGCTGGCGCGAGCCGGCGCTCAAGGGCGGCTACTGGCTGCGGCGTCCGAGCGGCGCGGCCGATCTCGCGGTCGCCTTCACCGGCGCGGTGACCCCCGACGTGCTCGCCGCCGCCGCCGAGTTGGCCGAGGACGTCCCGGGGCTCGGGCTGCTGATGGTGACATCGCCCGACCTGCTGCACCGCGACTGGTCGGCGCATCAGGCGGCGCGCTGGACCGGTTCGGCTAGCGCTCCGTGCCATGCCGAGGCGCTGCTGTCGCAGCTCGCCCCGCACGCCGGGCTGGTCACGATCATCGACGGCGCCCCGTCGACGCTATCGTGGCTTGGCGGAGTGCGCGGGATGCGGGTCAGTCCGCTCGGCACCGATCGCTTCGGCCAGACCGGCGACCTGCCCGACCTCTTCGACCTCTACCGGCTCGACAGCCGGGCGATCATCGACGCGGTGGCGCAGCTGCTGATCGATACGCGGCGGCTGGCCTGAACTGCCGCAGATGAGCGAACCGCTGATCCTCGCGCTCGACCAGGGTACCACCTCGACGCGGACGATGAGCTTTGGCCGTGACGGCCAGCCGCGTAACTCCTCGCGCCGCGAATTTGCGCAGCATTATCCGCAAGCTGGCTGGGTCGAGCATGATCCGGAAGACATCTGGCGCGATGCGCTCGTGACACTGCGGGAGGTCGGGGAGGGCGAGGCCGTCGAGGCGATCGGGATCACCAACCAGCGCGAGACCGTCGTGCTGTGGGACCGCGCGACGGGGGAGCCGGTTCACAACGCGATCGTGTGGCAGGATCGCCGCACCGCCGATACCTGCGCGCGGTTGAAGGCGGACGGCTGCGAACCGCTCGTCCGCGAGCGGACCGGTCTGCTGCTCGATCCCTATTTTTCGGGTACCAAGCTCGCCTGGCTGCTCGACGAAGTACCGGGGGTCCGTGCCCGTGCGGAGCGCGGCGAGCTTGCGTTCGGGACGATCGACAGTTTCCTCCTGTGGCGGCTGACCGGCGGGCGGGTCCATGCAACCGACGCCACCAACGCCTCGCGCACCTTGCTGTACGATATTCATCGCGGGGCGTGGGACGACGACCTCATGCGTCTGCTCGACATCCCCGCCGCGCTGCTCCCTGAGGTGCGCGACAGCAGCACCATCTTCGGTGAGACCGACCGCGACATCCTCGGTCGCGCGATCCCGATCGGCGGGATCGCGGGCGACCAGCAGGCGGCATTGGTCGGGCAGGCCTGTTTCGCGCCGGGTGACGTCAAGTCGACCTATGGCACCGGCTGCTTCGCGCTGCTCAACACCGGCGAGAAAGCGGTCGCCAGCGAGCATGGTCTGCTGACGACGATCGCCTACCGCCTCGGCGGGGTGACGACCTACGCGCTCGAAGGGTCGATCTTCGTCGCCGGCGCGGCGATCAAGTGGCTCCGCGACGGGCTCGGCCTCATCACCCACGCAGCCGACACTCACGACCTCGCCACCCGGCTCGATGGTAATCATGGCGTTTACATGGTCCCCGCCTTCGTCGGGCTCGGCGCGCCCCACTGGGACCCCCACGCACGCGCATCGATCACCGGGCTGACATTCGACGCGACCGCCGCGCACATCGCCCGCGCGGCGCTCGAATCGGTTGCCTACCAGACCGCCGACCTGTTCGCTGCGATGGCCGCCGACGGGTCGAGCAAGCCGGGGAGGGTGCGAGTCGATGGCGGGATGGCGGCCAACGACTGGTTCTGCCAGTTCCTCGCCGACATGCTCGACATCTCCGTCGAGCGCCCCGCCAATGTAGAGACCACCGCGGCGGGCGCGGCGTTCCTCGCCGGGATGGCGGTCGGGGTGTGGAGCGGGACCGACGCGGTCGCGGCAAGCTGGCGCGAGGATCGGCTGTTCACCCCGCGAATGGCCGCGAGCGAGCGCGCGACTCTCGCCGCAGGCTGGCGCGACGCGCTGACCCGGACCCTGTCGAAATGACCAGCAACTACGACCTGCTCGTCATCGGCGGCGGGATCAACGGTACCGGGATCGCGCGCGATGCCGCCGGTCGGGGCCTGCGCGTGCTGCTGGTCGAGCGCGACGACCTGGCGGCGCACACCTCTTCGGCCAGCACCAAGTTGATCCACGGTGGGCTGCGCTACCTCGAGCAATATGAGTTTCGACTGGTGCGCGAATCGCTTGCCGAGCGCGAGCGGCTGCTGACCCTCGCGCCCCACCTCATCCGCCCGATGCGCTTTGTCATGCCGCTGGCAAAAGGCATGCGCCCCGCCTGGCTGATCCGCGCCGGGCTGTTCCTCTACGACCGCCTCGGCGGCAAATCGCGCCTGCCCGGATCGAAGGCGGTGCGGCTGAGGGGAACGCCGTGGGGCGCCGGGCTCAAGCCGATCGAACGCGGGTTCGTCTATTCGGACGGATGGGTCGACGATGCCCGGCTGGTCGTACTCAACGCGATCGGGGCGGCGGAGATGGGCGCCGATATAAGGACACGCACCGCCTTCCTCGGCGCTGTTCGCGAACCCGATTGCTGGCGGGCGCGGCTCGGCGACGGCAGCGAAGTGACTGCCCTCGCCATCGTCAACGCGGCGGGACCCTGGGTCGGACAATTGCTCGAAGAATTGCCCGACGCGGCCCGCGAACGCCCGCCGCGCCTCGTCAAGGGGAGCCACATCATCGTCCCCCGCCTGTTCGACGGCGAGCACGCCTACATTCTCCAGAACGACGACCGGCGGATCATCTTCGCGATCCCTTACGAGGAAGAGTTCACGCTGGTCGGGACGACCGACAAGCCGTTCGCGGGTGACCCCGCCACCGCGTCGATCGACCCCGACGAGGTCGACTATCTGTGCGCCTGCATCAACCGCTATTTCGAACGGCAGACAGCGCCGACCGACGTCGTCTCGAGCTATTCCGGGGTTCGCCCGCTGTACGACGACGGCAGCGAGAACGTGTCCGAAGTGACCCGCGACTATGTCCTGCGGTTCGGCATGGTGCAGGCGCCGCAACTGCTGTCGGTGTTCGGCGGCAAGATCACCACCTACCGCCGACTCGCCGAGCAGGCGCTCGACGACCTCGCGCCGTTTCTCCCGCCGATGGGAGGCCAGTGGACCGCGCACCGCCCGCTCCCTGGCGGCGACCTGCCGGGCACGATCGAGGAGTTCGTGGCGCAGGTCGGCCGTCGCTGGCCGTCACTCGGTGAGCACAACGCCGACCGGCTGGCGCGCGCCTATGGCACGCGGATCGAGCGGCTATTTCCTGAGGGTGAGAATGTCGGTGACGAGCTAGGCGAGGGCCTGCTCACCGCCGAAGTCGACTATCTCGTCCGCGAGGAATGGGCGCGAAACAGCGATGACATCCTGCGCCGCCGGACCAAGCTGGGGCTCCACGGCGGCCCGGCGCTCACCGCGCGCGTCGAAGCTTATCTCGCAAGCAATGATATCGGGGACGGGGCTATCCCCACTCCCGGCCAACCCTCAAACTGGCGGCCTGAACCAACCGAAAATTAGCCTGACTTGGCCGCCAAATTGTCCAGGAGCTGCCCGACCAGGTTGACCGTCATTCGTTCCTCCTCATCGCCAACACCGAACATCTTCGCGACGAAGTGATCAACTATTATACACTTATCAAACAAGCAGGCCGGACGCGGGGTTGATTGCCCCGATGAGCTTGTTATACAAATGTCTAACAAAGAGGACGATGGCGTGGTGGCTGCGGTGGCGCGGACGATTGAAAACGATCCGCAGGACGGCTGGAGCCTGCCCGCCTGGGTGTACTCGGACCCTGACTATTTCGCGGCGGAAATGGCGCGGGTGATCCGTCCGAGCTGGCAGGTGGTCTGTCATGTCAGCGACGTTCCGGTGGCGGGCGATTGGCACACGCTCGCCTATGCCGACGAGAGTATCTTGGTCGTGCGCGGCAATGACATGGCGGTGCGCGCCTTCACCAATGTCTGCCGTCATCGCGGATCACGGCTGGTGGACGGGGCATCGGGGTGCGCGAAGAAGCTCGTCTGCCCCTATCATGCCTGGACTTACGACCTTGACGGCCGGCTGACCGGTGTGCCGGCAAAGCGCGACTATCCGATGCTCGACATGGCGGCCAGTGGCCTGACCCCGGTCGATCTTGAAATCTGGCACGGCTTCGTCTTCGTCCGGCTCGAACGCGGCGGCCCCTCGGTCGCGTCGATGATGGCACCCTATGAAACGCTCGTCGCACCCTATCGGTTCGAGGATATGCGCGCGATCGGGCGGGTAACGCAGCGGCCCCGAGCGGTGAACTGGAAGAATGTCGCGGACAATTATTCTGACGGACTGCACATCCCGGTCGCGCATCCCGGGCTGACCCGCCTGTTCGGCAAGGGTTATGGCATCGAAGCCGAGGCTCATGTCGATCGCATGTGGGGGGCGCTGATCGACGAACCTTCCGCCAGCCGTTCCGAGCGGATGTACCAGGAAATCCTGCCGCGGGTGGATCACCTGCCCGAGGCGTCGCAGCGGCTGTGGCTCTACTTCAAGCTGTGGCCCAACGTCGCCTTTGACATCTATCCCGACCAGATCGACTTCATGCAGTTCATCCCGGTCTCGCCGACAAAGACGCTGATCCGCGAGATCAGTTATGCGCTGCCCGACGCGCGCCGGGAAATGAAGGCGGCGCGCTACCTCAACTGGCGGATCAACCGGCAGGTCAATCTGGAGGACACCGCCCTGATCCAGCGCGTTCAGGACGGCATGGCCTCGCCGAGTTTCACCGTCGGGCCGCTGGGCGAGAGTGAAGTCTGCCTGCGCGCGTTTTGCTGCAAGATGCGCCAATTAATCCCGGAATCCCGAATGGAACGCCAGCCTGCGGCAGGCTGGAGCCATCGTTGCTCGGTGAGCGACGTGAAATGACCCGCAAATACGACGCCGTCATCATCGGAGCCGGGCATAACGGCCTAGTTTGCGCTTTCTATCTGGCCCGCGCCGGTCTCAAGGTCCGCATCGTTGAAGCACGCGACACCGTCGGCGGCGCGGCCGTGACCGAGGAGTTCCATCCGGGTTTCCGCAATTCGGTGGCGAGCTATACGGTCAGCCTGCTGCAGCCCAAGGTGATCCGCGACATGAAGCTGGTCGATCACGGCTATCGCGTGATCGAGCGGCCCATCTCCAATTTCCTGCCTCAGGAGGATGGCGGCTACCTGAAGCTCGGTGGCGGGCTGGAGAAGACGCAGGCCGAATTCCGCAAATTTTCGGATCATGATGCGGACGTGCTGCCCGCTTATTATGCCGCGCTGGAGTCCGTCGCCGAGGTGCTGCGCGATCTGGCACTGAGGAGTCCGCCCAATATCGGCGACGGGCTGAAAACCCTCATCGACGGCGCGCGGCAGGGGCGCAAGCTCGGCAAGCTCTCGCTCGAACAGCAACGCGACGTGCTCGACATCTTCATGAAGTCGGCGCGCAACTTTCTCGACAACTGGTTCGAGAGCGAGGCGGTCAAGGCCGCGTTTGGGTTCGATGCCATCGTCGGCAATTACGCCAGCCCCGATACGCCGGGCAGCGCCTATGTGCTGCTCCATCACGTCTTCGGCGAGGTCAATGGCAAGAAGGGTGCCTGGGGCCATGCGATCGGCGGAATGGGGGCGATCACGCAGGCGATGGCGAAGGTCTGCCGAGACGCTGGCGTCGAGATCACGCTGGAGGCACCGGTCGCGCGGGTAATCGTCGATGGCGGCAAGGCGGTCGGGGTCAGGCTGACCGGCGGCGAGGAGGTGATGGCGGACGCCGTCATTGCCAATGTCGGGCCGAAGCTGCTTTACGAGAAGCTGATCGACCCGGTCGATCTTGGTCCGACCTTCCTCAAGCGATCGAAGGGCTTCAAGGCGGGATCGGGCACGTTCCGGATGAATGTCGCGCTGTCCGAACTGCCGCGCTTCACCTGCCTGCCAGAACCGGGCGAGCATCTGCAAAGCGGCATCATATTGGCGCCAACGCTCGATTATATGGACCAGGCATTCGTCGATGCGAAGGCGCATGGATGGTCCAAAAAGCCGATCGTCGAGATGTTGATCCCGTCGATTATCGACGACAGCCTGGCCCCACCGGGACAGCATGTCGCCAGCCTGTTCTGCCAGCAATTCGCGCCGGTGCTGCCTGACGGGCGCGACTGGGATGCAGAGGAGGGGAAGGCGGCGGACGTCATCATCGATACCGTCGAGGCACAGGCACCGGGGTTCCGCCAGTCGATCCTCGGCACGATGATCCTCAGCCCCAAGGGCCTCGAGCGCAAGTTCGGGCTGGTCGGCGGCGACATCATGCATGGCCATATGTCGCTCGACCAGCTCTGGGCGGCGCGTCCGGTGCTCGGCAACGGCGCCTATCGCGGACCGCTAAAGGGCCTCTATATGTGCGGCGCGGGTACGCATCCGGGCGGCGGGGTGACCGGCGCGCCAGGACATAATGCATCGCGCGAGATCCTCGCGGACCGGAGCTTTTTCGGGCGGCTAGTACGGGGGCGCTAGGGCCCGAGGCTAAAAGGTGCTGGCCGAATTTTATCCCGAACAATTGTGGCTTGCCACCGCTGGCAAGCTGGGCTGGCTGTGGATCGTCCCGACGTCGCGCTGCGGACGAAGCGCGCGGCCGCGCCTGAGCCGACCTTGCTCAACCGAACGCCGATTGCCATACGCGCGGTACGCGACGTGATCACGGATCGGCCTGGCGCGTGGGGACAGGATGGACGATGATCGAACCGAAACCCCCACGGCGTCGCGCCAGTCGGCAAGCGCCGGATGTGCGCCGCCAGGATCTGCTCGCCGCGACGATCAACTGCCTCGCGCGCCTTGGCCCTCGCGGAGCGACGGGGCGCGAGATCTGCCGTCAGGCCGGTGTCTCGCACGGTCTGCTTCGCCACTATTTTACGGACCCCGAAAATCTGCTGCTCGAAACCTATCTGGAACTGTGCAACACGTTCATCGCCCGGTTCGCGGAGGAATTGCGCGCCCCGGATCCCGATCCTTGGAAAGCGCTCGACAGTTTCTTCGCCGTGCTGTTTTCGGACGAGTGGGCAAGCTTCGATATTCTCGGCGCCTGGTTGGCGTTCTGGACGCTGGTGCGTAACAATCAAGACTTCGCGAAGGTCAGCGAGGACTTTAACCGGCGGCTGCGCGAATTGCTCCAGGCGGGCGTCGCGCGCCTGCCCACCGCCGGTCGGATCCCGCATGCCGATGTCGCGGCGATCCTGTCGGCGGTGATGGATGGCCTGTGGCTGGAATATTGCCTGTCGCCCGATCGATTGCCGCGGGAGCGCGCCATCGAGCTGTGCAGCCTGACGCTGCGCCGATTGGTGCCGCAGGTCGATTCATTCTGATTGGTGCCGTTTTGCCATAACCGGTGGGCTGGCTGCGCGCTCGATGGAGCGGATCTGGTGGGTATTCGTCGCGCCATATGCCTCGCCAAACGTTACCGAATGGCGCTGAGGTCCGCATTGCCCGTGCGGTAAGTCTTTGAAATCAATGGAGCGGGTGAAGGGAATCGAACCCTCGTCGTAAGCTTGGGAAGCTTCTGCTCTGCCATTGAGCTACACCCGCAAATCAAGCACTTGGCGCCAGACGACGCGTCCGGTTTACAGCCTCGCCCGCTGACGTGCGGCGATTGCCATATTGACCGCCCCCTGGTCAACATAAGTTCTACCGATACCGGCAACCGGGATCGGAAAGACTACAAACTCAAAAACATCCCCGCAAGCGCCGCGCTCATCAGGTTGCTGAGCGACCCTGCCGCCAGCGCCCTGATCCCCAGCTTCGCGATCACCGGCCGCTGGTTGGGCGCGAGGCCTCCGGTCACCGCCATCTGGATCGCGATCGACGAGAAGTTGGCGAAGCCGCAAAGCGCAAACGTCACCAGCGCCACGGTCTGCTGCGACAGCGCGGTGTCCTTGCCGAGTTCGATGAACGCGACGAATTCGTTGAGCACCAGCTTGGTGCCGAACAGGCCTCCGGCGGCGAGCGATTCGGTCCAGTCGGGGGCGCCGAGCAGGTAGAAGATCGGCGCGAAGACATAGCCGACGACTTGCTGGAACGACAGCCCGTGGAACCCGACCAACCCGCCCAGCCAGCCGAAGATGCCATTCGCCAGCGCCACCAGCGCTACGAACGCCAGCACCATCGCCCCCACCGCCACCGCCAGCCTCACACCGGTCTGCGCGCCCTGGCTGGCGGCCATGATCAGGTTGGCGGGGCGTTCCTCGTCCTCCACCGCCGCAGTCGGGTGCAGCGACGCCTGGCCAAAAGAATCGACGTGCGGATTGGTCAGCGCGTCGCCCGCGGTGCCAACCGGCGCGGGCGGTTCGTCGGGCATGACCAGCTTGGCCATCAGGATACCGCCCGGCGCCGACATGAACGCGGCGGCCACCAGGTAATCGATGCGCACGCCCATGCTGGCATAAGCCGCCAGGATCGTGCCCGCCACCCCGGCCATGCCCACCGTCATCACCGTGAACAGTTGCGACGGGGTCAGCGCCGCAAGGTAGGGCCGGATCACCAGCGGTGCCTCGCTTTGGCCAACGAAAATGTTCGAGGCCGCGCCCAGCGATTCGATCCGGCTGATCCCGGTGATCTTTTCGAGCCCCCCGCCGATCCAGCGGATCACCAGTTGCATCACGCCGATGTAATACAGGATCGAGATCAGCGCGGCGAAGAAAATGATCACCGGCAAGGCGGAAATGGCAAAGCTGTGCCCGCCGATTTCGGGCGAGGCGAG
>NZ_JANYGG010000107.1 GCF_025362505.1 Sphingomonas sp. | reverse complement strand
TCGATCACCCCGTCACAGGGCGGCGATCCCTGGAAGACCGCCGGGACCGGAGCGGCCTATGTCGACCGCGAACAGTTTGCAGCCACGCTGCGGCTCGACGCCACGCTGGGCGCATTCGATCTTGTGTCGATCTCCGACTACCAGCATTTGTCAAAATTCTACATCGAGGGTGGCGATGGCCCGCCGGAGCTGCCCTATCAACCCGGCGTCGCTCTAGACCCGTTTACGACCGGGCCATGCGCACCACCGGCTCAAGCCGTGACCTGCTACGCTTCGGGAACAATTTTCTCCCAAACCGCGAACACGAACCAATACACGCAGGAAATCCGCGCCTCGACCAAGTTCGGGAACAACTACCTCGTCGTCGGTGCCTTTGGCATGATCATCGACGGCAAATACAAGGCGAAATATGCAACCCCATTCGACCAGTACGACCCCGATGTCGCCTTCACCCAGCGGACGGAAAGCTTTGCATTTTTTGCGCAGGACGAACTCAAGATAAGCGACCAGATCAAGCTGATCGGGGGGCTTCGCTACTGGCATGACCGCAAAGTCGGCGATTATGTCGGGGTGGAATCGATTTCCGGGCTGACCGTTCGGTTCGGGCGCGGCGGCATCAGCTTCATCGATCCGTCGGGCACTGCCGATCCGGCGCTCATCACCGTACAACCCAGTGCGGCCTCGCCCAGTTACAGCGGTCTCACTGCCCGCGCCGAAATCGACTGGAAGCCGTCACCCGGCACGCTGGTATACGCAAGCTACAACCGCGGCAGTAAATCGGGCGGCTTCACGTTCTCGACCGGGACGCCCTTCCCCTCGCAGATCGTCGATACGCTGAACAACATTCCGTACCGGCCCGAAACGCTGAACGCTTACGAGATCGGCTTGAAGACGAAACTCGGCGCCAGGACAACGTTCAACCTTGCGGCCTTCTATTATGATTATCAGAACTATCAGGCCTATGTGCAGGTCTTTGCCACACAAGTCGTCCGCAACCTGCCCGCCAAGATCAAAGGGCTCGAAGCCGATTTCACGACACGCCCTGTTGACGGGCTTACGATCCAGCTGAGCGGCGCACTACAGGACGGCGCGGTCAAGAACGTCCTGCTGCCAGACGGGGTGACGGTCGTGACCCATAATTTGCCCCAGGCGCCGAGCTTTTCGGGTAATGCGCTTGTGCGCTACGAATTCGATCTCGCCGGAGGCCGAGCATCGCTGCAAGCCGATGCGCTGTACCAAGGCAAGTCCTGCTTCACGGTGTTGTGTGCCCCCGTCGAGCGTGAACCGGCCTATCATGTCGAAAACGTGCGGGTCGGATTTTCGCCCGCAGGCTCGAAGGTGGATCTGGCGGTCTTTGTGAACAACCTCTTCGAGCGTGCATATCGCAGCTATGCCTTTGACGGGTCTCTCTTCTGGGGCGACTCCCTGGGGGTCTATGCGAAGCCGCGGACGTGGGGGATCACTGCCACCGTCCGCTTCGGCTCGAGCCGGTAAGCTCTAGCCCTGGGTGCGGGCTGACAGGGCCCGCACCACGTCGCTGGCGTCGCACTGCCCGACTGGCACGCCCCCCCGCGTCAGCGTGATCGCCCCGCCCGCCACCGCCAGCCGCGCGCACACCTCGCTCAGCGGCTGGTCGCAGTCCATGGCCTCTCCCCCGCCGTGACCATCCGACGGGCGCATCGCCATCGCGCCGGTCAGCGCCGTCAGCGGGTTCATGTGCATCACGAAGGCGCGGATGAGGTCGTTCGCCGGGTGGAGGATGATGTCTTCCGCCGTCCCCGTCTGGACGATCCGCCCGCCGTCCATGATCGAGATGTGATCGCCCAGCTTCATCGCCTCGTCGAGGTCATGGCTGACGAACAGGATGGTCTTCTTGAGCCGCGCCTGGAGATCGAGCAGTTCGTCCTGCAGCTTGGTCCGGATGAGCGGATCGAGCGCCGAGAACGGTTCATCCATCAACAGGATGCTGGCATCGGTGGCGAACGCGCGGGCCAGCCCGACGCGCTGCTGCATGCCCCCCGACAGCTCGCTCGCATAGCGCTCGGCCCAGTCGCTCAGCCCGACCAGCGCCAGCTTGTCGTCGACCCGGTCGCGGCGCTCGGCAGTCGACATGCCCTGCAGTTCGAGTCCCAGCCCGACATTCTCGCGCACCGTCCGCCACGGCAACAGCCCGAACTGCTGGAACACCATTGCCACCCGCGTCCGGCGGATCCGGCGCAGGGCGTCGGGCGCGCATTTGGCGACGTCGACCGTCGCGTCGCCATCGCGGATCAGCACCTGCCCGCGGATCGGCTGGTTGAGCCGGTTCGCGGCGCGCAGCAGGGTCGACTTGCCCGACCCCGACAGCCCCATCAGCACCGAGATCTCGCCCTCGCGCACTGCCAGGCTGGCATTGCTCACGCCAAGCACGACGTTGGCTTCGGCCGACAGCCGCGCGCGGTCGGCGCCGGCGTCGAGAAGGCCGAGCGCCCGCGTGCAGTCGGCCGGGCGACCGAACAGGATATCGACGTTGCGGAACTCGATAGCCGTGCTCGTCGGGCGGCCTCCGCCAGCCACCGCGTTCATCGGGCGGCCTTCGCCGGGCGCGACACCCGGTCGAGGATGATCGCCAGCAGCACGATCGCGAACCCGGCCTCGAAGCCCATCCCGACCTGCACCGTGTTGAGCGCCCTGACCACCGGCACGCCGAGCCCCCCCGCCCCGACCAGCGCGGCGATAACGACCATCGACAGGCTGAGCATGATGCACTGGGTGATCCCGGCCTGGATCATCGGCGCCGCGCTCGGCAGCTCGACCTTCCACAGCAGTTGGCGCCGCGTCGCGCCGAACGCCTCGCCCGCTTCGACCAGCGCCGGCGGGACCGATTCGATTCCGAGCTGGGTCAGACGCACCGGCGCCGGCAGCGCGAAGATAATCGTCGAGATGAGCCCCGGCACGATCCCCAGCCCGAACAGCACCAGCGTCGGAATCAGATAGACGAAGGTCGGCAGCGTCTGCATCAGGTCTAGCACCGGGCGCAGCGCATTGCCGAGCCCCGGCCGATGTCCCGCGGCAATGCCGATCGGGATGCCGATCAGCGACGAGATCAGGGTCGCGAACCCGACCAGCGCGAGCGTCTCGACCGTCGCCGCCCAATAGCCCTGGTTGACGATGAACAGCAGCGCGGCACCGACGAACACGGCCAACCCGACCGAACGTTTCAACCACCACACCAGCGCGCACGACAGCCCGATCAGGACCAGCGGCGGGACGGCGTTCAGCGCCGCGGTGAGCGCGCCGACAAGGTTGGTCACCACCGCCGACACGCCGTTGAAAAACCAGCTTTGGGTCTTCACCGCATCGACCAGCTCAGTCATCCAGTCGCCGACCGGTAACTTGGTCAGGTAAAAGGGTGTCGACGCCGTCGCCCCGGTCACCGCGGCGGCGAGCGCGGCGGCGGCGGGCTTACCATCGGCGGTAGTGACCCCCTGCAGCCACTGAGCCGATCGCTCGGGATGCGCCGCGAGCCACGCCTTGGCTGCGGTCGTCGGAGCCTGGTGCCGGTCGAGTATCGCCGACATCAGCGCGTTGGTCTCGTCGATGCTGAGCTCCATGTTCGACACCAGCCGCCCGACGTTGGGACAGGCCGCGACATAGCCGGCGCGGGTATTCTTGAAGACCGACGCCCCGCCGAAGTTCGGTCCGAACACGGCATCCCCGCCGCTCAGGTAACGCATCTTGAAGCGCAGGTTCATCGGATGCGGGTTCCAGCCGAGGAACACCACCGGGTCGCGCGCCTTGGTCGCCCGCTCGACCTCGGCGAGCATTCCCTGCTCACTCGATTCGACCAGCTTGAACCCGCCCAGCCCGAAGCGATTGTCGGCGATCATCTTGAGCACCAGCCGGTCGCCGTCGTTACCCGGCTCGATCCCGTAGATCTGGTTGCCGAGCGGCCCCGCGAACCTGGCGATATCGGCGAAATCGCGCAAGCCAGCGTCGTACAGATAGTCGGGCACGGCCAGCGTATATTTGGCCCCGGTCAGGATCGGCCCGAGCACGTCGACCGATTTGTCGGCGACGAACGCATGACGGTCGGCCTCCATCGACGGCATCCAGTTTCCGAGGAACACGTCAATATCGCGATTGCGCATCGCCGCATACGTCACCGGCACCGACAGTACTGTCACCTTGGGCGTGTAGCCGAGCGCGGACAGCACCACCGACAGCGTCGCGGTGCTGGCGGTCACGTCGGTCCAGCCGATGTCCGACAGCTTGACCGTCCGGCACTGCGCCGGCTCGCGCGCCGCAGCCGGCGTCGCGAAGGCGAGCAGCAATGACAGGAGGAGCCGCACTGCCGTCATCCGGTTAACTGACGACATGATTCCCCCGCCCTCAAGCTCGATCACACGAGTGTGCGGGATGCAAAATCGGAATGCAACGGCGCCGCAACTTGCCATCTGCCTTCACCGGGCAACCAGAGCGAAACCCCGCCGCGAAGGCCACATCGCACCCGGGACACGGTTCTCGAAGACCACCTAAGTAATTAATTTACTGAACTATTCTTCGTTCATACTTCGCTCGAAACCATCAATGGCACCATCAGTTTTTCTGGCAAGTACCGGACGTCCATGGAATGGCCCCGACCTTTCCGGTCGAATTACGCCAACCGGTTGCGTTGCGTCCCGGCAAAGCCGAACCGATCGGGGAAACGGAAAACCATCGTCGGTCCTCAGAAATATTTCGCGAGCTGCCGAAACTCCAGCAAGGCGGTCTTGGGCGCTACCGCGCTCGTCTCGATCTTGTCTCCCAGGCAATGCTCGATGTGGTCGTGGATCAATTCGCGCTTCGCGTTCGCTACCGCGTTTTCCACGGCGTGCAGTTGTTGGGCCAGGTCGACGCAGGGTCGTCCTTCCTGCATCATGTTGATGACCGATGCGAGATGGCCGTGCGCTCGCTTCAAGCGCACGATGATTCCGGAATGGCTTTCATGTTCCATCAATCTGACCTATCCTCCAGGTCAGGATACATGCAAGCGAATGTTTGGATACGAATGTTACATAATCACAATCACGCCACTGAACTCGACACTGGACGATCGTCGTACGGGAGAGCATTTTTAGTCAGCATCGTTCTCAACATCGGATTTGTTGCGATCGAGGCGACCTACGGCATCTTGTCCAATTCCGTGGCGCTCATCGCAGACGCGGGGCATAATCTGTCGGACGTGCTCGGGCTATGCGTGGCCTGGGGCGCCACGATACTGGTCAAGCGCCGCCCGAGCGCTCGATACACCTATGGCCTGCGTCGTTCATCTATTCTTGCGGCATTGTTCAACGCGGTGTTTCTGCTGATTGCCGTCGGCGCAATCGCGTTCGAGGCGGTCCGAAGGCTCGGCAATCCGCAGCCGGTCGGTGGCGGAACGGTGATGGCGGTGGCTGGGGTTGGCATTGTCGTCAACGGCGTTGCCGCCTTGCTTTTTGCCGGCGGAAAGGGCGACATCAATATCCGCGGAGCTTTTCTGCACATGGCAGCGGACGCCGCGGTATCCGCTGGGGTCGTGATCGCGGGACTGGTCATTCTTCGAACTGGGTGGGTATGGCTCGATCCAGTCGTGAGCCTCGTCATTGTCGCCGTGATCGTGATTGGGACATGGGGTCTCCTGCGCGACTCCGTGTCGATGTCGCTCGACGCGGTCCCGGCGGGAATCACTCCCGGCGATGTGACGGCCGCGCTCTCGGCCCTTCCTGGTGTGACCGTCGTGCACGACCTTCACATCTGGCCGATGAGCACGACCGAAGTCGCCTTGACCGCGCACCTGGTCCGTCCCGAAGGACACCCCGGCGATGATTTCCTGCATGACGCCTCGGCGATGCTCGAGGCAAGGTTCGGCATCCACCACTGTACGATCCAGCTCGAAACGTCGCTCGACGAACATTGCAAGCAAGCCCCGGCGCATTCGGTTTGAGGGAAATGGGTCGTTTGGCACCCGCGACTGACGGCAACGTAATTGACGGGCAACCTATCTCCTCTATGCATCGAACGGTCGTGAAACGGTTACTGCACCTCGCATTGCTCATTGGAGCGGTCATGGGCCTGGTCGGCCAGGGAACCGCTGTCGCTTCGACACGGCCCTGTCCCGAAATGATGGAGTTCCAGGCCGCCAACGATGACGCGTGCGCGATGATGGCGATGCCAAAAGCCCCTGGCACTCCCGAAGCCAAACATATTCCTTCGGGATGTGACGCGATGGTCGGCTGCACGACGTCAGCGATGATCGAGCCCGCGCTGCTCATTGCCCCGCGCCTATCGATTGAACAGTCAGTCGTAATCTGGCCTTCGCCTCACAAGCCCAACGATCGCTCGATCGCTCCGGAACAGGAGCCGCCCGCTTCCCTGCTCTGAATCCACGCCCGGACTCCGTCCGGGGCAGGAATCCTATGCGCAGGAATAGCGGTCATGAACTTTCGAATTTTCGCATTATTGGCAACGATCGCGCCGTGGCCGGCCTACGCCGCGCCATTGACGTTCGACGCGGCGCTTCGAGCGGCGAGAAGCACCGCGCCGTCGCTGAAGGCGAGCGCAATCGGCGTCGATGCGGCGAGTGCCGCCGCGGACGCCGCCGGACGGCTGCCCGATCCCAAAGCGTCGATCGCCGTCGAAAGCTTTCCCATCTCTGGGCCGCTTGCGTTCAAGCCGTCGCGGGACGATTTCACCTGGGTCAAGCTCGGGCTTTCGCAGGACTTCCCCAATCCAGCCAAGCGCCGCGCCGAAATAGCCCGAGCTCGCTCCAATATCAGCGCCGCGAGAGCCGAGACGGGCGTCGAGGAACGCAGCGTTGCGGTCGGCGCGGCGGTTGGCTGGATCAACCTCGCTTATGCCGGCAAGCGGATGGCGGCGCTCGACGAGATTGCCGCTCGACTGAGACGTTATGTGGATACCGCGCCGGCGGCACTAGCGTCCGGCGCGGCGCGCCCGGCCCAAACTCTTTCTGGCCGCGTCGCGCTGGCCACCCTCGCCGACCGCCGAAGCGAACAGGTGGCCGAGGCTGACCGCGCGCGCGCCGAACTGACGCGCTGGACCGGTGATCCTGATCCCGAGGTCACCGGCGCCATGCCCGATATCTCGCTGGATACCGGGGCGCT
Source organism: Sphingomonas sp. (assembly GCF_025362505.1). Lineage (GTDB taxonomy): Bacteria > Pseudomonadota > Alphaproteobacteria > Sphingomonadales > Sphingomonadaceae > Sphingomicrobium. Next base: position 4,974 of record NZ_JANYGG010000107.1, on the reverse strand, counting down.
GCAGCGCGCGTTGGAACGCCATCCGACCCTTGCCGTGATTGCATCGCAATCCGATCAGAACGACGCCGAGGTGGCGCTCGCGCGCGCCGGAAAACGTCCCGACTTCGGGATCGACGTCGCCTACCAGCACCGTGATCCGCGCTTCGGCGATTATGTCTCGGCCGGCGTTTCGATGACCCTCCCGTTTTTCTCCAGGCACCGACAGGACCCGCTAATTGCCGCGGCGCAACTTCAATCCGTCCGGACTGGCGCGCGCCGCGACGCGGCGAGGCGAGCGTTGGAGGCCGACCTGGCCGCGGCGCTGGCCGACCATCGAATGCACCATGACCAATGGGAGCGGGCCCGCGATGTCCTGCAGCCGCTCGCCGAGCAGCGCGTGGCGCTCGAGACCGCGAGCTTCGCATCCGGCCGCGCCAGCCTCGCCGACATCATCGACGCGCATGTTGCGCTCGCCGACACGACGCTCACGGTGATCGACCGCGAAGCGGCGGTCGCGACCGACGCAGTGCGATTGAAAATGACTTATTTGGGCGATGACCAATGAACGTCTTTAATAGCCCGCGCGGTCGTGTCGCGATTTTGGCGGTCGTGGCGAGCGGCGCGATCGGGTTCGGGGTCGCGCGATGGACGGCGCCGGACGCTCCCCCAGCTACTACCGCCGAACGCGGCAGGATACTTTACTGGTATGACCCAATGGTCCCCAATGAGCGTCACGACGGACCCGGTCTCTCCTCGATGGGGATGACCCTTCGCCCGAAATACGCGAGCGAGGGAAATAACACGGGGCTCGGCGTTACGGTCGATCCGTCCGCCATGCAGAACCTTGGCATGCGGGTGGTCGCAGCGCGTCTCGGGACACTGACCAGCGCACTCAATGTCACCGGCGTGGTCGACTTCAACCAACGCGACGTTGCCATCGTTCAGTCGCGGGCTGGCGGATTTGTTGAGCGCGTCTATGCTCGGGCTCCAGGCGACGTGGTCGGCGCGGGGTCGCCGATTGCCGACATTCTCGTACCTGAATGGGGTGGCGCGCAAACCGAATATCTTGCGGTCAGGCGAGTTGGGGATCGCGCCCTGACCGCCGCCTCGCGTCAGCGCTTGAGGCTGTTGGGAATGTCCGAAGGCCAGGTCTCGCGCGTCGAACGCGGCGGCCGGGTCCGCGCCATTACGACGATCACCGCCCCGATCGGCGGCGTGATCCAGAGCCTGGACGTTCGACGCGGCATGACCCTTGCTGCGGGGCAGACCCTTGCTCAAATATCCGGGCTGAGCACGGTGTGGCTCAATGCCGCCGTTCCCGAGGCGCTGGCTGGCAGGCTGCAATCGCGCCAATCTGCGACCGCCGAATTCGCCACCTTTCCCGGGGAGAAATTCTTCGGCCGCGTGATCGCGGTCCTGCCGACCGCGCAGGCCGACAGCCGGACGCTCACGCTGCGGATCGAACTTCGCAACGACAGCGGCAGGTTGCGCCCCGGAATGTTCGCGACTGTGCATCTTAACGAAGCAACCCAGGGCGGCCTGCTTGTGCCCAGCGAAGCGGTGATCCGAACCGGCAAGCGAACGCTGGTGATGCTGGCGCAGAAAGGCGGTCGTTATCGCTCGGCCGAGGTCCGCACTGGCCAGGAAGCCGACGGACAGACGGTCATTCTGGCCGGACTAGCCGAGGGCGAAAAAGTGGTCGCCTCGGGCCAGTTCCTGATCGATTCGGAAGCCAGCCTGAGCGACGTCCCGGCGCGCCCGATCGGCGGCGACGCCCGATGATCGCGCGGATAATCCACGCCTCGGTCAAGGCGCGCATCCTCGTCCTGCTGTTGGCGGCGCTGCTGGTCGCAGTCGGCATCGTCGCGGTGCGCACGACCGCCGTCGATGCGCTGCCCGATCTGTCCGACGTCCAGGTCATCATCCGGACCTCCTACCCCGGCCAGGCGCCGCAGATTGTCGAGAACCAGGTAACCTATCCGTTGGCAACGACGATGCTGTCGGTGCCGGGCGCCCGCGTCGTGCGCGGTTATTCGTTCGTCGGCGACAGCTTCGTCTATGTCCTGTTCGAGGATGGCACGGACCTTTACTGGGCGCGCTCGCGGGTGCTCGAATATCTCAGCCAGGTTCAAGGGCGGCTACCTCCGGGCGCGACGACCTCGCTCGGCCCCGACGCGACCGGGGTCGGCTGGATTTACGAATATGCGCTGTTCGACCGAACCGGGCGACACGACCTGTCGCAGCTGCGCAGCATCCAGGACTGGTTCCTCCGCTACGAGCTGAAGAGCGTTCCCGGCGTGGCCGAGGTCGCGACCGTCGGCGGCATGGTCAAGCAGTATCAGGTGGTGCTCGATCCCGCGAAGATGGTCAGTTATGGGATCACTCAGGCGGCGGCAACCGAGGCGATCCAGCGCGCCAACCAGGAAACCGGCGGTTCGGTGGTCGAGATGGCCGAGGCCGAATATGTCGTTCGAGCGAGTGGCTATCTGACATCGCTCGACGATTTCCGCGCGATCCCGTTGAAGGCCGCGGCGGGCGGTGTGCCGGTGCGGCTGGGCGACGTCGCGACGATCCAGCTTGGCCCCGAAATGCGCCGCGGCATCGCCGAGCTCAACGGCGAAGGCGAGGTCACCGGCGGGATCGTCGTCCTTCGCCAGGGCAAGAACGCCCGCGAGGTGATCGACGGGGTCACCCGGAAGCTCGCGGAGCTGAAGAAGAGCCTGCCGCCGGGCGTGGAGATCGTCACCACCTATGATCGCTCGGGCCTGATCGACCGCGCGATCGACAATCTCACGAGCAAACTGTTCGAGGAGTTCATCGTCGTCGCGATCGTCTGCGGGCTGTTCCTGTGGCACGCGCGTTCGGCGCTGGTCGCGATTCTGACGCTGCCGCTCGGCATCCTCATGGCGCTGATCGTGATGCGCGTGCAGGGCGTCAACGCCAACATCATGTCATTGGGCGGGATCGCCATCGCGATCGGCGCGATGGTCGATGCAGCGGTCGTAATGATCGAAAACGCCCACAAGCATCTCGAACGCTGGGCGCGGGACCATCCCGATCGTCTAATCGGCGATCAGGAGCGATGGAAGGTGATCACCGCCGCCGCCGCCGAGGTCGGGCCGGCGCTGTTCATCAGCTTGGTGATCATCACCCTTTCGTTTATCCCGGTTTTCTCGCTTCAAGGGCAGGAAGGTCGGCTGTTTGCTCCGCTCGCATTCACCAAGACCTATGCGATGGCCGGCGCGGCGATCCTGTCGATCACGCTGATCCCGGTGCTGATGGGGTTTCTGATCCGTGGCAAGATTCCATCTGAGGACGACAATCCGATCAATCGAACGCTAACCCGTGTCTATCGCCCGGCGATCGACTGGGCGATCAGGCGGCCCAAGCAGGTGCTGGTCATCGCGGGCCTGATCTTCGCGACCAGCCTGTGGCCGATCAGCCAGCTCGGCGGCGAGTTCATGCCGCAGATGAGCGAGGGCGATCTTTTGTACATGCCGTCGGCTCTGCCCGGGCTGTCCACCGCGACGGCCGCGCGACTGCTCCAGCAGACCGACCGGCTGATCAAGACCGTCCCCGAGGTCGACAGCGTGTTCGGCAAGTCGGGACGCGCCGAAACCGCGACCGATCCGGCCAATCTCGAAATGTTCGAGACCACCATCCGCTTTAAGCCCAAGGAGCAATGGCGCGCGGGCATGACGCAGGAGCGGCTGATCGACGAGCTCGACCATGTCGTGAAAGTGCCCGGGCTCGCCAATTTCTGGATCCCGCCGATCCGCAACCGGATCGATATGCTGTCGACCGGGATCAAGAGCCCGATCGGGATCAAGGTGTCGGGGTCCGACTTGGCGGAAATCGACCGGACTGCGCGCCAGATCGAGCAAGTCGCGAAGACCGTGCCCGGTGTCAGTTCGGCGCTGGCCGAGCGGCTCACCGGCGGTCGTTACATCGATGTCGATATCAATCGCGCCGCAGCGTCGCGCTTCGGGCTCAACGTCGCCGACGTCCAATCGATCGTGTCAGGCGCTATCGGGGGCGAGACCATCGGACAGACCGTCGAAGGGCTCGCGCGCTACCCGATCAGCGTGCGCTATCCGCGCGAGCTGCGCGACAATCTCGACGCGCTGCGCAACCTGCCGGTGCTGACCCCGTCGCTGCAACAGACCACCCTCGGCGCGGTGGCCAATATTCGCGTTAGCGAGGGTCCGCCGATGCTGCGCAGCGAAAATGGCCGCCCGGCGACGTGGATCTATATCGATGGGCGCGGGCGCGATCTGGTCTCGATCGTTGGTGACCTCCAGCGCGCGGTCGCGAGCCAGGTCAAGCTGCCCCCCGGTGTCAGCGTCGCCTACACCGGCCAGTTCGAGTTCCTCCAGCGCGCGGTCGCGCGGCTCAAGATCGTCATACCGGTGACCCTGCTGATCATCTTTCTTCTGCTCTACGCGACATTCAGAAGGCTCGACGAAGCCGCGCTGATCATGGGGACCCTGCCGTTCGCTTTGACTGGCGGACTGTGGCTTCTCTACCTGCTCGGCTATGCCCAATCGGTCGCGACCGGGGTCGGCTTTATCGCGCTGGCCGGGGTTTCCGCCGAATTTGGCGTTGTCATGCTGATTTATCTGAAGCACGCACTCGCCGAACGCGGTCCGGATGTCGACGCCGAAGGGATCGCGTCGGCGGTGCGCGAAGGGGCGTTGCTCCGTGTCCGCCCCAAGGCGATGACCGTCGCGGTGATCCTCGCCGGTCTGTTCCCGATCCTGATCGGCACTGGCGCCGGGTCAGAGGTAATGAGCCGGATCGCCGCGCCGATGATTGGCGGAATGATCACCGCGCCCTTGCTCTCGATGCTGGTCCTGCCCGCCGCCTATCTGCTGCTCCGCAGGCGTTCGATCGTTAGAGGCTCGTAGGTCAGGAGTTTCTCGGCGACTCGACCAAGCCGACCTGGCCTTTGCCGCATGATGAAGTCGGAACGGCCGCTGGTGCCAGGAGAGGACT